>DATDLN010000132.1:0-25465 GCA_036519295.1 Thermoleophilaceae bacterium
GGCAAGCTGGGGCGATGGCTGCAGAAGCCGTTCGGCCTTTCGCGTCGGGCGGCCGACGAGAGCGCCCAAAAAGGCCGCGAGGGCCGTAGCAAGATGCCGACCTGACTAGCTTCGGAGCCGGTCGCGAAGCAGCTTTCCGCCAACGTTGCGCGGGAGCGCCTCGACTTCCTCGACGAGTTTGGGCACCTTGTAGGGCTCCAGGCGCTTGCGGCACCAGGCCCGCAGCTCCTCGCCGCTGGCGGGCCGGCGCAGCACAACGAACGCGGTCACCGCCTCGCCCCACTCCGGATCCGACCGCCCCACGACCCCGGCGTCCACGACGGCCGGGTGGGCGAGCAATGCCTGCTCGACCTCGAGCGGCGCCACGTTCTCGCCGCCGGTCACGATCAGCTCCTTCAGCCGGCCCTCGACGTGGAGACGCCCGTCCGCGTCGATGCGGCCGAGGTCGCCTGTGTGGAGCCAGCCGTCGGCGCCGAGCTCCCCTCGGGCGACCATCGGGCCGCGAACCAGGATCTCGCCGTCCGGGGCGATCTCGAGCTCCGCCCCGCGCAGCGCGCGGCCCGGGCTGCCTGCCACGATCTGCGAACAGGTCTCGGTCATGCCGTAGACCGGCACGAGCGGGATGCCGGTGTCGCGCGCCCACTCGAGCAGGCCCGCCGGGATCGGCCCGCCGCCGAGCGCGATCGCCCGCAGGCCGGGGGCCTCGCGCAGGCCGGCCTCACGAAGGCGCACGAGCATGGTTGGGACGAGCGACGCCAGCGTGACCTCGCCCGCCTCGAGCGCATGCTTCACGCGCGCGACATCGAAGCGCTCGTGGATGACCGCCGTGGTTCGATTGATCACGGAGCGGATCAGCACGCCGAACCCGCCCACATGGTGCAACGGCAGCGGGCAGAGCCAGCGGTCGTCCGCGTCAACGCCGAGCGCGTCGGCGGATGCAGCCGCGCTGGCGGCATGGTTGGCGTAGGTCAGCTCGACCGCCTTGGGCTCACCCGTCGTGCCGGAGGTGTGGATCACGGTGTGAACCGCATCCGGATCGATCGTCTCGAGCAGGCCGGCGTCGGTGCCGCGCTCCGCCAATGCGGGCTCCGGCGCCCCCGGCCGGGCCGGATCGAGGGGCACGAAGACCGCGCCTCGCCGCGGCGCGGCGTGAAGCAACTCGCAGAACTCGAGCCCGGGCGGGAACGCGGTGGCCACGCGCTCGCCGGGCCGCGCCGCCAGCCGGCGGGCCATCCGGTCGGCCCGCTCGTGCAGCTCCGCGTAGGTGACCGCGCGCCCCGCGACGACGACCGCCGTGTGGTCGGGGCGGGCGCGCGCCGCGGAAGTCAGCCACTCGTCCAGCGCAACTATCGTACGAGGCCGCATGGCGACCCAGGAGTGGACCGAGCAGCAGGCCCAGCGCCGCGTCCGGCCCGCCGCCCACTGGCGGCCGGGAGGCGGCGATTACCAGGACATTCGCTACGAGCTGGCGGAGGGCATCGCGAAGATCACGATCGACCGGCCGAAGGTGCGCAACGCCTTCCGGCCGGAGACCGTCGTCGAGCTCTCGGAGGCATTCGAGCGGGCCCGCGAGGACACCGAGATCGGCGTGATCGTGCTTACCGGCGAGGGTCCGCTCGCCTTCTGCTCCGGGGGCGACCAGCGCGTGCGCGGCGACGCCGGCTACGTCGCTGCGGGGGCGACCGTGGGGCGTTTCCACGTGACCGACCTGCACCTGCAGATGCGGCGCCTGCCGAAGCCGGTCGTCGCGATGGTCGCCGGCTACGCGATCGGCGGTGGCCACGTGCTGCACGTCGTCTGCGACCTCACCATCGCGGCCGACAACGCCCGGTTCGGCCAGACCGGCCCCCAGGTCGGGAGCTTCGACGGCGGCTTCGGCGCCAGCCTGCTGGCTGCTCAGGTCGGCCCCAAGAAGGCCAAGGAGATCTGGTTCCTGTGCCGCCAGTACACGGCGGCCGAGGCGCTCGACATGGGCCTCGTGAACACCGTCGTCCCGCTCGAGGAGCTCGAGGAGGCGACTGTCCGCTGGTGCCGCGAGATGCTCGCCCTGTCGCCATTCTCCCTGCGGCTGCTGAAGGCGAGCTTCAATGCCGCGGAGGACGGGCTGGCCGGAATCCAGCAGCTCGCCCACGACGCCAACCTGCTCTTCTACATGAGCGAGGAGGCGCAGGAGGGGCGCGACGCGTACAGGGAGAAGCGGGCGCCCGACTTCGGGAAGTTCCCGAAGCGACCGTGAGCCGGGCGCCGGCCGCGGTCCCGCGCGGCACCCTCCGCCTCTGGCTGCTGGCGGCGCGCCCGCGCACGCTTCCGGCCGCGATCTCGCCCGTGCTGGTGGGCACGGCGCTCGCCGGCTCCGAGGACGTCTTCCGCGCGCTGCCCTTCATAGCCGCGCTCGTCGGCAGCGTGTTCATCCAGATCGGCACCAACCTGTCGAACGACTACTCGGACGCCCGCCGGGGGGCGGACGCCGAGGACCGGCTCGGCCCTGTGCGGGTGACGGCCGGCGGATTGATGCCGCCAAAGCGCGTCCTGGTGGGCACCTACGTCGCCTTCGGCATAGCGGTGGCCGCCGGGCTCTACCTGGCGGCAGTGGCGGGCTGGGAGCTGCTGGCGGTGGGCGCGGCGTCGATACTCGCCGGCGTCCTCTACACGGGAGGTCCCCGCCCGTACGGCTACGAGGGCCTGGGCGAGCTGTTCGTATTCCTCTTCTTCGGCATCGTGGCCGTGGCCGGCTCGTACTTCGTGCAAACGGAGGAGCTGCGCTGGGAGGCCTTCGCGCTTGCGGTGCCGGTCGGACTGCTGGCGGCGGCGATCCTGGTGGTGAACAACATCCGCGACATCGACACCGATCGGCGGGCGGGCAAGCGGACGCTGGCGGTGAAGCTCGGCCGGCAGCGAGCGCGCAGGCTGTTCGGCGCGATGGTCGTGTCGTCATTCGCCGTGCCGGTGGCCCTCGTCGCGCCGCTTTCGCCCTGGGTTCTGCTCGCGCTTGCGGCGATGCCGCTCGTGCCGCCGCTCCTCCGCACGGTTTCGATTCGGAGCGACGGAGTCGCGCTGAACCAGGCGCTCGCCGGGACCGGCCGACTGCTGGCGGTTTTCTCGGTGCTGCTCGCCGTCGGCGTGCTGTTGTCGTGAAGCGCACCCTGCTCCGGCTCGCGATCCCGTTCAGGCGGCCGTTCGTGACCTCGAGCGGCGTGGTGAGCGCGCGCGAACTCCTGCTGCTGCGTCTCGAGCACCCGGACGGCGCTGCGGGCTTCGGCGAGGCGGCGCCGTTCGAGCCCTACGACGGCGTGCCGATCGAGCGTGCCGTCGCGGCGCTCAGCGGCGGCGCTGGGCGGCGCCCGCCACAGGCACGCGCTGCGGAGGAGATCGCCCGGCTCGATCTCCAGGCGCGACGCGACGGGCGTCCCCTGGCCGAGCCCGCGAAGGACTCGCTCGCTGTGAACCTCACGCTCGGCGGGGGGCCGCCGGAGGAGGTGGCCGCGGCCGCCCGGGCGGGCCTGCGCGACGGCTACGCCTCCTTCAAGCTCAAGGTCGGGCTCCCGGACGACGCCGACCGCGTGGCGGCGGTGCGAAACGCCGTGGGACCGTGGCCGGCGGTGCGCGTCGACGCCAACGGCGCCTGGTCGGTCGACGAGGCGGTGCAGTCGATCCGCGCGATCGAGGACCACGACCTCGAGTTCGTCGAGCAGCCCTGCGCCACGCTCGAGGAGCTCGCCCAGGTGCGCCAGCGGGTCTCCACCCCGATCGCGGCCGACGAGCCCGTCGCGACTGCCGAGGACGTCGAGCGGGCGATCGAGCTCGAGGCCTGCGACGTGGTGAACGTCAAGCTCGCGGGGAGCGGCGGCTTCCGCCCCGCGCGACGGGCGCTGCACACCGCCCGCGGCGGCGGCCTGGGCGCCTTCCTGTCGAGCACGATGGACGGCCCCTGGGGGATCGCGGCCGCCCTGCAGCTCGCGGCGGCGGAGAACCTCTCGCTCGCCTGCGGCCTGGCCACGCTCGACCTCTTCGACGCCCGGATCGCCTCGGCGCTCGAGCCGCCGCGGCGCGGCACGCTGAAGGTGCCGGCGGGGCCGGGGTTGGGGGTTGCCGTGGACGAGGAGGCTTTGGCCGAGGTGACCGTCGAGGTGCTGGGGTGAGGGCCCCGTCACGGCCAGGCGTCCCGGGGGGTCGGGCACATTTCGGGAAAATCCGTCCGGTTTCGTGACCAACCCCCTCACCCCAGCGCTCTCGGAAGGTCCTCCCGCGAGCCGATACCGGGAGGCCCTCGCCAAGCGACCGATGCTCCAGGCCGCGTACCGGCAAGCGTTCGTCGACAACGGGCTCGACGCCCTGGTCCTCCCCACCACACCCCTGCCGGCGAGGCAAATCGGCCAGGACGAGACCGTTGAGCTGAACGGGCGGCCGGTACCGACCTTCTTCACCTACATCCGTCACACGGATCCCGGCGCCGGGGCCGGCATCCCCGGGCTGAGCCTCCCGGCCGGCCTCACGCGAGACGGCCTCCCGGTGGGTCTGGAGCTCGACGGCCCGGCGGGGCGATCGGGCGCTGCCGGCGATCGGCCTGGCCGTCGAAGAGGAGCTCGGATCCCTCCCGGCCCCCACGCCGTAGCTACCGGAAGCCGTCGAGGAAATCCACGATCAGCCGCGCCACCTCCTCCGGCTGCTGCAGCTGCGGCGCATGGCCCGCCTCGGCCACGATCGCCGCCCGCCCCCGTGGCGCGGTCTCGGCGATTCGGCGCGCCGCGCGCACGTAGCCGTCGTCGCGGGCGCCCGCGATCGCCAGGACGGGGAGATCGAGGCGGAGCAGGTCGTGCCAGACCGGCTCGAGCACGCCCTGGCCGGCGGTTCGGAGCAGCAGGGCGAGCGAGGCGGGGTCGTGGCTGAGGCGGCCGGGCCGCTGCTGCTCGACGAGGGCCTCGGCCTGGTCGGCGAACAGCGGCTGGCGCTCCCAGACGCCCACCACGTCCTCCATCGGTGACGCCTCGATCCAGGCCGCCAGGCGCTCGTCGGCCTCCGCCCGGGCGGTGCGCGCCGGCGGATCGTCGATCCCGGCGGTGGTGCTCACCGTCACGAGGCCCGCGTGGCGGCCCGGCTCGCGCAGGACCGCCCTGAGCGCGAGGCGACCGCCCAGCGAGTATCCGACCAGTACGGGCGAGACGTCCGGGGTCGAGGCGTGTTCCGGCGAGGCAGCCGCCGCTATCTCCCGCAGCCGTCCCTCGAAAGTGTGCTCACGGTGGTCGAGCAGGGTGCTCGGATAGCGTTCGGGGAGGAGCTCCGCGACGGGCCGCCAGGCGTCGCCACGCTGCATGAAGCCCGGGATGAAGACCACCATCTCGCTGCAGATAATCCCTATCAACCGCACCTACGCGCCGCTCCAGGCGTTCGTCGACGAGCTGGTGCGGTGCGGCATGCGGCACGCCGTGACGTGCCCCGGCTCGCGCAACGCGCCGCTGATACTCACGCTGGCCGGTCACCCCGGCATCGAAGCCGTCTCCGTGATCGACGAGCGCTCCGCCGGCTTCGTGGCGGTGGGGCTGGCCAAGGCGAGCGGGCACCCGGTGGCCGTGACCTGCACGTCCGGCACCGCGGCCACCAACCTCCACCCCGCCGTCGCCGAGGCATGGGAGGCGCGTGTGCCCCTGATCGTGCTCACCGCCGACCGTCCGCCGGAGCTGCGCGGCGTAGGCGCCGGACAGGCGATCGACCAGCTGAACCTCTACGGCAGTGCGGCCAAGTGGTTCGTCGAGGTGGGCACCCACGAGCCCGGGCGTGAGACCGCCATCCACCACCGCGCCCTCGGCTGCCGCGCATACTGGACCGCCGGCGGGGGGCGACCCGGGCCCGTGCACCTGAACTTCCCACTCAGGGAGCCTCTGGCGCCGGTGGCCGAGGAGCTGCCGGCCGCCGACTGGTCCGGCCGCGAGGACGGACGCCCCTGGACGGAGCTCCGCCAGCACGCGAGCGCGCCACACGCGGACGACGTGCACTCACTCGCCTCGCGCATCGCCGCGACGCCTCGTGGCGCGATCGTCTGCGGCCCGACTTCGGAGAAGGTGGCCGAACCCGCCGCCCGGCTCGCCGCCGGGGCGGGCTGGCCGCTCTTGGCGGAGCCGACCTCGGGCGCACGCTGCGGCGACCACGACCGCTCGCACGTGGTCGCCCACTACGACGTGCTGCTCCGGGTGGAGCCGTTCGCCCGCGATCACGTGCCCGAGCTGGTCCTGCGGGTGGGCGACACGCCGACGTCGAAGCCGCTGCGCGCGTGGCTCGCGGGCGCCCCGCAGGTGGTGCTCGACCCACACGCCGCCTGGAACGAGCCGACCCGCCGCGCCGAGCTCCTGCTGCACGCGGCCGCCGCTCCGGCGCTCGACGCGCTGGCCGCGGCGCTCGAGGTGCGGACCATGGAACGCGATCCGGCCTGGCTCGCATCCTGGCGCGCGGCCGACGCGCTCGTGCCGCCCGCCCTGGCCGAGGCGCCCGACCCGTTCGAGCCCAAGGTGCTCGCCGGCCTCGAGCCGGAGCTGCCCGAGGAGGCGCTCGTCTGGGTCAGCTCGTCGATGCCGATCCGAGATGTCGAGGCGTACTTCCCCCAGTCGCCGAAGCGCCTGCGCTTCCTCGCCAACCGGGGCGCCAACGGGATCGACGGCGTTGTCTCCTCGGCGCTCGGCGCGGCGCTCGGAAGCGGCCGCCCCACCTGGCTGCTTACGGGCGAACTGGCGCTGCTACACGACGTCGGGGGCCTGCTCGCCGCGCGCCGCGCCGGGGTCGACCTGCGGATCGTCTGCCTTAACAACGGCGGCGGGGCGATCTTCGACTTTCTGCCGGTGGCTGAGCACGCTGACCCGGCGCTCTACGAGGAGCACATAGCCACGCCCGCCGGCGTCGACCTCGCGCAGCTGGCGCCGGGGCTGACCGAGGTCCGCACCGACCGCGCGGAGAACGTCGCGCTCCACCGTGAGGTGGTGGACCGCGTGGCCCGGGCGCTCACGGCGTAGCCGGCCGAGTGCCCTCGCGGCCCTGCGGCGCCGGCACCAGCGGCGCCTGCCCACGGCTGAGCCGCGGGTACTTCTGGTTCTGGAAGAGCGACCGAGGCGCGACGAAGCAGGGCGGCTCGGCGCTCTCGCCCGAGCCCGACGGGTCGGGCTGCTCGCCGCCGGCCGGCCTGCAGTCGAAGCTCTCGATCACGCCGAGCGAGATGGCGCGGGCGTAGGCGTTCGGGGCGATGTAGGAGTTCGCGCGCTCCCAGAACGGCCGCGTCGACCGCCGCCGCAGGGAGCGGCCGTCGATGATCGCCGACTGCGGCAGGTAGTGCTCGCTGCCGCCGGGCGTGCTGCGCGCATAGCCGCCGTCCTCGTTGCCCGCCAGAGCCGCGCCGCCGGTGGTGATGAAGTCGGCCACCTGCTGCCGGGCGAAGCTGAGGTAGGCGAGGATCGGGTTCAGCTCGGATTGGAAGGTGTGCGTGGACTCGAGCACGGGCTCGGCTCCACGGATGAAGCGCTCGGCGGCCGGCACGCCCGTCTCGGAGGCGTCGACGAGCGGGTCGACGTCGTCGAAGAGCACCTCGAGATCGGGCGAGAGGTCGCCGAGGTCGCGCAAGGTGGGCGCGAGGTCGGTGGCGGGCTCGCGCAGGTCGCGCACCAGCGGGTCCGTGTTGCGTGCGAAGCGCTCGAGGCGCTGGACCGTGGCGCGCGTCTCGCGCAGGAAGGTGGGGAGGATGAGGAACGTCTCCGCGAGTGCCTGGTCGCGCGACGCCAGGGCGCCGAAGGTCCGATCGCCGTTCACGATCAGGCCGCGCAGCTGGCCGTTCTCGCTCGAGATCGCGTCGAACACGCGGCCGGTGTTGCGCACGAGGCGCCGCAGCGCCAGCTCCTGCCCCGCGAGCGGCCGCAGCAGGTCCGCTCCGTGCTCGAAGAACGGTGCGGCGTTACCGAGCGCGTTGTTCACGTCGCGGCCATAGTCGCCCGAGAAGGCGATCCCGGATTCGCGCAGCCAGGCCTCGAAGTTCCTCCTCGTGCGCCGGTCGAAGATGCTGAAGATCTCGTCGAGCTCGACTGTGTCGTCGATCTGGCCGTCCGGCAGGGTGCCGCCGTCGGGCAGGTCGTCCCCGCCCGGCCCGCCCGGCGAGAGCTCGACGTAGGTCTCGCCCAGGAGGCTCTTCTGGCGCAGGATCGCGCGGGTGTTCGCCTTGATCGGGGCGAAGCGCTCGTCGACCTCGATCTCCGCCAGCGTGCGGCGGCCGCCGGGAGCGAGCTCCCTGCTCTTCACCTTGCCGATGTTCACACCGGCCATGCGCACGTCGGCCTCTTCGACGAGCAGGGCGGCCTCGGGGAAGGCGGCCTTGAACCGGTAGCCCTCGGGCCGCAGCGGGAGATTGCCGCCGAAGGACACCCAGAGGAACATGAGCAGGCCGAACACCGACAGCGTGAACAGGACCATCGCGGCGACCTTTCCGATGCTGGGGGCGGCCTTCGTCATGGCACCGGCACCAGCGGCGGGAGCCCGCCGGGAAGCGGCGGAATCGCGGGGGTCGTGGGCAGGGCGTTGAAGTTGCACCCGCCGAACTGGGTGTCGAGCAGCGACTGGACCGGGCTTCCCGGTTGGACTCCGCCCGCGAGCGGCCCGCCGATCAGCCGCTCCACGAACTCCGGGTCCTGCGCGCCCACCTCGGCGAGGACTCCCTGCAAGAGGGAGTTGACGACGGCCGTGGGCACGCCGCAGAGCGTCACGCGCCGCCAGGGCCCCTGCCCGTCGGCCGTGGAGAACAGGGAGACCCCGTTCTGGGCGGTCCACGCGAGCCAGTAGAGGAACCCCTCTTGGCGCGCCCTCTGCTCGGGGACCGACAGACCGTCGAGGCCCTCGGCGCCGCCCGGATTGTGGGCCCCCATGTTGAGGAAGCGGTTCAGCTCGAAGAGCGCCCCGGTGAGGTCGGGAGCCGCCTTGGCTATGCCGCTCGCCGCCGCCCGCAGGTCGTCCGTCCAGGGCTGCGCGACCCGGGCGAACGGGCGTAGCTGGGTCCTGATCGCCGGCTCGGTTTCCTCGAAGAAGGGCGTGACGGCGGCGTTCGTGGCCGGCAGCTTGCGGATGGGCGAGAGCAGGGACCGAAGCGCTGGGTCGAGCACTTCGGCTAAGGTCTGCACCCGGCCGAGCGTGCGCTCGGTGGCGCGCAGGGCGCCGGGGAGCCGGGCCACCGAAGTCTCGATCTCCGGGGCCTCGCCCGCCAGCGCCTCGAACACGCCGTTCGAGGCGCGCACCAGGCGGCGCAGATCGGCGGGGCGCCGCCCCAGCTCGCCGACAAGAAGGCTGTAGTTGTGGACCAGGCGCTTCAGCGCCTGGCGCCGCCCGGCCGTGGCGCGCGTGACCCGCGCCAGGTCCCGGTGGAGCGGCTCGAGGCGGCGGAGGGTGGCGGCCAGGTCCTCGCCCCGGCCACGCAGCCCCTTGCCCGCGCCCGAGATCAGCAGCCTCAGGTAGGGCCGGGTGTCGGCGTCGAGCGCTGAGTAGATCTCGTCCGGATCGACGTCGGGCAGCGTGTTGGCCACGGGGATACGCCCGCCGGCCTCGAGCACGGGCCCCGTCCCCGGCTCGACCTCGAGGAACATGTCCTTCAGCGCCGTCTTCGGGCGCAGTAGCGCGGTGGCGTCCCGGCGGATCAGGTTCTCGTAGTCGTGGTCGATCTCGAGCTTGACGACGGCCAGGCCGTTCTCGAGCTCGACATCGCCGATCGTGCCCACCTGAACGCCGGCCACGCGGACGGTCTGGCCCTGACCCGGCTGCACCGCCTGGGCGTTGTCGAGCTCGACCTCTACCTCCTTCGGCGCCTCCTCGACGAACGGGAAGCGCAGCCGTTGCTGGCTGAGCACGTATCCGGCGATGGCCAGGGCCAGAACGACGAGCCCCACGACCGCCAGGGCCTCCAGCCAGTGCTTGCGGATCGCCAGCTTCACGGGCCGCTCCCGAAGACGGTGGCCGGCCCGCCGGGCGCGCGCAGGTTCGGCGGCTGCTGGGTCTCGCAGTGCACGTCCGGCCGGTGCTGCGGAGGCGTGTTCGGGTCCGGCGGGGCGGCGGGCTCGATCCGACCGAGGGCGAGGTTGGAGGGCGGCACCGCCTGGATGTGGAAGACCGGCGTATTCGCGTCGTTGTTGCGGCTCTCTCCCGCCAGCCCGACGAAGCTGCGGTTGATTTGGTCGCGCACCTCCTGGCCCGAGTTGCCCGCCTCGATGCTCGGGATCCTCGATTCGGCGAACGGCACGAGCACCGTGTTCGTGCAGGAGGAAAGCGGGCGCAGCTGGTCGAGGAAGGGGATCAGCCGGGTGTTCAGCAGGACCACGTCGGGCACCGCCTGGCGCAGGTCGGCCGCCAGCCCCTTGAGCTCGTCCTCCTGGACCAGACCCCGGGCCTGGGTGATCCACGGGATGCCCGCTGCGAGCAGCGGGGCGGCCGAGCGAACGCCGGGCAGGGCCTCCCGCGAGAACGCGCGCAGCGTGGGAAGCGCGTCGTTGACCGCGGCCAGGGCCGGCTGCCCGGCGCGCAGCGTGTCGCGCAGCGCCGGCACCGAGGCCGCGAGCGCCGTGTCCTGGCGTGCGAGCGCCCCGGCCGTGGTGTTCAGGTCGGTCACGAGACGCTTGAGCGCCTCGGGATCGTCGGCGAGGGCCGCAAACGTCCGCTGCTGGCCGCGCAGCAGGCGGCGCACGTCGCGATCCGGGTCGACGCCCAGCAGCGCGTCGTTTGTGATCGCCGTGAACCGGTACGCGGGCGCGAGCTCGGGAATCGTGCGGTTGAGCGCCTCGGCGCCTCTCCCCTGGACGAGCCCCTTGGTGCCGAACTCGTAAAGCAGCGTGCGCAGGTCCGTGCGGAGGTCGCTCTGGAGCAGGTCGAGGATGTCCGGCAGCACGACGCTGGAGCCGGTCTGCGAGACCGGGATCGTCCCGCCGTCATCCACCTCGCCGGACGACGGCGAGCCGGGGCGCAGGTCGACGAAGAAGTTGCCCTCCAGCAGGATGCGGGGCCGCACCTCGAGCCTGGCGTCCTCGTGGATCGGCAGGGCGTCGTCGCGCAGCTCCATCGTCACCTCGGCGGGCGCATCGCCCTCGCCGAGCGGCTCCACCTTCGTCACCTGCCCCACGTCCACGCCCGCGATGCGCACGGCCGAGCGCGGCTTCAGGTTGCGAGCGTCGCGGAAGGCGGCCTTGAGCTCGAATGGATTCGAGAACGGGTTCGCCTTCGTGAAGCCGAAATAGCCGAGCACCACCAGCACAATCAGCGCGAGCAGGCCGGCCCTGAACGGGGTCACCGGGGCGCGGCGCATCAGGGAACGTCCTCCACGCTCTGGATCCCGAGCTCGCGTGCCTTGTAGGTGCCGCCGGCGAGCCCGGGCGAGTCGGGATCGAGCACGACGTGGCTACCGCCGCCGAGGAAGCCGCCGGCGGCATTGTCGGGCGGGTAGCGACCATCGGTAACGAGCCGGTTCAGGTAGCCGGTCTGCCCGTTCTGGCAGTCGGCCCGGCCGCTCGAGTCGACCGCCGGCTGGCCGTTCTGGGCGTGCAGGGCCTGCATCACGGGACTGGCCTGCGGGTCCTGGTCCGCCGGCACGTCGACGGGACGCGTCGACTCCGTCGTGCCGAGGTTGTTGGGCTGGGTGCCGGAGAGGAGCTTGGCGTAGATCCGCTCGGAGGTGCCGCCGGGGACGGCGGACGAGAGATGGGTCCCGAGCGGGTTGAAGAAGTAAACGAGGTAGTTGCACACGGTCTGGTAGGGAGCGATGAACTCGACCGCCGGCCGCGTCGTCTGAACGGCCTGGCGGAGGTCGCGCAGCGCCAGCAGCGTGCTCGGGTTCTCGCCCAGGTCATTCACTGCGTCGAACAGGCCCTCGAGCTCGCGACCGAGCTCGGGGGTGCGCCGGAACGCCGGGACGCCGGCCGCGAGCGCCCGGTTGATGGCCGGAAGCGACCTTTGCAGCTCCTCGGCGCCCGGCACGAGCCGGCGGCTGACATCCGCGAAGCGGGCGAGGAAGGGCGTCTGCACGCGGAAGGAGGAGATGGCCGCGTCCAGGGTCGGCGGGCTCTCCTCGATCGTCTCCCGGAGCGCGGTGGGGTCGCGGCCGACCGCGCGGAAGGTGATGGCCATCTCGCCGAACAGGCGGGCCCCCACGTCCGCCACCGGCGCGACCTCCGCCGAGGTCCGGGCCAGCGCAGGGATCAGCCGCACCAGCTCGGTCGAGGAAGCGGAGAGCGCCGTCATTACCGGCTGAAGGCGGCGGAGGAACGGGTTCAGCTCCCGGATGACCGTGTTGAGTGCCTCCCCGCGTCCGGCAAGCGCGTCCCCGAACCCGGATGTGGCGCTGCGGGCGGCCCTGCGAACGTGGGGCGGAAAGGCCGACAGGACGTCCTCGAGGTCCTGCGGCTCGCGGAGCGAGTTGCGCAGCGGCACCGTGTCGCCCGCCGCGAACGTCTCCGCGGAGCGTCCGGGCACGAGCTGAACGTATTTGAGGCCGAGCGCGGACTGCGGGCGCACCGACACGGTCGTGTCGACCGGCAGCGGCTCCACATCCTTGTCGAGCTTCAGGTCGATCAGCGCGATCGAACGCTCCTCGCCGCCCACCCTCACGCGCTTGCTCGTGATCTTCTCGACCGAGCCGACCCGGAAGCCCCCCGCCCGCACGTCGTTGCCCGGTACGAGCTTGTAGCCGTTGGGGAGCTCAGCCTTGAGGTCGTAGGTGGGAACGAACGGCAGCCCCTGGTTGGCGTTGTAGGAGATGAAGACCGCGACGATCGTGATCAGGAGCGTGACCGCCCCGACCAGCACCGGGCTTGCAGTGAGGGCTGGCGCTCGGCGGCCCCTCATGGCGCCAGGAGGTAGTCGAGGAGCGGTGCGGTCGCCGCTCGCGCTTTAGTCGTGGCGCGCGCCGGCCGTGAGGCGGCGGGCTGCGTGCCTCCCCGCTTCGTCGGGTCCGGCGCGTTTATTCCGGGCTGATACGGCCCCAGCCACTGGCGGCACAGGTCGAAGCTCGTCTGGTTGGTCGCGTCCCGCGCCACCTGATAGCCACCGCAGGGGCCCACAAGCACGCTCAGTCGCAGCACGTGGCCGATGTCGTCGAGCGCGTTGGTCGAGAGCGCCTGCCAGTAGAAGTAGTTCCAGACCGCCTCCATGCCGGTGAAGCCGCCCTGCTGGCCGGAGATGTGCGTCTTGTCACCGGCCGGCGGGTCGGTTGCGGGGGCCCGCGGGTCGGGCTCGACCCCGCGCGAGCGGTCGTCGGTCGTCTGGAGGAACTGGCGCAGCGGCTTGGCGAGGCCCGGCGCATCCTTCGCGAGCAGGCGCAGCTCCTCCAGGTCGTCCTCGGTCTCGCGCACCGCGCGCACCCCCTCGCCCGCCGCGTCGCCCAGCGCCTCGAGCGCGGGGGTGCCCTCGGTGGCGAACGGGCGCAGGCGCAGCAGGAAGGTATCGAGCTCGTCGGTGGACGCCTGCAGGTTCCGGAGCAGCGGCACCTGCGCCGTCGCGAGCTCTCCGAGCCGCCCCATGTAAGGCTCGAGCTCCGCAAGGAAGACCGGCAGCCGGTTGAAGGTGCGAGCCAGGTCCTCGCGACGCGAGGCGCCGACCTCGGCGGTCCTCCCGGCCTCCCGCACGAAGGCCGAGACATCACCTCTGCGCTCGGCGAGCGCGCGTACCACGCGATCGCCATCCGACACGAGCTGCCTGATCGCGCCGGTCTGGCGGCCGAGCACCCGCAGCACCTTGCTCGTCTCGCGAAGCCCCGGATGCGCACGGCGCAGCACATCGTTCAGGTCCTCGGGCCGCCCGGCGAGCCCGGCCCCCAGCTCGCCCACGATGATCCGCAGCCGTTCCCGGTAGGGGAGGCGCAGGATGTTGTTCACGAGGTCGAGCGGGATCGTCGAGCTGGTCTGCTCGACGGGCACCCGCCCGCCGTCCGGAAGCCTGTCCGACGTACCCGGCTGGCAGTCGACGTAGTACTCGCCGATGAACGACTGCGGCCTGATCTCGCAGCGCGCGTCCTCCCGCAGCTCCGCGAAACCGGGCTCCGTGACTTTCACCTTGACCAGGGCGAGCGGGCGGCGCTGCCCCACGATCTCGAAGCTCGAGGTCTCCCCCGCTCGGACGCCGGCGATCTTGAAGTCGCCGCCCTCGGCGAGCCCGAAGGCGTTGTCGAAGACGATCTCGTAGCTCTTGCCCTTCGCCCCCTCCCCTCCCGCGGCCGCGAGCACGAGGGCGGCGCCGCAGGCCAGGAGCACGAGCACCGCGATGCCGGCGCGCCTCACGGGCCCACGCTCCGCTCGGAGCCGTCGCAATCGAGTGCGGCCTGCTCGCTCGCGGTCAGTACATTCGAGCGGTCGGAGGCCGGCTCCTCGTTGGCGCCCGGACAGCGGCGGAACTGGCGCAGCTTGGGCCCGGGTCCGTAGAGGATCTCGGAGAAATTGAGCCAGGCGCGGGAGAAGCCGCCGAGCGCGTCGTAAGCGCCGGTGGCCGCGAAGTCGTCCAACCAGCCCACGAGCTCCGGCGTGTAAGGCCGCCCCTGGGCGATCGTCGGCGCGGCGGCGCGCAGCGCCTCAGTGGTCTCCGGGAAGGCGGCGCGCCGCGTGGCGCCGTTCACCCGGCGGGGTTCGAGCGCCGCCCGGGCGAGCGGTGGGAAGGTGTCGATCAGCTCGATCAGGTCGTTGTCCCGCCCAGGGCTGCGGATCGTGCGCGAGAGGTCCCGCACGGTCGGCACGGCATCGCGCGCGAACAGGCGCGCCTCGTCGAGGAACGGGCCGAGGCGACGTGCAACGGGCTTGGCCGCGTCGACCAACGGGTCGACGTCGTCGAGCGCAGCGCGGAGGTTCACGAACGTCGTGTTCGCCCGCCGCAGGAACGGCGGGAGGCGTTCGATCGACTCCCCCAGGGCCGACTGCTGGCTCCCGAGCGCGCCGAAGGTGCGGTTCAGATTTCGGACCACGCCCGCGAGGTCCTCGCGCCGCTCGCCGAGGGCCGTGACGAGCGCCGAGGAGTCGACCAGGAAGTCCCTGAGCAGCTTGTTGTCGCGCGTCAGCTCCCCGAACAGGCGGCTGCCCGTCGAGAGCGCGGGGTTCAGATAGCGCACACCCGCCTGCAGCTCGCGGCCGCGCCCGCGGAGCGCCTCGGCCTGGCCGGCGATGAAGTCCTGGGTCGCCGCCCGCGTGCGGGGGTCGAAGATGCTGAAGACCGAGTCCAGCTCGACGGTGCTCTGGGTGTCGTCGGCGCCGATCCGCCCGCCGTCTTGGATCTCCTCGCCTTGGTCCGGGCCGACCTGCACGTCGACGAAGCGATTGGCGATCCCCGAGAGGGAGTTCTGCTTGATGAGTAGCCGTGTCCCGCGGCGGAGCGGCTTGTAGTCGCCGTCGTCGATCTCGAGCGTGACCTCGGCTTGGCCATCCTGCGTGATGTCGACGTCCTCGACGGAGCCGATGGCTACGCCTCCGGCCTGGACCTGGTTGCCCTTGACGAGCTGCCCCGCATCCAGGAACACGGCCTTCACGCGGTAGCCGCCCACGCCCGCGAACAGAAGGTAGGCAACGGCCGCCACGGCCAGGACGATCAAGAGGGCGGCGACCACCCGCGCCGCCGTGGACGGACCCGCTGCCCGGCCGCGACCCGCCGTCATCGACCCCTCCATATGCGCAGTACACCGGATCGACACCAGGTTGCGCCACCCGGGTTGCTACGGTCCGCACCTGCCCCGGATAGGGAGGAAGAGATGCCCTCGCAGCGTCTCTCGGCGCTGGACGCGTCGTTCCTCGAGGTGGAAACCGCCGCTGCCCACATGCACGTGGGTTGGGTTGCGGTGCTCGAGCCCCCCGACGGCCGTCCCGCCCCCAGCTTCGAACAGCTCCGCGACCACGTTGCCAGGCGGCTCCACAGAGCGCCGCGCTACCGCCAGCGATTGGCGCGCGTGCCGCTCGGCGTGGCCCGTCCGCTGTGGGTGGACGACGAGCGCTTCGACATATCGAGGCATGTGAGGCGTTCGTCGGGCGGCGACCTGCTCGAGCTCGCGGCGACCGTGATGTCCACGCCGCTGCCGCGGGAGCGCCCGCTGTGGGAGCTGTGGATCGCGAATCAGCTCGACGACGGCCGCGTCGGCGTGGTGGGCAAGGCGCACCACTGCATGGTCGACGGGATCGCGGCCGTCGAGCTGGCGGCGTTGCTGCTCGATGCGGAGCCCGACCCCCCACCGGACGAGCCCGACGCGTGGGAGCCGGCGCCCATACCCTCGGCGGGCAGCCTGCTGGTCGGCGGAGTGCTCGACCGGGCGCGCGACCAGCTGCGCCTGGCCTCGGCCTCGGCGCGCATGGCCACCGCTCCTCGGCGGCTCGTGGCCGGCGTGGAGCGAAGCGGCCGGGCCCTCGTCCATTCGCTTGCACGCACCACGCCCGTCGAGCGGCTGAACGAGCCGCTCTCCCCCTACCGACACCTCGGGACACTGTCGCGCTCGCTCGACGAGCTTCGGTTCGTCAAGCGCGCCTTCGGGACGACCGTCAACGACGTCCTGCTGGCGGCCGCGGCCGGCGGCGTGCGCCGCTACCTCGAGCGCCACGACACCGAGCCGCAGCGACTCAAGGCGATGGTGCCCGTCAACGTCCGCTCCGGCGGGGCCGGTGAGCAGCTCGGGAACCGGATCGCCTTCCTCTTCATAGAGCTTCCCTGCCACGAGCCCGACCCGCTCGCCCGCCTCGCCGCGGTGCATCTCGCCACGCGCGAGGCCAAGGCCGCGGGCGAGCCGGAGGGCGCCGACGCCGTGCTCGAGCTCGCCTCGTACGCGCCCTCTCCCGTACAGCGCGTGCTGTCGCGAATCGTTGCCAGCCCCCACACCTTCAACGTCGTGGTGTCCAACATCCCGGGGCCCGCCGAGCAGCTCTACATGCTCGGCTGCCCGCTGCGCGAGGCCTACCCGATCGTCCCGCTCGCGGAGCGGCACGGCCTCTCTATCGGCTTCACCACGGTGGCCGGCGGCGCCTTCTTCGGCGTCTACGCCGACCGCGACTCGGTTCCCGACCCCGAGCGACTCGCGGGCGAGGTGGGAAACGCCCTCGACGAGCTGATCGAGCTGGCGCCCGCTACGCGAGAAGCGGCAGCAGCGCCTGGAGCTTGACCTCGGTCTCGGCGAGCTCCTCCGCCGGCACCGAGTCCCTCACGATTCCGTTGCCGGAGTAGAGGCGCGCGACCCGCTCGCGCAGGAGTGCACAGCGCAGCGCAACGCAGAACTCGCCGTCCTCCGACAGGTCGGTCCAGCCGACCGCGCCCGCGTACCAGCCGCGGTCCAGGCCCTCGAGCGCCGGGATCAGCGGCAGAGCGACATCCCGCGGCTCGCCCCCGACCGCCGGCGTCGGGTGGAGCAGCCCGGCGAGCTCGACCGCCGCCAGCGGCTCCGCCAGCTGCGCCCGGATGGGCGTCGCCAGGTGCTGCACGTTCTGCACCCTCACCAGAACCGGCTCGTCGGCGCTCGCCACCCACAGGCTCACCGGCTCGAGCGTGCGCTCGATTCGCCTGGTCACGATGGCCTGCTCCTCGCGATCCTTCGTGCTGTGGAGCAGTCTCTCCCCGAGATGGTCGTCCACCGCAGGATCGGCGCTGCGCCTGGTGGTGCCCGCCAGGGCGACCGTCTGTGCCCGCTGCCCGTCGCGGCGCACGAGCAGCTCCGGGCTCGCTCCCACGAACGCGAGCTCCGGCGTCCCGACGCACCAGCAGTAGCACGCGGGGAAGCTCTCCCGCAACGCGCCGAGCACGGCCGCCGGGTCATGGGGGTGCGCCGCGTGCGCCCGGACCTCGCGGGCGAGCACGACCTTCTCCAGCTCCGCGCCGCGGATGCGCTCCACCGCCCGTTCGACGGCGTGCTCGAAGTGCGATGGCGGCGCGGCACTTGCCACCCGCGTCCGCTCCACGGGGTCGGGGTCGAGCAGCGGCATTGCGACCGGACGCATTTCCTCGAGGCGGCGCAGGGCGCCCTCAACGAGCGCCTCGGCCGTCTCGTCGCCGTCGGCGGACACGCACACCGTCATTCGGGCCTCTTGCGCATGGCGCACCAGGGCGATTTGAGGCAGAAAGAGGGAGGCCGGGGCAAGCGACGACCACTCGGGCGACCCGCCGCCATCGTGGGCGAAGGCGAAGCCGCCGACGAAGACGGGCCCGGCGGCGGGCGGCCGCGACGGGTCCTCGGCCGGATCGTCGGCGAACGTCCGCCGCCCCAGCTGCCGGGCGCGCTCCGCCGCCTCCGTGAACCGCGCGGCCCCGCGCGCCTCGACGAAAGCGGCGACTCCCAGCGCCGCCAGCACCAACCCGCCGCGCTCGGGCTGCTCGAGGCAGAAGAAACGGTCACCGGGCCGGCGGGCGGCCAGCACGGCCGCTGACAGGTCGAGGTCCGCCGGCAGCGGGACGGTCACGGCGGCGATCGAGCGCCCACCCTCCGTTCGGGCGAGCCGGATCGCGCGCGCCGCGCGATCTTCGAGGCGCTCACGCGCGGGCCGATGCAGCGCGAACGGGGTCTGGGAGGGGGCGGTGCGGATGGGCATGCGCCCTAAGGATGGCGAGTCGTCACGGGAGACCGCGCCCGCCTCGCGTGAGGCTCTACTCGCTCGGCGCCGGGGCGGACGGATCGTTCTGCCAGAGGCCAAACTCGTTTCCGTTGGTGTCCTTGCAGATGACGAACCAGCCCATGCTCGGTACCGGGCGGGGTTCGTCCGCCTCACCGCCCAGCTCCTTCACGCGCGCGGCCCCGGCGTTGATCTCGTCCACGTCGAAGTAGATGCGCGGCGCTCGCTTGCCGGGCTCCATGTCGGTGATGGCCGCGCCGGTTTGCTCGCTGATCTGGGTCATGTGGTACTCGAACGGGCCCGGGTAGGACTGGAACTCCCACCCGAAGAGCGAGCCCCAGAACTCGCGTCCCTTGGCGGTGTCGTCCGCCGGGATCTCGACGTGTACCACCTGTCCGGGCATAGCCCCTCCTTTTTCGAAGCGTCGTTTCGGCGGAGGCCGCACCTCCGCCCGGGCACCCTATAGACCCCTCAGGTCGCGCCGCGTCCGCGCGACACCGCGATCGCGCCCGTCCTGACCATCTCGATCAGGCCGAAGGGGCGGACCATCTCCTCGAAGGCCTCGACCTTGTCGTCGGTGCCGGTGATCTCGACGGTCACGCTGCGCCTCGAGATGTCGACGACGTTGCCGCGGAAGATCTCGGTGAACTGCATCACCTGAGTCCGCGCCTCGCCGTCCTGGCACGAGATCTTGAACAACGCCAGCTCGCGCGCGACCCGCTCGTCCGGCTCGAGGTCGCGGATCTTGATCACGTGGATCAGCTTGTGGAGCTGCTTTGTCACCTGGTCGATCGGTTGAGCCGCGCCGTCGACCGTCAGGGTGATGCGTGACATCGAGTCGTTGTCGGTCGGCCCCACCGCGAGCGAGGCGATGTTGAAGCCGCGCCGGGCGAAGAGCCCCGCGATACGGGCCAGGACGCCGGGCTTGTCCTCGACCAGGATCGAGAGCACGTGCCGGCGGCCCGTACGGATGCCGCCGCTGGCCTCGAGGTCCTCGAGGTTCAGGACCTCCTTCGTTCCTGGCTCACCCACGGCTCAGCCCACCTCGGTCGGATGATCGGGCCGCGAAAACCGAGCCAGGCAAGGACGCAGGCTCGAAGGCATGTTGGGCATGCCGAGGGCCGAGGACGCCGCATGGCGAAGGTTTGCAGCGAGCATGATCAGCCGACCATGTCGCGGGCGGCCTGCCCCGCCGGGATCATCGGGTAGCAGTTCTCCTCCTTCGTGACGTGCACGTCGACGAGGACCGGCCCGTCCTCCGCGAGCGCCGTCTTGAAGGCCTCCACCAGGTCCTCCTTGTCGGTCACGCGCATGCCGAGCGCGCCGAAGGCGTCGGCCAGCTTGACCCAGTCCGGGCTCGGCCCCATCTCGACCTGCGAGTAGCGGCGGTCCCAGAACAGCTCCTGCCACTGGCGCACCATGCCGAGATAGCCGTTGTTCATTAGGAACACCTTGACCGGGATCTGCTCGGTCACGCAGGTGGCGAGCTCCTGGACGGTCATGATCAGCGAGCCGTCGCCGGCGAGGCAGACCACGTCTTCGTCCGGCTGGGCGACCTTCGCCCCCATCGCCGACGGCAGTCCGAATCCCATCGTCCCGAGCCCGCCGGAGTTGATCCACTGACGGGGGCGCGTGAAGCCGTAGTACTGGGCGGCCCACATCTGATGCTGACCCACGTCGGAGGTGAGGATCGCCTGGCCGTTCGTGGCCTCGTAGATCGCCTGGACCATGTACTGGGGCTTGATCTCGCTGTCCTCGCTGTCGTCGTAGCGCAGCGGGTGCTTCTCCTGCCAGCCCCTGATCCGCTGCCACCAGGCCTCCAGCCGGGAACGTTCGGCTCCCAGCGCCCGATACTCCGCCGTGAGCTTGGGCAGGATCTGCTTCGCGTCCCCGACGATCGGGATATGGGCGGGCACGTTCTTCGAGATCTCTGCCGGATCGATGTCGATGTGGATGAACTTCGCCCGCGGCGCGAACTCCGACAGCTTGCCCGTCACGCGGTCGTCGAAGCGGGCCCCGATGGCGACGATCAGGTCGGCCTCGTCCATCGCGTAGTTGGCGGCCCTGGTGCCGTGCATGCCGAGCATGCCGATCCAGGTCTCCTCATCAGCCGGGAAGGCGCCCAGGCCCATCAGCGTGCAGGTGACGGGGAACCCGTCGGACTGGCAGAGCTCGCCGAACTCCTTCGCCGCGTTCGCGTTGACGACCCCGCCGCCGCCGTATATGACCGGCCTGCGCGCGTTCGCCAGCGCCTTCGCCGCCAGGCGGATCTGCTTGGTGTTGCCCTCGGTGGTGGGCTGATAGCCGGGCAGGTGAACCCCGGAGACCGGCTCGTACGGGATGTCGGCCCGCGAGAGGTCCTGCGGCACGTCGACCAGCACGGGGCCGGGGCGGCCGGTTCGCGCGATGTGGAAGGCCTCGTGGATCGCCCTCGGGATGTCGCGCGGATCCTGGATCAGGATCGAGTGCTTGACGACCGGCATGGTGATGCCGGAGATGTCGGCCTCCTGGAAGCCGTCGGTGCCGATCAGCTCCGTGCGCACCTGACCGGTGAGGAAAACGGTCGGCACGCTGTCCATTACGGCGTCGGCGATGCAGGTGACGAGATTCGTCGCGCCCGGGCCGCTGGTGGCGAGCGCCACCCCCACCTTCCCCGACGCCTTGGCATATCCCTCCGCGGCGTGGCCGGCGCCCTGCTCGTGCCGGCACTGTACGTGCCGGATGCCGGCGTCGTAGAGGGCGTCGTAGGTGGGTAGGTTTGCGCCGCCGGGGATCCCGAATACATGCTCGACGCCCTCAGCCTTGAGGCATTCCATGATGGCGTCGACGGCTCGCATGACGGCGAAATCTCCTTCCGGTTGGCGAAACTGGCCACAGGGCCAGGGAACCGGCGAGTCTACCGTGCGGCTATCACCTCGTCTGGAAAGTCGAGGTCGTGCCCGCAGCGCATGCAAACCTGGTCGCTAACCGCCACGAGCTTGCCGCACTCGGGACAGCGCCGGCGGGGCTCGTCCCGCTCCCTGCGCATGAACAGCGCCGCGATGATTCCGATGCCCGGGAGCGCGAACCCGACCAGGAACCAGATCAAAAAGGAACTGCCCCTCAACCTCCCGATCGCCCCGGTCGCGAGGCCGAACACGAAGGCGATTGCGACGAAGTCCACCTAGTGCACTACAGCACGCGTATCGCCCAGACAACCCCGGCGATGGCGAGCACCACCACGGCGATCCAGGCGACCGCCGCCACGAATCCCAGCACGACCTTGAAGAGGATGTAGGCCGCGACGAGGAGAACGGCGATGGCGAGCAACTTGCGAGCCGCATCTGAGATCGCTTGTCCCATGCGTCCTATTCTGGCAGAGCGCTCCGCGCTCACAGGAGGCGCGCCGGGCGGGTGGCGAGGTAGCGGTCGAGCCCCGGCAGCGGCACCGATGACATCACCCAGGCGGGCCAGTACACCCGGAAGCCGAGCCGGCGGAGACGGTCCAGCAGCCACCAGGCGTGGGTCGTGCAGAACACGCCGAGGGTCTCCGGCTCCTGCGCCTTGGCGATGCGATCGAGCGCCGCCAGCACGACCGGGACGAGGTCCTCCGGGCCCTCCCCCACGGCCGGGCCGATGTCCCCGTCGGAGCTCACCCAGCAGAGACCGGTCGCGCGGCCGAGGTTGGGATCCATCACGGCCAGGCAGGTCCGCGTGCGGCCGAAGAAGTCGTGCAGGAGGGGCCGCTCGTGCCCGACGGCGGCCGGCTCGAGCCGCTTCCACTCCTCCACGGCGCGCTGTGGCGTGAGAACGTGCACGCCGGGCTCGGCGGAGTCGACCTCCTGTGAGCGGCGCTCGAGGTACTCGTCGACGCGGTGGCGCATGTGCCAGTGGCCGCCGACCGGCATCACGCCGAACTCCGTATAGAGGCTCAACTCGACGGGCGTTCCGAAAGTGAGCACCACCCGCCCGAGCTTCGGCGACGGCGAGTTCGGCCAGCAGAGCTCCAGCAGCGCCCGGCCCACCCCCCGGCGCGCATGCGGCGGAGCCACCCAAAGCTCGGTCAGCTCGTCCATCGATCCGAAGCGGGCGACGCGCGCGTAGCCGACCAGCTCGTCGCCGTTCTCGCAGATCCAGAAACGGCCGTCGGGCTGAGCGGCCACGAACTCGATGAAGGAGCGCTCGCGGCGCCACTGCTCGCCGATCTGCTCCGGCGCTCGATGCTGGTCCGGAGCAAGCAGACCGCGCTCCTGGCGCGAGACGTCCCAGGCTTCCTCGGCGAGCTCGAAGGTCGGGCGTAGATCGCTTTCCCGGCCCTCGCGGAAGGACAGCTCGCTCACCGTCGCGCGAGGCTAGCGCGCGGCGGCTCGTGCCGCGTCCAGGGCGGCGCGCATCTGCACGGGGAGGCGCCGGCGGACGCGCCAGGGCGCCCCCGCGAAGGCGTGGTTGGCCACCGTGGCGAAGCCCTCCTCGTCCACCCGCAGCGCGAGCAGCAGGTGGGCCAGACGGTCCGATGGCGGCAGCTCCGGGTCCGTGGCGCGGACGCAGAAGCAGTGGACGTACCGCCCCCCGCGGGCGACGAGCAGCGCGCCGGCCTCTCCGATGAGCCAGACGCCGAGTTCGCCGCGCTCGAGAGCCAGGCCAGTCCGGCACTGGAGCTCGCGCTCCTCGTGCCCGAGCAGGTCGCCGAGCAGGCCCTGTGCCACCGGCTCGGCCACGGCGTTGCGCGCGCCCTTCGGCCTGACCACGCTCGCCCCGCGGAAGGCGTAGAGCTCGGGGATGATCCAGGCGTGCGCGAGCGCCACGACCGCAACGGGGGCCGCGAGCGGCTCGAGCAGCACCATTCCCGCGGCGGCGGCGATGAACGGCACCGTGTAGAGCAGCGTCCAGCCGTGCCAGATGCGCGCCCAGCGTCGCAGCCAGCGCGCGTCGGTCCGCTGGCGCCAGGGGACGGACGCCAGTTCCGGAAGGGCGTGCTCCATCAGCCCCCGGCGATCGGCCGGCGCATGATTACGAGCTCCGCCTCCCGCGGCAGCTCGCGCACGTGGGTCGCCTTGCCGGGAGCATCGGGAACCGTCCCGATGTAGCCGAGCTCCTGCTGGTCCTGGAACTCGTGCACGGCCGCCGCAAACGCGGCGTCGTCCTCTTCGGCCCACTCGGCGAGGGTGGTGTGCCCCGTGCCGTCCATTCGGATGAGTCGCGACATGCGGTCCTCCTGTAGAGACGCCTGCTCCGCATGGTACGCCGTGGCCGCGGGCTGCCCGGCGGCCCCGCGGAACCTCCCGTGGCTCACGCGTTCGACTTTCTGCCGCCATATCCAGCACAAGGTCGAACGCGTGGGTGTCCGAGCCGCGCGGGGTCGTCCACGTCGACGCTAGCTCTCGAGCCGCTCGCGGATCATGCGCTGCACCTCGCCGCCGTCTGCGCGTCCCTTGGTCTCGCGCATGACGGCGCCGACGATCGCGCCGATCGCCTGCACCTTGCCCTCGCGGATCTTCTCTACGGCGGCGGCGTTCTCCTCGATCGCCCTCTCCACGATCGCCTCCAACTCGTCACCTCCGGCGCGGCCGAGGCCCCTCGACTCGACCACGGCGGCGGGGTCCCCGCCTTCGGAGACGAGCACGCCGAGGATTTCCTTGCCCGCCGAGGCCGACACCTCCTTTGCCGCGACCATCTCCACGAGCCGCGCGAAGGCCGCCGGCTCGAGGCCGGTCCCGGCCGGGTCGGCGTCGCCGATGCGGGCCGTCAGCTCGTTCGTGGTCCAGTTGGCGAGAGTCCGCGGGTCGGTGCCGTCGCCCGTCAGCGCGGCCTCGTAGAAGTCGCCGAGCTCGGAGCGGAAGGCGAGCAGCTTGGCGGTGTCCGCGGGCAGCTCGAGGTCGCGCTCGAGGCGCTCCGCGCGGGCGGCGGGCAGCTCGGGCAGGGCCGCCCGGGCGCGCTCGAGCATCGCCTCGGTCGGCGCGATCGGCACCAGGTCGGGCTCGGGGAAGTAGCGGTAGTCGTGGGCCTCCTCCTTCGAACGGAGCGCGCTGAGGGAGCCCGACTGGGGGTCGAAGTGGAGCGTCTCCTGCTCCACCTCTCCCCCGTCACGCAGGACCTCCTCCTGGCGCGCGATCTCCGCCGCGATGCCGCGCTCGAGGAAGCGGAAGGAGTTCATGTTCTTGAGCTCCGTCTTCGTGCCGAGCGTGGCCTCCCCCGCCGGCCGGATCGAGACGTTGGCGTCCACCCGCAGCGAGCCCTCCTCCATGTTCACGTCCGACACGCCCATGCGACGAAGCGTGGCCTGGAGCAGGCGGCCGAACTCCGCGGCCTCGGCGGGCGACCGCAGGTCGGGCTCGGTGACGATCTCGACGAGCGGCGTGCCGCCGCGGTTGAAGTCGACGATGCTGGTCTCGGCCCCGTGGATGCGGCCGGACCCGCCCGCGTGCACCAGCTTGGCGGCGTCCTCCTCGAGGTGCACGCGGTGGATGCGCACGTCGCCGAGGCGGCCGTGTCGGGCCAGCGGCAGGTCGTACTGGCTGATCTGGTAGCCCTTCGGGAGGTCGGGATAGAAGTAGTTCTTGCGGTGAAAGATCGAGCGCGGGGCGACCTCGCAGTGGAGGGCGGCGGCGATCATCAGCGCGTAGCGGACCGCCTGTTCGTTGACCACCGGCAGCACGCCGGGATGGGCGAGGCAGATCGGGCAGGTGTGGACATTCGGGTCGTCGCCGAAGCTCGGCTCGCAGCCGCAGAACATCTTCGTGCGGGTGTCGAGATGGACGGGAATCTCGAGCCCGATCACGGCCTCATGCTCAGCCGCCATCGCCCACCCCCGGAGGCCGTGCGTCAAAGCCGATCGCCTTCTCGAGCGCGAAGGCGGCATCAAGGATCGCGTTCTCGCTGAACGCCGGGCCGGCGATTTGAAAGCCGACCGGAAGCTGCGGACCACCGCCGTCGGG
>DATDLN010000133.1:0-3237 GCA_036519295.1 Thermoleophilaceae bacterium
CGTCCCTGGGCCAGAGGAGCTTGGAGCGACCGCGGCGGGGGCGGTAGTGGATTGGGAGCTCTCGGATCTCCAGCCCCAGCCTTCCGGACCGCACCAGCTGCTCTGAGGCCAGCTCCATGCCCGTGCTGCACAGCGCGAGGCGGGGCAGGAGGCTGCGTCGGAAGGCGCGCATGCCGCTGTGGGCGTCGGACACGCGTGTCCCGACGAAGAGGTTGAGGAGCCACGTCAGGAGGGGATTGCCGACGCGCCGGTGCAGCCACGGCATTGCCCCCGGGTGGACCGTGCCACGCAGCCGCGAGCCGATCACTACGTCCGCGCCCGCGTCGAGCTCCTGGCAGAAGCGCGCGGCGTCGCGGAGGTCGTAGGTGCCGTCGCCGTCGGCCATGACGACATAGAATCCGCGGGCGGCGGCGAAGCCGGCGAGGTAGGCGTGGCCGTAGCCCCGCCGCGGCTCATGCACGACGCGAGCGCCCGCCGCCGCCGCCAGCGCCCCCGAGCCATCGCGCGAGCCGTTGTCGACCACGACCACCTCCGTCTCGAGCCCGGCCCGGCGGAGCGCGGTGAGCGCCTCCTCGACGCACTCCGCGATCGACTCGGCCTCGTCGAGGCAGGGGATCACCACCGAGACGTGCGGTTCCACGGCTAGGTCGCCCACTGCCGCCGGCGGGCTTCCAAGCTTCCCCTGCGGGGTCGCGTCATCTACGACCACCTCCGCGCTGCGAAGCCGGAGACGGTGCTCGGGCTCGGGACCGCCCATGGCGTCTCACCAGCCTACATCGCAGGGGCCCTCGAGGCGAGCCCATAGGTTTTCATGCATCCCCGTTTCGCTGCTTACGATGAGTCAACCGAGCGGCTGACTCCCTGCCCGGGGGTGGCGCGGAAGGTTCCCACGAGAAACGCTCCGTGGAACGAATCCAGCCTAGTGGCAAGTCGGGCCAAGCGGGGCGGGAGCGGGTAGTAGCCCGCCGTTCGGAGCGAGATTCGCTCGAGGCCGTGGTGGGCGCATAGCTCCTCGAGGGCACGGCCAGTGAACAGGCGCAGGTGCGTGCGGCCCGCGTCGGCGTGCGGCTCTCCGCGCTCGGGATTGACCGGGTTGCCAACGATCACCTCGTCGCTCACGTGCATGGGCATGGGCTGCCACCCCAGCGCGAGCGAGACGACGTTGTGCCAGCTCGCCAAATTGTTGGTCGAGATGCACACGAGGCCGCCGGGCGCGAGCACGCGCCGGACCTCGGCGAGCAGTCGGTCGGTGCGGCGCACGTGCTCGATTACCTGGTTGGCATGCACCACGTCGAAGGTCTCGCTCTCGAACGGCAGGCCGTCCGCGAGGTCGCCCCGGTGCACCTCGATCCCACGCGCGCGGGCCGCGGCGGCGTGCGCTTCGATCAGCTCCACCCCTGCGACCCGGGTGGCACGGACCCGCTCCGCCACGCGCACGGTAAAGCCCCCGTCGCTCGTGCCCAGGTCCAGTAGGCGCGCTCCCGGCCATGGCGCAAGCATCTCGAGGATCGTCCGCCGGTTCTCCTCTTCGGTCGCGTGAAAAAGTCGCCGGAGATAGCCCACGGCGTCCATTTTCTCCCGCGCTGAGTCTAAGCGGGTCGGAGAGGACCGCCACTCTGCACACTCTCTCTCCATGCGGATCGCGCTGGTATACGACTGCCTCTACCCCCACACGGTCGGAGGCGCCGAACGCTGGCTGCGCGAGCTGGCGCTGGCGCTCGCCACCGAGCACGACGTCACCTACGTGACCCGCCGGCAATGGCGGCGGGGGGAGAACCCCATTCCCGGCGTGCGCTGTCTGTCGGTGGCCCCCGGCGGACCTCTGTACACGGAGGCTGGTCGGCGGCGCCTGGCCCCGGCACTCAGCTTCGGCGCGGGCTGCTTCCTCCACTTCGTGCGCAACCGCCAGCGCTACGACATCGTGCACTGCCTCTCATATCCGTACGTGCCGCTGCTGGGGGTCCGGGCGGCGCTTGTAGGGACGCGCGGCCCGGCTGTCTACTGCGAGTGGCTCGAGTGCCTCTCGGACGGCTGGTGGCGGGCCTACGGCGGTCGGCTCGGCGGCGCCGCGGGGCGGCTGCTGCAGCGGCTCTGCATCCGCCTGTCGCCCGCCGCCTTCGCCTTCTCGGACCTCACGGAGTCGCGCCTTCGCGCAGCTGGCTTCTCCGGGCCTCTCCACCGGCTGGGCGGGCTGTGGGCGGGCGCCGCGCCGCCTCCCGGGGACGGTCAACGTGAGGAGCTCGTCGTCTTCGCCGGCAGACACATGCCCGACAAGGGCGTGGACCTGCTGCCCGATGCGATCCACCATGCCCGGTGCTTCCGGCCCGAGCTGCGGGCCGTGATCGCCGGCGACGGCCCGTTGCGGGAGCGCGTGCGGGGCCGGGTCGAGGAGCTCGGGCTGGCCGGGTCGGTCAGCGTGCCCGGCTTCCTGGACCGCCCCGAGCTTGAGGCGCTCTACGGCCGGGCGGGCTGCGTGGTGGCGCCGTCGCTGCGCGACGGGTTTGGCATGGTGGTGGCCGAGGGTGCTGCGGCCGGGACGCCGGTCGTGGTGTGCCGGAGCCCCGACAGCGCCGCCGGAGAGCTGGTCGAGGAGGGGGTCAACGGGGCCTTCGCGTCGCGCGCGGCGCCGCCGGAGGTCGGGGAAGCCATCGTGCGCGTCCTGGACGGGGGAGAGGAGCTGCGCGCCCGCACCCGGAGCTGGTTTGAGGAGAACCGTGGAAGGCTGTCGATGGCGGACTCGATCGCCCAGGTGAAGAAGCTCTACGCGGCGACGCCGCCCGAACGCCGGCGCTGACCGTCGGGGGCGCTTGTCCTCGCGCTTGCGCGCGATTCGCCGCCCTGACTACGCTGGACAAAGTGGGCGTCGGCGAAAACGTGCGCATCCGCTCGACGCCCCCCGCGCGGGAGGCCGGCCGCTGCGCGAGCGCCAGGCCGAGCTCGGCGCGATAGTACGGGCCCTCCACGGGCCCGCGCGGCGAGGGATCGATCGTGATGATCGACGCCGCCCCGGGGCTCGGCAAGACGCGTCTCGTCGCTGAGGCGGTCGAGACCTCGGGCGGCCTCGAGATGCAGGTGCTGAGGGCGACCGGCCGCGAGCTCGAGCGCGACTTCCCCTTCGGCCTCGCTCTGCAGCTGTTCGAGGGGGCGACTGGCCCGGGCGCCGGAGGCCACGCGGGAGCGGCTGCTGGCGGGGCCGGCAGGGCTGGCGCGCCGGCTGTTCGAGGGCGCGCGCGATAG
>DATDLN010000134.1:0-37467 GCA_036519295.1 Thermoleophilaceae bacterium
CCGCCGTGAAGGCTTGGTTCTGACAACCGCTAAACGTTGGGCTGGCAGGCTGCCAGTCCCATGTCACGGCGACTGACGGCGAGGTGTACCAGCGATCGCACTCGTCGCTGATCCCCGACCCGCTAGTGCAGTTGGCGCTTACCGACTGCGCGTGGGCTAGCGAGGGTGCAGCAAGACAAAGCGCAAGGACAAGCCCGACCACAGCGGAGGCTTTGGGTCCGTGCAGCCCTTTCTGGCCATCGGTAGTTCGGCCCTGCAACTCCGTTACCTACCCTCCTTGGGTATAGGTGTCTGGCATACGGTGACGACACCTACCCATTTGGGCACCTTAACGACTGCCCAGTCCATGACAGAGCGCGGCGATCTTACGCCCCTTGGGGGTTGGCGGGTCTTTGGGC
Source organism: Thermoleophilaceae bacterium (assembly GCA_036519295.1). Taxonomy (GTDB): domain Bacteria; phylum Actinomycetota; class Thermoleophilia; order Solirubrobacterales; family Thermoleophilaceae; genus JACVRW01. The sequence continues at coordinate 399 of DATDLN010000134.1, forward strand.
AGTCTCCTCGCAACGCGCCTTGCAATTCCGGTCCGCACCGCACTAAACGTTGGCCTACCGGACGGATCGCTATTCCAACACCGGTTGCTTCCGGTCGGAGCGGTTCGGCGACCTGCTCGGTCCGCAGCTCGCGAGGAACTCCGGTTCCGTCACCGCGGCGCGCCTCTCAGGAGTGGAGAGAAGAGGGTCAGCAGGAGTCCCGAGCACCAGCAGTGTCACCAGCATCGTCAACGACACCTCGATCGCCCGTCGAATCTTGCGCGACGATCGGGAGCTCCTCACGGAACGGCTTCGCGAGCCGATGAAGGGAGGACCTGTTCGAGCACCTCGTCCGCAGCGTTTGACGGCGCCGCGTCCCCCCGAACCGCCCGATCGACCGCTGCCGGTGGCGCCTCGAGCGTCTGGCGATCCGACGCGTTCGACCTTTCGTGGCGGGGGCCATAACCGGCGAAAGGTCGAACGCGTCTGGATGAACCGCTACCTGTGGCGGCTCGAGCCGTCTGGCGAGCCAGCACCCGACGGCCCTACAGCCTCACCGTCTCCGCGTGCACCCGCCCCGCCCGGTGGGCCTCGAGCAGCGCGACGCAGAGCGCCAGGTCCTGGATGGCCAGGCCCGTCGAGTCGAAGAGGGTGACCGCGGAGGGGCCGGAACGGCCCGGCGCCGCGCCGGCCAGGACGTCGCCCAGCTCGCGGACCTGTTCGCGCCGGATGAGACCGGCCTCGACGGCGGCCGTGAGCTCGCCGCCGTGGCTCGCCTGTTCCCACTCGTCGCAGAACAGCTCGCAGCGGGCGACCGCGGTCGGTGTGGCCTCGGCCTTGCCCGGGCCGTCCGCGCCGAGCATGTTCAAATGCAGGCCGGGGCGCAGGTCAGACTCAAGAACCACCGGCGAGACGCCGGGCGTCACGCAGGTGACGATGTCGCAGGCGAGCGCGTCCTCGCGGCCGCCCGCCTCCCAGCCCAGCTCGCCGGCGAGGCGCCCGGCCGCCTCTGGATTCGGGTCGAAGCAGATGCCGGGTCCGTACTCGGCCGCCGCCAGGCAGCGGGCGGCCCAGGCGCCGTGCAGTCCGGAGCCGACGATCCCGACCGTCCGGGCGTCCTCGCGCGCGAGTTCCTGTGAGGCCACCGCGGCGACCGCGCCGGTTCGCAGGGCGGTGACCGAGCGCACGTCGACGAGGGCGAGCGGCTCGCCGTCCGACGCCGAGGAAACGCAGATCATCCCCATCACCACCGGTAGCCCCGCCTCGGGGTTGCGCGGGAAGGAGGTGACCCATTTCAGGATCGCCAGTCCTGCCCCTTTGGCGGGCATCGCCCGGAAGTCCCCGTTGGGCGACGCGTCGAGGTAGGTCTTCGGCGGCATCTGCCAGGCGCCGCCCGCGTACTCGACGAAGCCGTCGCGCACGCGATCGATCGCCTCGGCCGGCGAGATCGCCTGGAGGACGGCGTCGTGTGGGAAGACCGGGATCTCCGGCACGGGGCTACGCTACCCCTCCGGTGAGCCGCAACGGCAAACAGCAGCCGTCTCGTCCCCGCATCGAGCTGCGGCAGTCGACCGCGTCGCCCGAGGAGGCGGCCGCCATCGCCGCCGCGATCGAGCAGTTCCTGCGCGACACGACGCCACCGCCTGGTTCCGCGGAGCCGCCGGCGAATCCCTGGCTGCGCGCGGGGCTCTTCGAGGCGACGGGCCGAAGCCCTTCGGCATCGACGCCCTGGGGCGACGCCGAGGCTTGGGGCCGGCCCTAGGCGTCCATCCAACCTTGCATACGCTGCGGGGCAGCCAGGGTCGCCGGGTTCTCGTGGTGACCTGGGGGAGCGGCGGCAACCTGCCGCCGCTGCTGGCTGCGGGCGACCTGCTGGCCGCTCGCGGGTTCAGGGTCGAGGTTCTGACCTCGGCCGCGACCGGGGCGGAGGCACGTCGGCGCGGGTTCGAGACCCAGCCCTACCGTCGAGCCCCCGAACCGGACATGACTGTGTCGTTCGAGGCCCAAGAGCGGCAGCTTCTCGCCCACGCGGCCGGAGTCGAGCTCGCGCGAGACGTGCACGAGCTGGCCCTGGAGTGTTCCTTCGACCTCCTGGTGGTCGACTGCATGCTGCCCGCGGCGCTTGCCGCCGGCGAGGCGGCGCGCATACCAACCACCTCGCTCGTGCACTTCCCGTACGCGCTCGCGCGCTCTGTGATGGTTCGCCGCGGCGGGGCCTGGACGACCGACCGCGCGGCCCTCGACGCCACTCGTCGCGAGCTGGGACTGCCCGCAACCACCGGCGACGTCGACGCGTGGGAGTCGCCCGAGTTGCTGCTCGTCGCTCTGCCGCGATGGTTCGACGCACCGGGGGAGCTGCCCGACCACGTCGTGCACGCGGGCCCGCTCGGCGTCCGCGCCGAGCCGGAAGCCGGGCGCCGGCGGGCCGGCCGGCGCGCCCTCCTGGCCTTCAGCACGACGGTGATGGAGGGCCAGCCACGACTCGTTTCGAACGTGTGCGCGGCACTCGAGCGGGCCGGAATCGAAGGCGTGCTGACGCTCGGCCCCGCGCTCGCCCGCTCGGTCGCCGCTGACGCCGCCGGCGTGGAGGTCCTCGAGTGGGCCGATCACGACGCGTTGATGTCGAACTGCGATCTCGTGATCACGCACGGCGGCCTGGGTACAGTGCTGCGGGCGCTGGCGCACGGTCAACCGCTTCTCGTGCTGCCGCTCGGGCGCGATCAGCACTTCAACGCCGCCCGCGTCGAGGCCCTGGGCGCCGGGCTCGAGCTACCGGCGAACTCACCTCCGCCCGAGATCGCCGATGCGGTCGTTCGCCTGCTCGGCCAGCCGGCGTTCCGGGACGGCGCCCGCAAAGCGGCCCGAGCGATTGCGAGCGAGCACCCCGACCAGACTGCCGGCGAGGCGCTCGCCCGCCTTTCGGCGGCAGGGTGATGCGTCGACCGACTTGCGTAGAGTGCTGGGGGGATGCAGGACGCAGCTATCCAGGCAGAGGGGCTGCGGAAGTCGTACGGAAACGTGCAGGCACTGGCCGGGATCGATCTCGAGGCTCCCGCCGGCACGATCCTCGGACTTCTGGGCCCGAACGGCGCCGGCAAGACGACCGCCGTGCGCATCCTCACGACGCTGCTGCCGCCGGACGGCGGCACCGCGCGGGTGGCCGGCCTGGACGTCGTCCGCGACGCCGCCGCGCTTCGCGCCCAGATCGGGCTGGCCGGCCAGTACGCGGCCGTCGACGAGAACCTGACCGGCCGCGAGAACCTGGAGATGGTGGGCCGCCTTTACCACATGCGCCGCGCCCCCTCCCTGAAGCGAGCCGACGAGCTGCTCGAGCGCTTCGATCTCACCGACGCCGCCCGCCGCCTGGTGCGGACCTACTCCGGCGGCATGCGGCGGCGCCTCGACCTCGCCGCCGCGCTGGTGGCGCGCCCCCCGGTGCTCTTCCTCGACGAGCCGACGACGGGGCTCGACCCGCGCAGCCGCATCGGGCTGTGGGAGACGATCGAGGCACGGGTGGCCGCGGGCACCACGGTGCTGCTCACGACCCAGTATCTCGACGAGGCCGATCGGCTGGCCGACCGGATAGCGGTGATCGACCAAGGGCGCGTGATCGCCGAGGGCACCTCGGACGAGCTGAAGGACAGGGTCGGCGGCGAATCGCTGGAGGTGACGCTGGACGAGGCCGCCAACGCCCGGACCGCGATCGAGGCGCTCGCCGCGATGGTTGAGGACCGTCCGAGCTGCGACGGCGCCCTCCTGCATCTACCGATCAAACGCGGGCGCGGCGCCATTGCCGAGGCCGTTCGTCGGCTCGACGGGGCCGGCGTGGGCATCGACGACATCTACGTGCGTCGCCCGACCCTCGACGACGTCTTCCTGGAGCTGACCGGCCACACCGCCGAGGAGGCTGCCGAAGGGGACGGCGGCCCGCCCGAGCGCGGTCGCCGAGAGGAGCAGGCTGCCGCGTGAGCTCACTCGCCTATGCGGTCTCCGACACGATGGTGCTGGCCAAGCGCAGCCTGCTTCGCATACCGCGGGCGCCCGACCTTCTGCTGTCGTTCACGGTGCAGCCGATCATTTTCGTGCTGCTGTTCGTGTACGTCTTCGGCGGCGCGATCAAGACGCCGGGCTTCGAGGACTACACCGACTTCCTGATGCCTGGGATCGTCGCCCAGACGATGTCCTTCGGCGGCTTCGTCACCGCGCTGGGCCTCGCGGAGGATCTGAAGAAGGGGCTCATCGACCGCTTCCGCTCGCTGCCGATGTCGCGCTCCGCCGTGCTCGCCGGGCGCACGCTCGCGGACGTCGCCACGAACGTCATCTCGCTCACGATCATGGTCGCCGTGGGCCTGGCGGTCGGCTTCCGCTTCCACTCGAGCCCGCTCGAGGTGGTCGCGGGGATCGGCCTGATGCTCCTGTTCGGCTACGCGTTCTCGTGGATCTTCGCCTACTGCGGCCTGGTCGCGTCGTCGGGCGAGTCGGCTCAGGCGATCGGCTTCATCGTGATCTTCCCCATCACGTTCATCTCGTCGGCGTTCGTACCGGTCGACTCGATGCCCTCGTGGCTGCAGCCGGTCGCCGAGAACAACCCCTTCACCACCGTAGTCGACGCGATGCGCGCCCTGTGGGTCGACGCGCCAGCGGGCAACGACATCTGGGGCGCCGTGCTCTGGTCAGTCGGGCTGATCGCCGTGTTCGCGCCGCTGTCCGTGGCCCGCTACCGGCGGGCGGTCAGCGTGTAGCGCCCGCAAACGAAGGCGGTAGTCGCTCCGCCCACGGGCGCGCCTCCTCGAGCTGTGAGGCCACTCGCAAAAGCAGGTCCTCGCGACCGTAGGCCGCGATCAGCTGCACCCCGATGGGAAGCCCCTCGTCCGACCAGTGCAGGGGCAGCGAGATCGCAGGCTGGCCCGTGGCGTTGAAGCCCGCGGTGAAGATCGCGTAGGGCGTGGCGCGCACGATCGGCAGCAACGGGTTCTCCTCGCGGCCGTTGCCAATCGAGCCGATCTCGGCCGGCGGGAGGGCCATCGTCGGCGTGAGGAGGAGATCGAAACCGCCCGCCCACCAGTCGGCGACCGCGCGCGTGACGATCTGCGCGTAGCCCACGGCGCCGAGGTAGGCGGCGCCGGAGTGGCCGCGGCCCTGCTCGGCGAGGGCCCAGGTGAGCGGCTCCACTTGGTCCGCGCCTATCGGCTTGCCGGTCCGCATGCTCCAGAAGTCGAGCACGGCAGCCGCTCCCGAGGTCCAGCGGACCAGGAAGGCCGGGGCGTACTCCTCGTCGTCGAGCGAGGGCGGATAGGACGCCTCCACGGAGTGGCCGAGCGACTGGAGCAGCCGGGCCGCCTCCTCGGCGGCGGCCACGCAGTCGGGGTGGACTTCGACCTGCCCGCCCGGCGCCTGGGTCATGAACCCGACGCGCAGGCGGCCCGGATCGGCGCCCACCTCTTCGCTGTAGGCACGCGAACGCGCGGGCGCCACGTAGGGCTCACCGGGTGGAGGGTCGGCCACCCACTCGAGCAGCGCCGCCGCGTCGCGTACCGAGCGCGACACCGCGAGCTCGACCGCGAGCCCCGAGGCGAAATCGCCGAGGGGCGCCATCGACACCCGGCCCCGCGACGGCTTCAGTCCCACCAGGCCGCAGGCCGAAGCCGGAATGCGGATCGAACCGCCGCCGTCGCTGGCGTGCGCGATCGGGACCATGCCCGACGCCACCGCCGCCGCAGAGCCGCCGCTGGAGCCGCCGGTGGAACGCGACGTGTCCCACGGGTTCCGGCAGGGACCGTAAGCCTCGGGCTCGGTGGTGGGCAGGATCCCGAGCTCCGGCGTGCTGGTTCTGCCGACGAACACGAAGCCCGCCTGGCGAAAGCGGCGCGCGAGCCAGCTGTCCTCGCCGGCGCGCCAGCCGAGATCGCGCAGGAAGCGCATGCCCTCGTGATGCGGATCACCGGCGGTCGTGCAAAGCAGGTCCTTTATCACCATCGGCACGCCCCGGAAGGGCCCGTCGGCGGGCTCGCTCTCGAGCGCCTTGTCGAACAGCGGGTGGATGACGGCATTCAGCTCGCCGTTCAGCGCCTCGACGCGCTCGACCGCCGCCTCGACCAATTCGCGCGGCGAGACCTCACCACCGCGAACGAGCTCTGCCTGGGCGGTGGCGTCGAGTTGCGGGTCCATGGGCCCGGGCACACTAGCGGCCGCGGCTATTAGTCGAATTTCTACCGTATTTTGGTACTTTTGCCCATTGGCGCTTTCGAACCCGCGGAGGACCCACTCATGGAACCGGTCTCGGTAGAGCCCAGGCGCAGGGGCAGGAAGGGCTCACTCGACAACCCGGAGGTCATCGAAAACGTACCGGGGCACGTCATTCCGATCCTCGAGCGCGAGTTCGACGACTTCGACAACGAGGCCGAGAGGTTCCTCGGCGGCGAGACGGCCGAAGAGGATTTCATCGGCTTCCGGCTGAGGCAGGGCGTCTACGGCCAGCGCCAGGCGGATGTCCAGATGGTCCGGGTGAAGCTGCCGTTCGGCGGCATCACGCCCGAGCAGATGGAGGCGTTCGCGGACGGAATCGAGAGGTGGGTGCCGCTCCGCAAGGGCCACATCACGACGCGCCAGAACATCCAGATGCACCACGTGCCGCTGCGCGACGCTGCGGAGCTGATCCGCGAGCTGGGCGAGAGCGGCCTCAGCTCGCGCGAGGGCTGCGGCAACACGGTGCGCAACGTCACCGGCGACCCGTGGGCCGGCGTGTGCGAGGGCGAGCTCTTCGATCCCACTCCCTACGCGGGCGCGTACGTGCGCTACTTCGTCCGCCACCCCACGACCCAGCTGATGCCGCGAAAGGTTAAGACCGCCTTCACCGCCACCGACGAGGACCGCGCCATCACGGGGATCCACGACATCGGCTTCATCCCCCGGATCCGCGACGGAGAGAGGGGCTTCGAGATCCGCGTGGGGGGCGGCACCTCGATCATGCCGCGGATCTCGCCGACGCTCTACGACTTCGTACGCGCCGACGACGGCGAGTACCTGAAGGTGACCGAGGCTGTTCTGCGCATCTTCGACCGCCAGGACTGGCTGCGCGAGAACCGAGCCCGGGCGCGCATCAAGGTGTTCGTGGACAAGTTCGGGATCGACGAGCTGCGCCGCCAGGTCGAGGCGGAGCTCGAGGGCGACTGGGTCGACGAGCGCGACTTCGACCCCGATCCGCTGCTGTTCGTCGACGACGAGGAGGCGAACGCGCCGGAGGTGCCGGCGACGTACGCGAGCCCGAACGGCGATGTCGCGGAGTTCGAGCGCTTCCGCGAGTCGAACGTCCGCCCCCAGCGCCAGGCGGGGTTCTCGACGGTCGAGGTACAGGTGCCTCGCGGCGATCTGACACCCGAGCAGCTGCGGGGGCTCGCCGAGATCTCGCGGCGCTATTCCGCCGGCTACACCCGCACCACCGTCGGCCAGAACCTCCTGCTCCGCTGGGTGCGCGACGAAACCGTCTACGAGGTCCACAGCGCGCTCGGCAACCTGGGGCTCGGCGAGGCGGGCGCCCAGCAGGTGGGCGACGTAGTCAGCTGTCCCGGCACCGACTCGTGCAAGCTCGGCATCACGAGCTCGATGGGCCTGAACCAGGCGGTGCGCGAGCGGGTCAAAGAGATGGGCATCACCGATCCGCTCACCCGCAGCGTCCACATCAAGATGTCCGGCTGCCCGAACGGCTGCAGCCAGCACCACATCGCGAACATCGGCTTCTACGGCGCGTCGATAAAGGTCGGCGAGCACACGATCCCCGCATACGTCGCGCACATCGGCGGCAACTACGAGGGCGGCGAGGTGGTGTACGGCGAGCGGCTCAAGGTCCGCCTGCCCGCGAAGCGAGTGCCCGAGGCGGTGGAGCGCTGGCTGCGCATGTACGAGGCCGAGCGCGATGAGGGCGAGCCGTTCAACGCCTTCGCCGACCGGGTCGGCAAGACGCGATTCGAGGACGAGGTTCGCGAGCTGGCCCTGCCGATCGAGTTCAGCCTCGAGAACATGAGTCACTTCATCGACTGGCAGCGAGGCGAGCCCTTCCAGGTCATCCGGGGTGAGGGCGAATGCGCGGTCTAGAGAAACTCGAAGCGCAGGAAGTGCTCGCCCTCGCGGTCGAGCGCTACCACCCGCGGCTCGTTATGGCGTGCTCGTTCCAGAAGGAGGAGTCGGTCCTGATCGACATGCTCATGAGCATCGAACCCGGCGCGCGCGTGTTCACGATCGATACCGGGGCGCTCTTTCCACAGACCTACGAGGTCTGGCGCCAGATCGAGGACCGCTACGGCCTCCACATAGAGGTGATGGACGCCACCAGCCCAAACGGACCCTGGAGCGCGGCGAATTGCTGCGGCAGCCGCAAGGTCGCCGCGCTCGACGACGCGCTCGCCGGTGCCGAGGCGTGGATCACGGGCATCCGCCGGGACCAGTCGCCCACGCGGGCGGACGCCGCCAAGCTGGAACGTGATGGCGCCCGAGGGGTATGGAAGTTCAACCCGATCGCCGATTGGAGCGACACCGACATCTGGCGCTACGTGCACGAGAACGACCTTCCCTACCACCCCTTGCACGACGACGGCTACGATTCCATCGGCTGCGCTCCCTGCACCCTTCCCGGCAACGGCCGCGAAGGACGTTGGGCCGGACAGGTGAAGACGGAGTGCGGGTTGCACGTATGAGCATCGCTGTACGCCCGCGTATGCTGCGCGGCGACCAGATGACCTACGAGATCCCACATCTGCGGGCGCTCGAGTCGGAGGCGATCCACGTTGTCCGCGAGGTCGCGGCGGAGGTGGAGCGCGGCGTTCTCCTCTTCTCCGGGGGCAAAGACTCCGCGGTTGTGCTGCACCTCGCGCGTAAGGCCTTCTGGCCGGCGGCGCTTCCTTTTCCGGTGATGCACGTGGACACCGGTCACAACTTCCCGGAGGTGATCGAGTACCGCGATCGCATGGTCGCCGACCTCGACGCCCGCCTGATCGTCGCCTCGGTGCAGGAGTCGATCGACAGCGGACGCGTGGTCGAGGAGAACGGGCCGCGCTCGTCGCGCAACCGCCTCCAGTCGGTCACCCTGCTGGACGCCATCGAGGAACACGGCTTCAGGGCCGCCTTCGGCGGCGCCCGCCGCGACGAGGAGCGAGCGCGCGCCAAGGAGCGCATCCTCTCCTTCCGCGACGACTTCGGGCAGTGGGACCCGAAGCGTCAGCGACCCGAGCTGTGGAACCTGTACAACGGCTTCGTCAAGCCGGGCGAGCACGTGCGCGTGTTCCCCCTGTCGAACTGGACCGAGCTCGACGTCTGGCAGTACGTGCGCGAGGAGCGGATCGACCTGCCCTCGATCTACTTCGCGCACCGGCGCGAGGTGTTTCGGCGCGACGGCATGCTCTACGCGACCTCCGATTTCGTCGAGCTGATCGACGGCGAGGAGCCGTTCGAGGAGTCGGTGCGGTTCCGCACGGTCGGCGATATGAGCTGCACGGGAGCGGTTCGGTCGACGGCCGCCACGCTCGAGGAGGTGGTTGCCGAGATCGCCGCCACCCGCATCACCGAGCGCGGCGAGACCCGGGCCGACGACCGCATCTCCGAGGCGGCGATGGAAGACCGCAAGAAGGAGGGGTACTTCTAGTGGCCGTGGCTTCCACGGGTGCGGCCACGAACGGCCGCCCGACCGTCACCCGCCCCTCCGAGCTGGTCCGCTTCGCAACCGCCGGATCCGTGGACGACGGCAAGTCGACGCTGATCGGGCGCCTGCTCTACGACACGAAGTCAATCTTCGAGGACCAGCTCGAGCAGGTGGAGCGCACCTCGCTCCAGCGCGGCGACGGCTACGTGAACCTAGCGCTGCTCACCGACGGCCTGCGCGCAGAGCGCGAGCAGGGGATCACAATCGACGTGGCCTACCGCTACTTCCACACGCCGCGGCGCAAGTTCATCATCGCCGACACGCCCGGTCATCCGCAGTACACGCGCAACATGGTCACGGGGGCCTCGACGGCAGACCTCGCGCTCATCCTGGTCGACGCCCGCAAGGGAGTTCTCGAGCAGTCGCGCCGGCACGCCTTCATCGCCTCGCTGCTGCGCATCCCGCACCTGGTCGTGTGCGTGAACAAGATGGACCTTGTCGACTTCGACCGCGAGGTCTTCGACCGCATCTGCGCGGACTTCTCAGGGTGGGCGGCGAAGCTCGACGTCTCGGATCTGACCTTCATCCCGATCTCGGCGCTGCACGGCGACAACGTCGCCGGGCGCTCGGATCGCATGCCGTGGTACGACGGGCCGTCGCTGCTCTACCACCTCGAGCACGTGCACGTGGCCTCCGACCGCAACCTGGTCGACGCGCGCTTCCCGGTGCAGTGGGTGGTGCGGCCGATGTCGGACGATCATCACGACTACCGCGGCTACGCCGGCGAGGTCGCCTCGGGCGTCTTCCGGGTCGGAGACGAGGTGGTGGTCCTGCCGTCGGGAATCGAGACCCGCATCGCGGGCATCGACACCTACGAGGGGCCGCTCGAGGAAGCCTTTCCGCCGCTGTCCGTGGTCCTGCGGCTCGAGGACGACATCGACGTGTCACGCGGGGACATGATCTCCCGCCCCCACAATCGCCCCACGGAGGTGCGCGACGTCGAGGCGATGGTCTGCTGGATGTCGGAGCGGCCGCTCCAGCCGGCGGGCCGCTACCGGATCAAGCACACCACCCGTACGGTGCTGGCCAAGGCCGACCAGCTGCGATACCGAATTGACGTGAACACGCTACACCGCCAGGAGGACGCGGGCGACCTGTCGCTCAACGAGATCGGGCGGCTGCGTCTGCGCCTCTCCTCCCCGCTGTTCCTCGACGAGTACCGCCGCAACCGCGCGACGGGCAGTTTCATCCTCATCGACGAGTCGACGAACGACACCGTCGGTGCCGGGATGGTCCTCTAGCTCCCCGCCGCGAGCTCTTGGACGCCGCCCTAATCGGATTCGGCCTCGGAGTGGGAGTGCTGGTCGGAATGACCGGCATCGGCGGCGGATCGCTGATGACGCCCCTCCTGATCCTGGTTTTCGGGGTGAAGCCGATCACAGCTGTCGGCACCGACCTCGCTTACGCGGCCGTCACGAAGACGGTCGGCGGTTACAAGCACTGGCGCCAGAACACGGTGGAGCTCCGGCTCTCGACCTGGATGGCCCTGGGATCCGTGCCGGCGGCCGTGAGCGGCGTCTTCGTGCTCGACCTGCTCGAGCGAGTGACCGGCCGGGATTTCGACGACCTGCTGCTGACCATCCTGGCGGCCGCTCTGCTGTTCACGGGCGTCGCGACGCTGGTGCGTGCCTTCCTGAAGCGCCTGCACGACCGGGAGCGCGCCACCATCCCCATGGATACGCGTCACAAGGTTGCCGCCGTCACGCTCGGAGTGTTCGTCGGCTTCGTGCTCGGCGTGACCTCGGCGGGCAGCGGCGCGCTGATCGCGGTCGGGCTGATCCTCCTCTTTCGGCTCGTGCCCACACGAGTGGTGGGCACCGACGTCTTCCACGCGGCGATCCTGCTTTGGGCCGCGGCCCTCGCGCACATCGTGGCCGGCAACGTCGACTTCCCGCTCGCCGCCAACATCCTCATCGGCTCGGTGCCGGGGGTTTGGATGGGCAGCCACTGGGCCATCCGCGTGCCGGCGAACGTGCTGCGCACCACGCTGGCGGTCGTCCTGATCGGCGCCGGCCTGGCCCTGGTCGGCAAGGCGGGCGTGGGCATCCCCACGCTCGCGCTGGTGCCCTTCCCGCTCGCCGTGATCCTCCTGATGGTGGTCACGATGATCCGCGAGCGCCGCGCACGGCCGCGCCCGGAGACGGCGGCTGGGCACTCGCCGGCCGCCGGGGCGCGGGCCGCGCCCGGCGAGCTTCGTTAGGCCCGCTCGGCGTAGCCTTTCCAGCGCCATGATGGTCGTGATGACGCCGGATGCGACCGCCTCGCAGATCGAGGCGGTGGTCGAACGGCTCGAGGCCGCGGGCGTGCACGCCAAGGTCATGCCGGGCGAGCTGACCACGGCCATCGGCGCAATCGGTGATCCCGAGGGCGTGCGCGAGATGGGACTCGAGGGACTGCCGGGCGTGGATCAGGTCATCCCGATCAGCCGGCCCTACAAGCTCGCCTCCAGCGAGCTGTCGCACCACGCCCCGACGACCTTCGACGTCGACGGCCGGCGAGTGGGCGGCGGCGAGACCTTCTGCCTGATCGCCGGACCGTGCACCGTCGAGACGCCGGAGCAGACGCGCTCCGTGGCGCACACCGTCGCCGCCGCGGGCGCCTCGATGCTGCGCGGCGGCGCCTTCAAGCCGCGCACGTCGCCGTTCTCCTTCCAGGGGCTCGGTTTCGAGGGTCTCGACATCCTGGCCGAGGTGCGGGCGGAGACGGGCCTGCCGGTGGTGAGCGAGATGACCTCCGTCGAGCTCGCCGACCGCTTTGCCGACACGGTCGACGTGATCCAGGTCGGTGCGCGCAACATGCAGAACTACGGGCTGCTGGAGGTGGTCGGAAAGCTGGGCAAGCCGGTGCTCCTGAAACGGGGGCTCTCCTCCACGCTCGACGAGCTCCTACAGGCTGCCGACTACGTGCTCAAGGAGGGAAACGAGCGCGTGATCCTCTGCGAGCGCGGCATCCGCACGTTCGACACCGCCATGCGCTTCACGCTCGACGTGGGCGCCATCCCCTGGCTGAAGCTGCACACCCACCTGCCCGTGATCGTCGACCCGTCGCACGCCTCCGGCGACCGTAGGCTGGTCGGCCCGCTGTCGCGCGCCGCGGCCGCGGCGGGCGCCGACGGGATCATCGTCGAGGTGCACGTCGATCCCGAGCTCGCCCTCTGCGACGGGCCTCAGCAGCTCTACGCGGCCGACTTCCCGACCTTCGCGCGGGAGGTCGAGGCGCACGCGCGGCTGCTAGGACGTCGGCTCGCCTGAGCCGGCCGGTTCGAGCTCTCCCGGGGGTTCATGCTCGGACGCGGGCGCTTCGGAGGGCAGGAGCGCGAGCCCCAGTGCGGCGCCCGTGGCCGCGAATATGGCGCCGACGAGGAACGCTGTGTGGTAGCCGCCGGTGAGGGCCTCGAGCGCTCCCTCGCCGGACGCGCGCAGGTCGTCCGAGCGGGACGCAGCCAGGCTGGCGAGGATCGCCAGGCCGAGTGCGCCGCCCATCATGAACGAGGTGTTCACGAGCCCCGACGCGAGGCCGGCTTCGGAGGTGTCGACATCGTTCATGGCCGCGAGGAGCAGCGGGTTGAACGCCATGCCGGCGCCGAAACCGAGCAGAATCATGCTGGGAAGGACGTCAGTTACGAAGTTTCCGTCGACCGGTGCGCGCGTGAAGAGCAGCAGACCGACGGTGGCGAGCCCCAGACCGGTTCCCAGCGGCTTCCTGATTCCGAAGCGCATGACGAGCTTGGCGGAAAGGCCGAGCGAGAAAGCGCCCATGATCAGCGTGCTGGGCAGGAAGGCGAGGCCGACCTTGAGGGGGCTGTAGCCGAGCACGAGCTGGAGGTAGAGCGCGGAGAGGAAGAACCACGCAAACATCGCGGCCGCCCACAGGACGCCGATGACGTTTGCGGTCGCGACATTGCGCAGCCGGAACAGGCGCAGCGGCATCAGCGGTGCGGTGACGCGAGCCTCGATGGCGAGAAAGACGGCAAGGAGGACCGCCGCGGCCCCCAGCAAGCCGAGCGTCTGGGCGGACGTCCACCCCTCCTGGTTGCCGTTCACGATCGCGTAGGTGGCGAGTATCAGCGCGGACGTCACGGTCACCGCGCCCGCGACATCGACGCGTCCGGCGGCCGCCGGGCCCTCCGCGGACGGGAGGAGGCGCAGACAGAGGGCGCATACGAGGACACCGATCGGGACGTTGACGAGGAAGATCCAGTGCCAGTCCAGCGAGTCCGTGAGGACACCGCCGAGGATCACGCCGACGCTTCCGCCACCGGCAGCGACGAAGCCGAACACTCCCATCGCCTTCGCCCGCTCGGTCGGCTCCGTGAAGAGGGTCATGATCAGGGAGAGGGACACGGCCGATGCGATCGCTCCCCCGACGCCCTGGACCGCGCGCGCCCCGACGAGGAAACCCTGCGTGGTCGCCAGACCGCAGGCGAGGGAGGCGACCGTGAAGAGGGTGATGCCGAAGAGGAACAGCCTCCGGTGGCCGAAGAGGTCACCGAGCCGCCCGCCGAGCAGGAGAAGACCGCCGTACGTGAGCAGGTAGGCGTTGACCACCCAGGCGAGCGAGGTCTCGGAGAAGCCGAGGTCCTCCCTGATCGATGGGAGCGCGACGTTCACGATCGTCGCGTCCAGCACGATCATGAGGCTGCCCAGGCACAGGACGTAGAGCGCCGCCCAGCGGTTGGTGGCGCGTGCCGAATCCTCTTGCATACTGTCTGGTATGTGGATACTCTCCGGTATGTGAATTCTCCTTCGTTGCCTCCCGGCCCCACCGCGCCCCGCCCGCTTCAGACGCTGCGCTGGCTCGCCCGGCCAGCGGCCATGATGGAGGACTGCTCTCGTCGTTACGGCGACATGTTCACCTTGCGGATTACGCACGAGGGTACCTGGGTGTTCATCAGTCACCCCGATGCGGTCAAGCAGGTCTTCACCGGCGACCCCCGCCTGCTGCACGCCGGCGAGGCGAACATCGTGCTGCTGCCGGTGCTCGGCAGCAAGTCTGTCCTGCTGCTCGACGAGCAGGAGCACATGGCCCAGCGCAAGCTGATGCTGCCCTCCTTCCACGGCCGGCGCATGCGCAGCTACGAGCAAGTGATGACGGAGGTCGCCGTGCGGGAGATCGAGCGCTGGCCGCTCGGCGTTCCGCTGTCGGCGTGGCCGACGATGCAGGCGATCACCCTCGAGGTGATCCTGCGAACCGTCTTCGGCGTGCAGGACGGGGAGCGTCTGCGCCGCCTCGGCGACGCTCTGCGGCACGTTCTCGCCTGGGGGACCCGCCCGCAGCGGCTTGCGATGCTGGCTGCGCTCGGGCCGCGCCGGATCGCCGAGCTGCGCGTGTTCCGGGGTGTGCTCGATCCGGCCGACGAGCTGATCTACCAGGAGATCCGCCGGAGGCGCGAGGCGCCCGATCTCGAGGAGCGCGACGACGTGCTCTCGCTCCTGCTCCAGGCTCGCCACGAGGACGGCAGCCCAATGTCCGACAAGGAGCTGCGCGACGAGCTGATGACGCTGCTCGTGGCGGGGCACGAGACCAGCGCCACGTCCCTCGCCTGGGCGCTCGAGGCGCTCGTGCGCCATCCCGCGGCGCTCGCGCGGCTCCGCGACGAGGTCGACTCGGGCGAGGACGCCTACCTCGACGCAGTGCTCCAGGAGACGCTCAGGCTGCGGCCCGTCGTCGCGCTCGTGCTCCGCCGCCTAACCGAGCCGATGGAGATCGGCGGACGCCTGCTCCCGGCCGGGGTGACGCTCGCGCCCTCCATCTACCTGCTGCACCGCCGTCCCGACATCTATCCGGACCCGCGCGCATTTCGGCCCGAGCGCTTCCTCGAGTGGCCGCCCGGCACCTACACCTGGATCCCGTTCGGGGGCGGCGTCCGGCGCTGCCTCGGCGCGAGCTTCGCCCAGTTCGAGATGAAGGTGGTGCTGCGGGAGCTTGTCTCCCGTCTCGAGTTGCGCGCGGCGCGCCCGCGCGGTGAGCGGCGTGTGCGCCGAGCCATCATCTTCGCCCCCGAGCGCGGCGGCGAGATCGTGGCCGCGCGGCGGGTCCGGGCGGAGTCTCCCCTCGCGGCCGCCGCGGCGTGATGGCGCAGCGCCGGCTGACCCGCAAGGAGCGCCAGGCCCACACGCGCGCCCGCCTCATGCGCTCGGCGGCCACCGTCGCCGCGCGGCGCGGGCTCGAGCGGGCCTCGCTCGACGAAGTCGCGGAGGAGGCCGGCTTCACGAAGGGCGCCGTGTACGCGAACTTCCGCAGCAAGGAGGACCTCTTTCTCGCCATGCTCGACGAGCGGTTCGCCAAAAGGGTCGAGGAGCTTGACCGCGTGCTGGCGGCCGGCGGTACACCCGAGGAGCAGGCCCGCCGGGCCGCGAGCGACTTCATGCGCGCGATCGAGGCCGAGCCCGAGTGGGAACGGCTCTTCTTCGAGTTCGCCGTATACGCATCTCGAAACGAGGGCTTCAAGAAGGAGCTCGTCAAGCGCTACCGAGGGCTCCGCCAGAGGATCGCGGAGCTGCTGGCCCGGCGCGCGGCCGAGCTCGGCATCGAGCCGGCCGTGCCGCCGAAGCAGGTGGCGGCCATGACCTTCGCCATGGCCAACGGGATCGCGCTGGAGCGGCTGCTCGAGCCGGAAGCGGTGCCCGACGACCTGGCGCCGACGATGATGGCGACCTTCTTCAGGGGCCTGCGGGCGCAGGCGGGCGGTGGCCTCTCGGAGGGCGCCCGGGCCCGCTAACCAGTCCACCGGAACAGTCCTTTTCTGGACCGGCTGTGACGTTGACCCCGGGCAGACCTGGTGGGACACTCGCGCTGGCCCGGGCCTCCTGGCCACCCCCCGCTGGCCCGCGGACCCTACCCGGCATCACTGGAGGTTTCGGTGATGAGGCGGATCGTCTGGCTTTGCGTGGCTGCTCCGTGGCCCGCCGGTGTTGCGGTTCACGACACGTCCGTGGAGCGGCCGGTATGTCCGACCGCCGCCCCACTCCGGAGCGGCGGCACCCCCGATGAAGGGAGGCCCCCATGAGTAGGAGGCTGCGCGTAGCGCTCCTGGGAACGGCGCTCGCCGTTCTCGCGCTGGCGGCGGGGCCGCCGCTTGTGAGCGCGATCACCGCAACGCTGTTGGTGAACAGCACGATGGACGAGCCCGTGAAGGTCAACAACGACGGGATCAAGCTCAAGACGAAGGGCGCGACCGACGTTGCCGTGCAGGACACGCGGTTCGACCCGGGCGACTTCGTCGACTGGCACAATCATCCGGGCTTCGCGCTCATCGCCGTCGAGTCCGGCACGATGACCTTCCTCGACCCCGACTGCACGGCGCACGTGATCCGGGCGGGCAAGGCCTTCGTGGAATCCGGCGGCCCGACCTACGCGGTCAACGAGGGGAGCGAACAAGCGCACTTCTACGTGACCTTCGTGGTCCCGAAGGGCTCGCCGCGGACCGTCTTCACCGATCCGCCGCCCTGCGCGTCCGGGGACAACGGAGACGACGACAACGACCAAGACACTGAAGGCGAGGACGACGACGACTAGCGAGCCGGCCGCGTCAGAACTCGCGCGATCTGGATTGGGGCCACTATGGCCCCAAGCGCAGATGGCGTGGCTTAGAAGGGTCCGGGCGGCCGGGCAGCGGCGGCGGCGCGGGCGCGCGAGGCCGCCCCAAACGCCGGCGCCAACCGCGCGCTCACCCGTACCCCGCCCAGACGCCCCGTAGCTAGGCGGCGCCGGACAGAGAGCAGCCCGTCCGGCGTCGCCGGCCCCCAGACGCGGAGCCGGCCCCGCTGGCGCTGCCCGCCGAAGCCCTCGAGCCGGCCGCTCAACAGCACGCCCGGCACGAAGGCCACGCCGTCCAGCGTGAGCGTCCCCTCGCCGTCAATTCGGTAGTACCCGGCACGGAGGCCCCCGCCGCGCGCGAGGTCGGAGTCGCCCGCCTCGAGGATGAGCTCGCTCGGCACGTCCTCCGCCACGTCGCGGAGCGTCAACGCCACCGCGCTCAGCGCCCGCCCCCGAAAGCCGCCGACGGACCGCAGCGGCGGCACCTGGCGCAGCGCCCTCGGCGGCGGTGGCGTCGCCGGGAACGCCCGCCGGACCGGCCTGCAGCGCGTCCGAACCGGCTGGCCTCGGAAGAAGCGGGCGAACGCCCGCAACGTGCAGCCGCTGGGGTCGGCGCCGAGCGCCGCGTGCCCGGTGGTGGGCGCCACCACCAGGGTCGAATGG
Organism: Thermoleophilaceae bacterium; assembly: GCA_036519295.1. Lineage (GTDB taxonomy): Bacteria > Actinomycetota > Thermoleophilia > Solirubrobacterales > Thermoleophilaceae > JACVRW01. Next base: position 18,271 of record DATDLN010000134.1, read on the forward strand.
GGGAACTGTGCGGCAACGCGCTGGGCGTTCTCGACCGGAGTGCGCAGGTCGTCCTCGCCCTCGAGCAGCAGCACCGGCACGTCCGGCAACGGGCCCGGGCCGAACACGGGATCGGCCGGGGCCGCCGGCCAGCGGCCGCAGAGCGCGATCAGGTCGTTGTCCACCGCGGTGGCGCGATCGAATGGGAAGAACGAGAGGTCCGGCGCGCCGGCGGCCACCAGCGCCGCCTGGCGACGGCGCTCGGAGGGATCGGGAGGCGTCGCGCGGGGCCAAGGGAAGGCCGTCTCCTCGCAGGTGGTGGCGGCGTACAAGGCCGTGCTCAGCAGGCGCGGCGGGGGTGGCTCGCCGTCCACGGCGAAGGCGCGACGGCGCAACCGCAGGAGCGGAGTCTCGTCGCCGTCGAGCGCCGCTCGGACCGCCCCGGGAAAGGCCGCCCGTAGCGCGGGGTCGAAGTCGCCGCCCAACAGCACGGCGAACAGGTCGCTGCGACCCATCGCCGCCGAGAGCCGCCTGCCGCGGCGATCGACGAGGCGGCCGCGCAGCGGCCGCACGGCCATCCGTGCGACGAGCGCGGCCACGTCCGCCAGGGCGTCGCGGGTGAACGCGCGGCAGCCGGAGCGGCAGATCGCGCCCAGCGCCCGTGGCACGGCGGCCAAGGTGTCGAGGTACAGGGCATTGGGACCGGCCGCCTCGACCACCGAGTCGAGCACCATACGCTCGACGTTGCCCGGGTAGCGGAGCGCGTAGCCCAGCGCGACCTTGGTGCCGTACGACGTGCCGTAGAGCGAGATCTGGGCCACGCCGAGCTCGCGGCGGATGGCCTCGATGTCGTCGGCGGAGTCGCGGCTCGTGTAGAAGGCGCGCTTGGTACCGAGCCTCCCCGCGCAGGCCTCCGCCGCCCGTCCGGCGTTCAGAAGGTTGGATCGCTCGATCGCGCGGCACCGGAGAAGCCCCGAGCGACCGCTGCCGCGCTGGTCGAAGACGATCAGGTCGCGGTTGCGAAGCGCGGGGAAGAGGACACCAAGAGCGCCTCTGTCGAAGGTGGCCGTCGCCGACTGGCCGGGACCGCCCGCGAGCACGAACAGCGCCCCGCGCCGCGGGCGCCTCGGCGCTTGGATCCTCTTCACGAACAGCGACACCCGTCCGGGCACCGCGCCGGAGCGGTCGAGCGGAACGCTCAGGCGCGCGCAGGCGAAGCCGAAGGCGCCGCAGCGCCGGAAGCGAAGCGCGGCGTCGGCGGGTGCCGCGAGCGCCAGCACGAAGACGGCTACGACGAGCAAGACGAGCGCTCTCACGATGCCATTATCCGGCTCGGGTGGCACGTCGATAACCTCCCGGCCCGCAATGTTCGAGAAGGTCCTCGTCGCCAACCGGGGCGAGATAGCGATTCGCGTGATGCGCACGCTGGAGGAGCTCGGCATCGGCAGCGTCGCCGTCTACTCGGAGCCCGATCGCGACGCTCCGCACGTCCGCCGCGCCGAAGAGGCCTACCTACTCGGTCCGGGCCCCGCCACCGAGAGCTACCTCGTGGTGGACAAGATCCTCGAGGTCGCCGCCCAGTCCGGCGCCCAGGCGATCCACCCCGGCTACGGCTTTCTGGCCGAGAACGCCGCCTTCGCGCAGGCCTGCGAGGACGCGGGAGTCGCCTTCATCGGCCCGCCGGCAAGCGCGATCGAGGCGATGGGCTCGAAGACGCGGGCGCGCGAGATCATGCGCGAGGCCGGTGTGCCGATCGTCCCGGGGACCACCGATCCGGTGGCGAGCGTCGACGACGCCCGCCGGATCGTCGACGAGTCGATCGGCTACCCGGCGGCGATCAAGGCCGCCGGCGGGGGCGGCGGCAAGGGCTTCCGTGTCGCTGAGTCCGAGGACGAGCTCGAGAAGGCGTTCGAGGGCGCCGCGCGCGAGGGTGAGAAGTTCTTCTCGGACTCCACGGTGTACGTCGAGCGCTACCTGCCGGACCCGCGCCACGTTGAGGTTCAGGTCCTCGCCGACGCTCACGACAACGTGATCCATCTGTTCGAGCGCGACTGCTCGGTCCAGCGCCGCCATCAGAAGCTGATCGAGGAGAGCCCCGCCCCCGCGGTCGACCCCGAGCTGCGGGAGCGCATCGGCGCGATCGGCACCGACGCCGCCCGTGCCGTTGGCTACCGCTCGGCCGGCACGGTCGAGGGCCTGCTCCAAGACGGCGAGTACTTCTTCCTCGAGATGAACACCCGCGTGCAGGTGGAGCACTGCGTGACGGAGATGGTCACCGGCATCGACATCGTGCGCGAGCAGATCAAGATCGCAGCCGGCGAGCCGCTCGCGTTCGGCCAGGACGACGTGGTCCTCCGCGGCCATGCGATCGAGTGCCGCATCAATGCCGAGGATGCCTCGAAGAACTTCGCCCCCGCGCCCGGCAGGATCGGCTCCTACCGCGAGCCCTCGGGGCCCTTCGTGCGGGTCGACTCGGGAGCCGAGGAGGGCTACGAGGTGCTCCCGCTGTACGACCCGATGATCGCCAAGCTGATCGTCTGGGACGTGGACCGCGTCGCCTCCACGAAGCGCATGCTGCGGGCGCTCGGGGAGTACGAGATAGAGGGCCTGAAGACGCTCATCCCCTTCCACCGGGCGCTGCTCGCCAGCGAGCAGTGGGCGAACGGCGAGACTTGCCGCGACCTGGTCGAGGACAGGGCCTGGCTCGGGAAACTTGCATTCCCGGCGCCCCCGAAGCCCGCCGAGGACGAGGATGAAAGGGTCGAACGCGAATACGCGGTCGAGGTCTCGGGACGCAAGTTCGACGTCAAGGTGATCGGCGAGCCGATCGCCGGTCATCCCAACGGCGCCGCGCCGGCGATGCGGAAGGCGCCCCGCCGCGAGCGCAAGAGCGGCGGAGGCGGCGGCGCCCCGGGCGAGCTCACCTCGCCGATTCAGGGCACGGTGCTGAGGGTCGCGGTGGAGCAGGGTACGGAGGTCGACCAGGGCGCGCTCATCTGTGTGATCGAGGCGATGAAGATGGAGAACGAGATCACGGCGCCCAGCGCTGGCACGGTCGAGGAGCTCGGCGTGTCAGAGGGCGGCTCCGTCGCCATCGGCGACAGGATCGCCCTCATCACATAGTGCTCGCCGTCCTACCTGCGGCGGCGAGCGCTTAGTCAGCGAGCGCGGACGACCAGCGTGTGGCTGCCGGACGGCTTGGCGGCCACCAGCACCTCGAGGCCGCGGTTCGTCGGCCGGATGCGGTAGCGCGAGCGCTTGCCGTCGAGCGTCACGCGGTCGATCGCGGTGCCCGCCGGAACCGTTTGTCCGAGCACGAGCCGCCGCAGGCCGACCCGGGCGCGGACAGAGGTCAGGTAGCGGTTCCCGCTCTGCGAGGCCTCCACGTCGATCGCGCCGTCGGCCAGGCGGATGTTGTCCCCGGCGACGTCCTCCTGCCCGGGGGGCACCTGCGGTGTGACCTCGAGGCGACGGCGGCCGAGATCCGGCCGCACCCCGAGCTGCTGGTGCACGACCGGCCAGGCGGTGCCGTAGTGCCCCCAGGCCTGCACGAACATCGCTCGGCAGGTCCAGCAGCGGTCGATGTTGGCGTCGAGGTCGCCAGCCGTGTCGAAGTCCGGCGAGGGGAGGATCTCGGGCAGGGAGCCGGGCTGCTCGTCGGGGGTGCCGCCCGTCCAGGGCTCGCCGAACATCGGCTCGGCCTCGGCGCCGGTGTAGCGCTGCTGCTGGTCGGGATCAAGGCGACCGTAGTTCCCCTCGCCCACAGCCTGGATGGCTGTGTTGAGCCCGAAGATCACTCGCTCGCCCTGACCGTTTGGCCCGCCCCCGCAGCCGGTGTGGAAGAGCCCGAGGTTGTATGGCCGGGTGCCGCTGTAGCAGTCCGTCTCGCGCAGCGCGAGCGCTTCGCGCCCGTGGTCGCGTTGGCCGAGACCGGGGAAGGTCTCCTTGCTGCCCAGCGTGAGCTCCGCCTCCATCGGCGTAACGCCGATCCAGTGCTTGTCCTGCTGCTGGTTGTTGGGGCCGCCGACCGGCGGATCGTCGATCGAGTCGGCGTACTGCGACTCGGACGGCATCCACCAGGTGGCCTCGAAGCGGTCGAGCAGCCGGCGCGCGAGGTTCCTCGCCCACGCGAACGTCCGGCCGTCGCGCTTGTCGCGCGCCATGTCGGCGAGGTCGAACAGGCCGCGGATCAGGTAGACGGAGTTGTCGAGCTTCTCGACGCCCATTCCGCCGCGCTCGACGTTGCCCGAGCCCTCCGGCCAGCCGTCTCCGTCCTCGTCCAGATTCTCCACTACGTAGCGGAGGTTGCGCCTGGCGAAGTCGTACAGGTCGTCGCGGAACGCGTCGTCACCTGTCCAGCGCCACACCAGCGCGACGGCGCTCGGGAACTTCACGGTCTCGTCGGTATTGAAGTCGTACCTCGTCTCGCCGGTCGCGGGGTCGACCCGCCGCGAATTGTGGCCGAACCAGATCGAGCCGTCGGAGACGACCTCGTGGGTCACCACGCCTGAGCGGTCGTTGAGGATGTCCGACACGTCGCGCAGGGCCCGCAGGTGATCCTTGATCGCCTGGAACTGACCGACTGCGACGCTCGCGAACGCGGTGTACTCCCCGTCGGTGGCGAACATCCAGGGGTAGTCCGGGAAGCCGGCGCCCACCCAGCGGGCGCGACGCACGACCCCGAGCGGTGGCGGGAACTGCCGGCCCTGGTCGGTCCAGCGGATCTGGAGATTCTCCGCGGCTCGGGTGAGGTCGAGGATGTTCTGCTTGGCCCAGTCCACGGCCCGCTGAAGGCGGCGGTCGCCGGGGAGCGAGAGCTGTGTGAAGCCTCCCCACCGCTCCCGGTCGGAGACCTTTGCCGCGAACTGCTGGCCGGGATCCCGCAGGGCGGCGTCGAGCTCGCGCCGTGCCGGCGCCAGGCCCTCGTCGGAGCCCGCCACCGCAACCCACACCGTCTGCGAGGCGCCGCCCGGCACGGTCACGTCGTAGCGGAGCTGTCCGCCCTTGCCCTTTCCAAACGGGCCATCGTCGCACTTGCTCGGCATCTCCTGGGCGGAGCAGACATTCGTCCCCTGCGGCCCTCGGTACTCGTTCGGCGACCGGCCCGTCTCCCCGGCGACCGGATCGCGGTCGGAGGCCACCAGCGCCGCATAGTCGTGCTGCGGCGCGTTCTCATTCGGGAGCTTGCCCTGGTCTCTGAAGACGAGCGCGCCAGCCTCGAACTCGGCCGTATCGGACAGGTTGTCGGCGGCGTTGGGCACGACCCCGCTGAAGCCCCACGGGTACTCCGTCATCAGCTCCGAGTGGGCGTCGACCTTCACGGTCACGGTCCGCGCGCCTGTGGCCGGATTTGTCAGCGTCAACCCGAACAGCGCCGCACGGCGGCCGTCGGGGACGAAGTCGGTGCGCTCGAGCTGCAGCCCGGCGGTGGTTGGAAGGTCGAACGTCGTATAGCCCCAGCCGCTGGTGAAGCTCGTGGCGGGCCCAACCCACTCGTTGCCGATCCCGAACCAAACCCCGTCGACGAGCTTGAGCGGCTCGGTCCACACGCCGCCCATCTCACCCGTGATGTGCCAGCCGTTGGCGTAGAAGCGTCCGTCCTCGAAGCCGATGGCGCGGGCACGCTCGCCGGCCGCCGCGTACCGACGGTCCTGGAGCCGGTCGGAGACCGACAGCGTCGGCGCTGCGCCCGCCTCGCCGGCGATGACGAGCCCCAGGCAGAAGACGAGCAGAATGATTAGCTTCCGGCGCAACACCCCGACTCTCCGAGTTGCCAGTGCCCAGGCCCTCGGTTGCTCAAACCAGCTGGCAACAATCGACGGGTCTCAGCACAATCTCAGTTCACTCTCATATTGTCGGCCGGCCCTTTCACTCACCAGGGGAGGTTCGACATGACGGGCAAGCTCGTTGGAACATCGCTGGCCCTCGCGCTCGTGGCGGCGACCGTGGGCGGCGCGGCCGCGATCGGCTCCGGCGGCCGGGAGGGTACGGCGACGCAGGGCCGGCCGATTCGCTTCGAGCCGTCCGACCTGTTCATCGAGATCAATGCCACCGACGGGGACGCCGGGCTGCAGATGAACCTTGGTGGCGACGAGTGGAGGCGGCTCGCCCTGCGCGACCCGTCGGGGCGGACCATCGTCGAGGTGACGGGCCAGGGACGGATGCGCGGATACGGCCTGACCGACCTGAGCTTCGAGAGCGCCGAGCCGCCGTTCGACGAGGTGCCCTTCCGCCGGTTCAAGGCCAGGTTCCCCGAGGGTCGGTACACGTTCAGGGGGACGTCGGTCGACGGCCGCCGGATGGTCGGGGCCGACAGGCTCACCCATGACATCCCGGCCCGCCCCGCGGTGCTCGCTCCCGCCGAGGACGCGGTCGTGGATCCCGCCGCCAACCTGATCGTGCGGTGGGACCCGGTGAAGCGGCCGCGCGGCATCAGGATCGTCCGCTACTTCGTGATCGTCACCGAGGAGCGGTCCGAGCGGGAGCTGAGCATGGATCTCGAGGCCGGGGCCACCAGCGCGACGATCTCGCCGGGCTTCCTCGCGCCGCGTCGCGACTACGCGGTCGAGGTGATCGCGCGGGAGCGGAGCGGCAACCAGACGATTACCGAGGTCCCGTTCAAGACGAGCGGATGAGCGCGAGATTCTCGGCATGGATGCGCCGCTGCGCCTTGGTGTCGCGGCCGGCGGGCAGCTTCGGCCGCTCGTCGCCGCGCTCCAGCGCGTCGAGATAGTCCGCATCCTCGTCGAGTAGCCGTAGCGCGGTTGCGCGGTCGTGCGGGGAGCCGTGTCCGGGCACCACCGCGTCGGCCGCCTCCACAAGCTGAGAGAGCCGTGCGAGCGTGGCTCGGTACTCGCCCAGGGAGCCGCCCTCGGAGATCATCGGGATCTCGAGGTCGGAGAGATAGTCGCCCACAACCAGCACCCCCATTGTGCGGGCGAGGATCGCGGTGCCGTCCGCAGTGTGGCCTTCGGCGGGGTGGAGCTCCAGCTCCTCGTCGCCGAGCTCGAGCCGGCCGGGCACGGGCAGCCCCTGCACCTGGCCGAGCGCGAGCGGCGACGGGCGCGCGACGTAGTGCTCGGCGTCGTGGTCGCGCAGGTCGCGCTGGGCGGCGCCGGGCTCGCGATGGAGGCGCTCGACCGTCGGCTGGCCGAGTCCGAGGGCCAGTCCAGGGAAGGCGAGGCGCCCGAGCAGGTGGTCGAAGTCGGCGTGGGTGGCGAGCAGGCCGTTCGGCTCGAAGCCGGCGCCGGCCAGCAGCCCTGGCAAGGCCTCGAGCTCGTCGGGGAAGTACGGGGAGTCGATCAGGAGCGCCTCGCCGCCCGCTCTGAGCGCGGTGGCGGTCGTCTGCCAGATGCGGCTCGTCAGGACCAGCGCGTCGCGATGGACCGAGACGGCCCGCAAACTCAGGCGGCCTTCAGCAGCTTGCCGGCGTCGCGGAAGTTCTTCACCTCGGCGTCCGGCTTCTTCATGCCCGACTCGAGCTCCTCACCGTGCCGGTTGACCCAGATCACCGGGATCTTCTGCTTGATGGAGGGATCCACGTCGGTCGGATAGCCGGAGGCGATGTGGACCCAGTTCCTGCGGTTGCCCTCGATCCGCCGCGCGCACTCCTTGAAGTGGGCCGGATCGGGCTTGTAGCTGCGCACCTGTTGCGCGGTGACGACCAGGTCGAAGTCGGTGCGGAAGTGGCGGCGGGTGGCGCCCAGGAGCTTGTCGTCGATGTTGGAGAGGATGCCGAGCTCGTACTTCTTGGCGAAGCGCTCGAGCTGGGCATTGGTCTCGCGAAACGGCTGCCAGGCCGGCACGCTGTTGGGAAGGAAGTTCGAGCGGGAGGGCTCGAGGTCCCAGCCGAGCTCCCTCGCCACCCGCACCGCGGTACGGCGGAGCACCTCGGCGTAGAGCTCGTAGGAGCCGCGCTGGATCTCCCGCTGCACCTCGATGAAGCGCGGCACCAGGGCGTCGCGGTCGACGGTGAAGCCGTCCCGATCGGCCTCCCTCTGGAATGCCTCGTACACCCCCGTCTCCCAGTCGATTAGGGTGCCGTAGCAGTCAAACGAGACGAACTTGACGTCTTTCGGTAAGGCCATGGATCTTCGATAGGTTTCGCGCGGCCTCGCGGGGCGGGGGATAGTACCTACCTACCCCCGGATGGATCTCCTCGAATACCAGGGCAAGCAGCTGCGGAGAAACCACTGATGGCCGTCCTCGTCGATCGCGATACGCGCCTGTGCGTAGCCGGCATCACCGGGCGCGAGGGCACGTTCCACACGCTGCGCAACCGCGACTACGGGACCGAGGTCGTCTCCGGGGTCACGCCCGGCAAGGGCGGCCAGGACGTGGAGGGCATTCCGGTGTTCGACACCTTCCACGCCGCCGTGGCGGAGACCGGCGCCAACACGGCGATGATGTTCGTCCCGCCGCGCTTCGCCGCCGACTCGATCCTCGAGGCCGAGGACGCCGGCATCGAGCTGATCGTCGCGATCACCGAGGGCATCCCCGCCCAGGACGAGCTGCGGATGTTCAACCACCTGAGCCGCGGCCGGTCGAGGCTGGTGGGTCCCAACTGCCCGGGCATCCTGTCGCCCGGCAAGGCCAACATCGGGATCATCCCGGCGCAGTTCTTCAAGGAGGGCAACGTCGGGCTCGTCTCGCGCTCCGGCACGCTCACCTACCAGATCGGCAACGAGCTGGCCCAACGCGGCTTCGGCAACTCCTCGATCGTCGGTATCGGCGGCGACCCGGTGCCGGGCTCAAGCTTCATCGACGTCATCGAGCTGTTCGAGGCGGATCCCGAGACCGAGCTGATCGTGATGTGCGGCGAGATCGGCGGCTCTTCCGAGGAGGAGGCGGCCGAGTACATCAACGAGCACGTATCGAAGCCGGTGCTCGCCTACATCGCCGGCTTCACCGCCCCGCCCGGCAAGACGATGGGCCACGCCGGCGCGATCGTCTCCGGCTCGAAGGGCACCGCCGCCGCAAAGGCAGAAACCCTCGAGGCCGAGGGCGTACGGGTGGGTCGCAACCCGACGCAGGTGGCCGAGATCGCGGTGGAGACCCTGGGCGCTCGGGTGTAGCGCGGTCTCGGTCCGGTGAACCGGGGTTCGCGTGCGCGGCCGCGGTCCCGCATGCGGGCGCTGGTCGGCTTCTCCGCGTTCGGCGTTCTCTGGGGGGCGTGGGGAGCCGAGCTTCCGGCGATCCAGTTACACGCGCGGGTGGACGACGGCGAGCTCGGCCTCGCGCTCCTGTGCATCGGCGCGGGCGCGATCGTCGCCATGCGGCCTACGGGTGCGCTCGTCGACCGCTCGGCGCTCGTCCTACCCGTGGCGTCAGCCCTGCTGGGAGTGGCGGCCCTCGGACCCGCCTTGGCAACCTCCGCGCTTGGCCTCGCGCTTAGCCTGGCGGCGCTGGGTGCCTGCTCTGGCGCGATGGACGTGGCCATCAATTCCGAGGCAGCCGATGCCGAAAGCCACGGCGAACCGCTGATGAACCTCGCCCACGCGGCATTCTCGGCGTGCGTTGTGGCTTCGAGCTTGCTGGTCGGCCTGCTGCGGGAGCTCGAGGCGGAGCCGCTGCTCGTCCTCGGGGTGATCGGCGCGTGCCTTGTCGGCGTGGCAGTGATGCTCCTCGGCCTCGGCGGCGGCAAACCGGTCCGGCCGGCTCGCGTGTCGCCGTCGTCGCTTCTTCGCATCCCGGGCCCGCTCATCGTCCTCGGAGTCCTCGCCGCGATCGCCTTCGTGGTGGAAAACGCGTGGCAGAGCTGGAGCGCCGTTCAGCTCGAGACCACGTTCGCGGCGCCCGCCGGGGTGGCCGCCCTCGGTCCCGCGGTCTTCGCGGGAGCTGCCGCCGTCGGCCGATCGACGGGCCATCTCCTCACCCGGCGCCTTGCCGATCGCGCGATCCTCGCGCTCGGCGCGTCGATCGGCGCCGCCGGAACGCTGCTCGGAGCTCTCGCTCCGGGACGCGGCCTTGCCCTCGTCGGTGTGGGAATCGCCGGGCTCGGGACATCGGTGTGTGCTCCGACCCTGTTCAGCCTCGCGGGGCGCAGCGCCCGCCCCGAGAACAGAGCCAGCGCGGTGTCCGCGGTCACCACGCTCGCATATCTCGGCTTCGTCCTCGGTCCGGCCGCCGTCGGACTAGCGGCCGAGGCGACGAGCCTGCGTGCCGCTCTGGCGGGAGTTGCGGTGCTCGCCGCCCTGCTCGCCTGCGCCTCCCGCTTCGCGCCGGTCCCGGTTCGAGTGTTCGTGAAATAGCGCGACGGCCTCAAGGCGCCACCGTGTCGCGGCCGTCCCGATGGAGGTCCACCGCCATCAGCGCCAGGTCGGCGAAGGCCGTGGCGCGCTCGACGTCGTCGGGTCCGTAGCCCGCGCCGTCGCGCCGGTCGAGTACCTGTAACACGCCGACGGTGCTGCCGCCCCGGCGGAGGGGGACGATCAGCATCGTGCTCGGCACGTAGCCCGTGCCGGCCGCCACGGCGGCGGCGAACCGAGTGTCCTCGTGGCAGTCGGGGACCGCCTCCCCCACACCACTCGCGGCCACCGCGCCCGCCAGGCCCACGCCCGGTCCGATCCGCATCCCCAGGACCTCGGCGGCGCTCGGTCCCCAAGCCGCCTCGTATACCAGCTCGCCCGTGAAGGGGTCGAGCAACGCGAGCGACGCGGCTCCGGCCTCGAACACGCCCGCCGCCGCGCGCACGACGGCCTCGATCAGCGTGGCCGGCATGGCGGGCGCCCGGACGCTGACCGCCAGCGGGGAGCCCGCGGCCGGGGCCAGCCTCGCCCCGATCGCCGCCGCGAACGCCTCCGCGGATGCAGTGCGGCGGTTCGGGTCAAGCTCGAGCCCCGCGCGCAGGGCGGCTTGGAGCTGCGGGTCGACCTCGAGGGCGAGAGTCTCCCCGTAGCGCGGCGGCTCGCCCGCCAGCAGCGTCCAGAGGGTGGCCGCGACGCCGAAGACGTCCGACCGCGGCGAGACCGCTCCCCCGATCACCTCCGGCGCCATGAACCCCGGCGTGCCGACCGCGGCCGTGCCCTCGGCGCCGGCCCGGGGCTCGCGGGCGATGCCGAAGTCCACCAGCACCACTCCGTCGCGGCCGAGGATCAGATTCTCCGGCTTCACGTCGCGGTGAATGACGTGCTGCTCGTGCACGTAGGCGAGCGCCTCGCACGCCTGGCGCGCGTAGTCGACGGCGTCCTGGACGGGGAGGCCGGGCGAGCCGCGTTCGGAGAGAACCTGCGCCAGGCTCGGACCGTCAACCAGCTCCATCACCAGGAAGTGGTCGCCCTCGTGGTCGAAGTGGTCGAGCACGCGCACGACGCGCGGATGGTCGAGCGTGGCGAGCAGGCGCGCCTCGATCTCGAACCGCCGCGTGCCGGCCTCCTCGAGCAGGCGCTTCAGCGCCACCTCCTTGCCGCTGTCGAGGTGCCGCGCACGGTAGACCGCGCCCATCGCGCCGCTCGAGATGGGCGCCACGATCTCGTAGGCGCCGCAGCGCACGCCCATAAGTATGCGCGCCCAGCGGCCGCCGGCCGCGGCCGCCCCCTCGCCGCAACTGCCGGTATCGTGGCTCCCCGTGCCCGAGCTGACCAACATCTCGCTCGCCCGCGGCGCTCCGTCGCTCGACATCATCGCCGTCGACGAGCTTCGTGCGGCCGCGGATCGGGCGTTTGCGCGTGACCCGAGCGGCGCGTTCTCGTACGGCACCTCCGCCGGCTATCCCCGCCTGCTCGAGTGGATCTCCGACAAGCACGGGGTGGAGCCAGACCGGACGCTGGCCACGAACGGCTCGATGCAGGCGGACGCGTTTCTGTTCCAGGCCCTGGTCGAACCCGGCGACGTGGTGGTCGTCGAGGCGCCGACGTACGACCGCACGCTGTTGGCCCTGCGCCAGCTCGGAGCTGAGATCCTTGCGATTCCGCTCGAGGCCGATGGCATCGACGTCGACGCGCTCGCCCGCGCACTCGAGGCCGGCGCACGCCCCAAGCTCGCACACATCATCCCCAACTTCCAGAACCCCGCCGGCTGCACCCTCTCGCTCGAGAAGCGTGAGCGGCTGCTCGAGCTCGCCCGCGAGCACGGCTTCACGATCTTCGAGGACGACCCCTACGTCGAGTTGCGCTTCGAGGGCGCCCACCATCCGACGATGCTGTCCCGCGACGAAGGGACCGACGTCGTCTACGCGTCGTCGTTTTCGAAGACGGTCTGCCCCGGCATTCGGGTCGGCTACCTCGTGGGGCCGGCGGAGCTGATCGCGAGCATCCGCAGGATCGCCACCGGCACCTACATCTCGCCGAGCATGGTGTCCCAGTCGATCGTTGCCGAGTTCTGCCACTCGGGCGCGATCGATCGCTCGATCGCGACGGTCAAGAGGGCCCTGCTGGAGCGCCGCGACGCCACCTGCGCGGCCCTCGGGCGCCACCTGCCGGAGGCGCGCTTCGTGACTCCCGAGGGCGGCTACTTCCTTTGGGTCGACCTGCCGGAGGGCACCGACGTCGCGGCCCTCGAGGGTGGCGCGCACGAGCGCGGCGTGATCTTCGTGAAGGGCACCGACTTCCTGCTCGAGGGCGGCGGGAGCTCGCTGCGGCTCGCCTACTCGGCAGTACCGCCCGACCAGATCGAGGAGGGCATCGCCCGAATCGCGGACGCCTACCGCGAGCTTGCCGGGAAGCCCGCGGTCGCCGACGTCGGTCGGCGCGCGTGATCCAGCTCGAACGGCCGCGAGACATCTCGGCGCTCTTCGGCGACTCGCTCGGCGTCTACTTCCGGCACGCGCTCGTCTTCATCGCCCTGTCCGCGGCGGTGGTGGTGCCCGTGTATCTGGTGGTGCAGGGCATCGGCCTCGAGCAGCTCACCGCCTCCTTCGACGAGTCCCCGGCCCTGGCCGAGACGGCGGTGCCCACCGTGGTCCGCTTCCTGGTCGTCGCGCCGCTCATCACGGCGATCTGCATCTACGCGCTGCGCTCTGTGGCGGAGGGAGGGAGGCCGGGCGCCGGCGAATCGCTCGTGTCAGGCTTCGAGGCGTTCACCCCGCTCTTCCTCGCGGTCCTGCTTGCCGCGGTGGGCATCGCCATCGGGCTGGTGCTCCTGATCGTGCCCGGGATCTACGTGGCCGTGCGCTGGTTCTTCGTGCCCCAGGCCGTGGTGCTCGACGGCGCCCGAGGCACGCAGGCGCTCTCACGCTCGAGCGAGGTCGTACAGGGCTTCTGGTGGCGGACCTTCGGCCTCGTGATCATGGTCAACCTCGCTGCCCTCCTGCCGGGAATCGTGCTCGCCGCGCCCTTTACCGCCATCGCGTCGAGCACCGACCGCGCGGTGTGGTCGATGGTCGGCACGATCTGCGCCGAGAGCGTGACGACGCCGTTCGTGGCGCTCTTCTCGACGTTCCTTTACTACGACCTACGTGCGAGGAGGGCGGGCGCGGCGATCTGAGGGAGCTGCGGCGGCCAGTCTCGGGGGACGGAACGCTTCGTAGCGAACCCCGGCCTGCGGTCAGCCGCCGTTCAGCTTGGCGTAGTCCTCGTCTGAAAGTTCGAGATCGAGCGCGGCCAGGTTGGCCTTCAAATGCCCGAGCGAGAGGGTTCCCGGGATCGGGGTCATGCTCGGTGACCGCTTGAGGAGCCACGCAAGCATGATCTGCTGCGGGGTTGCGTCGTACCGGCCGGCGATCTCGTCGAGCGGAGCACGGACCGCTCCGCGCAAGGGGAAGTAGGGCACAAACGGCATGTTCGCCCTCTCGCAGAAGTCCACCACGTCCTCGTACTTGCGCTCGGAGAGGTTGTACTCGTTCTGCACCGCCGCGATCGGGACCACCGCCCCTGCACGCTCGATCTGGTCCACACTGACTTGGGAGAGGCCGACGTGCCGGATGCGCCCCGCATCGCGGTACTCCCCGAGAACGCTCAGCGTCTCCTCGAGCGGCACCCCCGGGTCGACCCGATGGAGGTAGTAGAGGGCGATCGTGTCGGTCCGAAGTCGTTCGAAGCTCTCCTCGAGCTCTGCCCGCAGTCGCTCCGGCCGACCGGCGCCCGGCTCGTAGCCGCCCTTGGTGGCGACCACAACCTCATCCGGCAGTGGCGCCAGCGCGCCGATGGCTCGCTCGCTCGCACCGCGGGTGTAGATGTGGGCCGTGTCGATCAAACCCACCCCGGCATCGACCGCCTGCCCGAGGAAGGCCCGGTTCTCCCGCGTGTCCGTTAGCCGGTTCGTGCCGAGCCCGATCCGGTTGAACCGGTAATCACCGAGGGTGGTCGTCCGAGATATCGACATCGCGGAACCATTCTGACGAGGCCTCCTGCCAACCTTGGTGGAACCTGTTGCAAACGGGGAGATTCCGATGCCTCGAACGAGCTGATTGCTCTCGAGGAGCAGGGCTGGGAGGCGTTGTCCTCCGGTGGAGACCCAGCCGATGACTCGGGGATCGGCTTGCCGGACGCTCCGATGCCGGTTCGAGCCGGCGCTACGGCGCCGCGCGCCACGGGGCGCGCCAGTCCGGGGCGTCCCACGTCTCGGTGACGTAGATCGTCTCCCGGGCCACCTTGTCGCCTCGGAACTCGAGGATGCTCACCGCGGGTTGCCAAGGACCGCCGTTGTAGCTGCCTGCTCCCTCGACCACCCACAGATCCCCCTGGCCTCGCAGGTTGCGCAACTCCAAGGTCACCTCGGCCGGATACCGGCGTCGCCACTCCTTGAAGTTGACCAGGCCCTCGAACCGCTCGCCGGATTGCGGGAACTCAAGGACGGCATCGTCGTGGAAGATCTCGTGAGAGATGTCTTGATCGCGGCCGGTGTACTCCCAGTACTGCCGGATCAGCGCCCGCCGCTCCGCGTCGCCCATGCGCACAGCTTGCAGTAGCGACACTCCAATGCGCAAGCGCTCTCTGTCACGCCGCAGACCCACCCGCAGCAGCCCGCCCGCGTGCGGACCACGGCTCCTTGCCGGACAGGAGTGCCTGTCGTAACGTGGCTCATGTCGATGGTCGATCGGGTTGGACTCCGCGTAAGTCTCGGCGCCGCGGGAGGTCTCCCGCGAGGAGGTAGATAGGGGATGGCCGGCGTGATCGTGCTGGGCGCCGGCGTGTGTGGCCTGGCGACCGCGATGCTCCTGTCGCGCGATGGCCACGAGGTGACGGTGCTTGAGCGCGACGAAGGGTCGGTACCGGAGTCTCCGGAGGAGGCCTGGTACCGGTGGTCGCGTGAGGGGGTGACCCAGTTCCGGCAGGCGCACTACCTCCAATCCCGCGGCCGCGCGGTGCTGGAGGAGGAGTTGCCCGACGTCGCGGAGGCGCTCGAGGATGCCGGCGCGGTCCGGTTCGACCCCCTGGGCCTCATGCCCCCGTCGATCGCCGATCGCGCTCCGCGCGCGGACGATGAGCGCTTCGTCACCATCACCGCGCGCCGTCCGACGCTCGAGCAGGTGTTCGGTCGGATGGCGGAGGCGGAGCCGCGCGTGGACGTGCGCCGGGGGGTCGCCGTCCGGGAGCTCACGATGCGGACCTACAACGGCACGCCGCACGTGACGGGCGTGCGAACGGACTCCGGCGAGGAGCGGGGTGGCGACCTCGTGGTGGATGCCATGGGCCGGCGATCACAGTTGCCGCGCTTCCTCAGCGAGGCGGGCGTCGCGCCCGTCCACGAGGAGTCCGAGGACTCCGGATTCATCTACTACACGCGCTTCTTCTCTTCGTCGGGCGGCGCGCCGCCGGAGCCGCGTGCGCCGCTGCTGACGCCGATTGGGAGCTTCTCGGTCCTAACCCTGCCCGGGGACAGCGAGACGTGGTCCGTGACCCTGTACATCTCGACCGGAGACCGACCGCTCAAGCGGCTGCGTCATCCCGATCGATGGATGTCGGTCGTCGCGGCCTGCCCGCTGCACGCGCACTGGCTCGAAGGTGAGGCGATCAGCGACATCCTTCCGATGAGCGGCGTTGTCGACCGCTACCGCCGCCTGGCCGTGGACGGGCGGCCGGCGGTCAACGGCGTGGCGCTGGTGGCCGACTCCTGGGCATGCACGAACCCCTCGCTGGGCCGCGGCATCGCGCTCGGTTTGCTGCACGCGCAGCGACTGCGCGACGTGGTGCGCTCTCATCTTGAAGATCCGGTCGAGTTCTCCGAGGCCTGGGACGCGGTCACCGAGGCTGAACTGACGCCGTGGTATCGAGAGACCGTCGCGGAGGACCGCAATCGGCTCCGCGAGATTGAGGCCCTTCGCACCGGGATCGAACCTGAGAGGCCGACTGACCCGGCGGGCGCGCTTCGGTCGGCGATGCTCGCCGCCGTACCCCACGATGCCGAGGTGTTCCGCGCGTTCATGGCGTCCCGTTGCTGCCTCACGCCCCTGGGAGAGACGCTCGAGCAACCGGGCCTCACCGACCGGCTGCTCGGCCAGGGAGACGGCTATGAACGTCGGCCGATCCCCGGCCCCGGCCGCAAAGAGCTGCTCCAGCTGCTCGACTGATCCACGCGCTCGGAGCCCGCCGACTTGTGGGAGGCCTTCGGCTCTCTTCACCCGAGGAAGTCGAGCAAGAGCCCGTTGATCAGCTCGGGCTCGTCGAGTTGCATCCAGTGGCTGGCACCCTCGACGCGCTGGTAGCGCCAGGTCCCGCTGACGCACTCGGCGGATCGGAGCATGCCGTCCTCGGTCAGGTAGTTGTCGCCGTCGCTCCACAGGCCGAGGGTGTGTGCCGTGACCGACGGGAGCGGCGCCCTCGGCTCGAGCTCCAAGTGCGGGGCGAGGTTCGCCCGATACCAGTTCAGGCCGGCAGTGAGTGCCCCCGGTCGTGACAGATCGGCGAGGTAGCGCTCGACGTCGCCGTCGCCTCTGAGGAATTCGCGAAACAGCCGCCAGTCATCGCGTCTGAGCAGCTCCTCGGCCACGCCGGCGAACTGGAAGAGGAGCTGGTACCAGGCCTTCTCCCGCTGCTCCATCGATCGCTGACGCAGCGCATTGGGGTGCCCAACCGACATCGTTACCAGCCGGTCGACGCGGTCAGGGGCGAAGGCGGCGAGGGCCCAAGCGACGACGGCACCCCAGTCGTGCCCGATGACGTGACTTCGTTCTTCGCCAAGCGTCTCCAGAACGGCCACCATGTCGGCGACACTGTGGGCGATCGCGTACTCCTCCACGGCCTCCGGCTTGTCGGACTCGCCGAACCCGCGCAGGTCCGGGACGACCACGCGCATCCCCGCCTCGAGCAGTGCCGGGACCTGGTGGCGCCAGAGGTGGGAGGAGTCCGGAAACCCGTGGATCAGCAGCACGGGCTGCCCTTCGCCCTCGTCCTGCACCGCCAGCGTAAGCCCGTCGCGCGCGACTCTCCGCACGGCCGCAGCGTAACGTCACCGACGAGCCAAAGTGACTGAACGGATCGCGGAAGCCTCCTAGTCGGTGTCCGCGAACGAATGGTGCTCGTGGGCGACGACCCAGCGGCCGTTCTCCTTCCGCAGCCCGAGCGTGAGCCGCAAGCGGTTCTCGGGGTTGTCGGCGAGCTCCTCGGGCATTCCGCAGCGCAGCAGGGCAAACGCATAGGCGACGTCGGCGCCGGCCGTGACGTCCAAGGAGACGATCTCGAACGAGGCGCCTCGTGCCTGCCATTCGAAAAACGGCGGCCACGTCTCGCGGTAGGCGTCGATGCCACGAACTCCCTCGTACGGCGGCGGCACATCGAACATCACGATGTCGTCGGAGTGGTCCGCGAGGACGCCACTCATGTCGCCGCCATGCACCGCCGCGGCCCAGCGCTCGATCAGCGTCCGGATCTGTTCCTCGTCGGCCATGTTCAGCCCAGTCCTTTCGACGGCACCGCTTCCGGGGTGCCTTCGGGGTCCACGTCTACTGAGTTGGACTCCTTTGCACGTCGATACTGGTCGCAGTCGGTGCCGGCCTGCGGCGGCGTGTCATCGTAACCGCGTGAGGTGGAGGGTCAGGGTCGTCGGGCGGCGGGTGCTGGTCGTCGCCGTCGTGGTCGTGCAGCTCGGGCTCGTGGCACGTGGCTACTGGTCTGACCACAAGGAGTTCGCGTTCCAGATGTTCCCCGAGTCGAGCACCTGGCGCGCCGACGTGGTCCGAGTCACCGCCGACGGCCGGCGGATCCCGATCGAGCGTCCGTGGTCGGGATACCGCTGGGACGAGCTGGTGCGGGACCGGGGGCTGAGATATCCCTGGGTCCGCCACCACGCGGATGCCGGGCTCGCCAACCAGCTGGCGTTTCTCGATGCCGCCCTCGACTGGGTCGCGAACAACACTCCGCGGGACGGCGAGACCCGGTACCTGGAGGCCAGGGTGACGTCCTGGCACAACGCCGACCCCGCCCGGGCCAGGGTCCTCCGGAGCCGTGTCCGCGAGGTGGCAGGGTGAACGCGGCCGCGACCGGCGCGCCGCCCCGTGTCCGCGGCGTGACGGCCTGGTTCGACGAACTGCTCGGCCGTGCGGTCAGCATGCGGTCCCTCGCGCTGCTGAGGGTGCTGGCCGGCCCGGCGGTGCTCCTGCATCTGCAGCCGTTCCTCTCCGATGCTCTGGACGGACGGATCTACCGGGACGCCTTCTACGAGCCGTATGCCGGCTGGTATCCGGAGGTGCCCGACGCGGTCTACGTCGGGCTGCTCTGGGTGGCGGCGGCCGCCGCGGTCGCCATGTCGCTCGGGTTCCTCACCCGCCTGGCGACGGCGACCACCTTCGCGATCGTCGCCTACAACCTGTTCCTGTCGACCACGCACTTCCACAACAACCGGGCCTACCTGTTCATCGTGCTGGGTCTGCTGGTGGTGGCGCCGTGCGGACGGGAGCTGTCGCTGGACGCGTGGCTCCGCCGCCGTCGCGGGCTACCGGCACTCGACCCCTCGGCGCCCGCCTGGCCGCTCTGGTTGCTCCGCTTCGAGTGCGCAGCGATCTACGGAGCGTCCGGGCTGAGCAAGCTCCTCGACCCCGACTGGTTCGGCGGCACCGTCACCTGGCAGCGCGTAGTGCGGGCCCGAGATCAGCTGGACGCGTGGCCCCTGCCGGACTGGGCAGTGTCGCTCCTGACCGACCGAAGCTTCCACACCGGAGCGGCCAAGCTCATCGTGCTCACCGAGCTGTTCATCGCGGTCGGCCTGTGGTGGCGCGGCACTCGATACGCAGCGGTCTGGGTGGCCGTCGTCTTCCACCTCGCCATCGAGACGTCGGCATCGGTGCAGGTCTTCTCGTATCTCGGCATCGCCGTGTTGGTGATCTGGGCGGTGCCGTCCACCCGC
>DATDLN010000135.1:0-20203 GCA_036519295.1 Thermoleophilaceae bacterium
GAACAACGTGGCCGAGCGGATGATCGAGACGAATGGGGTCGAGCTGTGCACTGAGGCGTTCGGCGATCCCGCGGACCCGCCGTTGCTCCTCATCATGGGTATTGGTGGGTCGATGCTCTGGTGGGAGGAGGGCTTCTGCCGGGGCCTCGCCGACGGCGGGCGGTTCGTGATCCGCTACGACCATCGCGACACGGGCCGATCGGTCACCTATGAGCTCGGTCACCCCGAATACACAGGCGCGGACTTGGTCGGCGACCCCGTCGGTGTGCTCGACGCCTACGGCATCCCGGCTGCGCACGTGGTGGGCGTGTCAGCGGGCGGGGCGTTCGCGCAGCTGCTCGCGCTCGACTTCGCGGATCGCGTCCTCTCGCTCGTCCTAATCAGCACGTCCTTTGCGGTGCCCAGCGACCGGAAGCTCCCGCCGAGCACCGAGGGGTTCGGGCGATTCCTGGCGACGGCGGAGGTGGACTGGTCAGACGCCGCGTCGGTGATCGAGTACTCGGTCGACTACTACCGCTTGCTTGCGGGAAGCCAGCGTCCGTTCGATGAGGCGGCCACCCGGGAGCTCGTCCGTCGCGACGTCGAGCGCGCGCGCAACTTCGCGGCCGCGCAGAGCCACGACGCCCTCGGGGACGGCGAGCCGTCCCACGAGCCTCTGTCCTCGATCGCGGTGCCGACGCTGGTGATCCACGGCACCGCGGATCCGATGTTCCCGCTCGAGCACGGCGAGGCTCTCGCCGACGAGATACCGGATGCGAGGCTGCTGACGCTCGAGGGGGCCGGTCACGGGGTCGACCGAGCCGACTGGGAGACCATTGTCCGGGCGATCGTCGAGCACACCGCCCGTGACTGATCTGGCTAGCCGACGCTGACCGCATGCGAGCAGACCACGCCACGACCGACGGCCGGCGTGGAGCGGCGGCGCCTTAGCTCTGTCGAGCACTGGGCGCGGTTCGCCGCCCCGCTCGCGCGGCCGTGACGGTCACGGCCGGAGTCGAGAGGGTGCCTCGGCACCCGACGGCGGCTGCGGAGCGGCGAGTGCTGCCCGACCGCGCCTCCCTTCGCGTGATGGCAGAACTCTCAGCCCATGCGCCGCGCGCTCCCGCCTCGGACGAGCTCGAGGCGTCCGGCCCGCCAGCCGCCTCGCGCCTGCGTTGGTGTGGGATTGCGATCGTCCGTGCCGCGCCGGACGCCGCACTCGCAGATCGTCCGCTGCGGGCGTGTCGTGGTCGCCGACCGCGACGCCCGCCTATCCACAGGAGAGGGGCGCAGGTCTCGCGAGTCGGCGACCACGTCGAAACTCGATGTTCTCCTCGTCAAGCTGTCGGGGTTGACCGAGATGGGCCGTGTCGCTGCTACACCTGAGCTGTAAGTACACACCTCGGCGGCGAGGATGCTGGGCGTCGGTGATGTCGATCTCCCCCGAGCGCTCGATCTCGCATTCCCAGCCTTTCTCGAGCCGAGAAGTGTAGAAACGGATCAGCTCCCTCTGTGTCGTTCCACCCGGGGCGCGGTAAGTGATGCTGGTCGTGTGGCCCTCGGCCCCGTCAAACGGTCCTTCCTCGTGCCCGTAGTACGGGGCGGTGCCGACCTCGAGCTCGCGCGCGCCGGGGAAGGTCGGCAGCTCGTGCAAGATCGCGAGGTTCTGCTGCTCGTCCTCCTCGCGATCGGCGCCGCAGCCCGCGAGCGGCGCGGCGCCAACCATGGTCAAGACGACGATCCAAGCGAGCGTCCGCACGCTCCCAATTACCCCGTCGGCCCCATCCCTGACGGGCTCGAGTGGGGTACCAGGCATCGCGTCCGGCCGGACGCCTTGATCGCAGTTGGTGCGAAACGCACCTCGAGCCGACGGGTCCGCGTAGTTAGAGGGTATGAGAGGAGGTTCCACTTAGCCCGCGCGCAGCTTGGCGGCGCGTTCCAGGGCCGCCTCGGCCTCGCTCACCATCCCGCGCACGATCTCGGCGGCAGGCCGCACGTCGTGGATCAGCCCTGCGGACTGGCCGGCGAAGGGCGTCAGCTCGTGCGGCTGCTCCCGCTCGATGGAGCCCATGATCTCCGCGCGGAGGCGGTCGGCCTGCCTGCGAGCCTCGACCGGTTGGCGCTCCCACTCTGCCACGAACTCGCTCCGGATCACCCGGGGGACGACGTCGTATCCCGCTTCGCTCGGGGGCAGGATCTCCCTCCAGGCCTCGAACCGCACGACCTCCTCCGACTCGGCCTCGAGAACGCGCTGCTTCCAGGCTTCATCCGCTGACGCCTCCCGGGACGCAAGGAAGCGGGTGCCCACGTTCGCCCCGGCTGCGCCGAGCACGAGCGCAGCCGCCAGTCCGCGCCCGTCGCCAACCCCGCCGGCCGCCAGCACCGGGATCGGGGCCACGGCATCCACGACCTGAGGGACGAGCGCCATGGCGCCGGCGCCGGCCGCCATACCCTGGCCCCCGGCCTCGCTCCCCTGTGCGATCAGGACGTCCACCCCGTGCGCGGCCGCCGCGCGGGCCTGCCCCACGCTGTGGACCTGATGGATCGCCTTCGAGCCGGCGGCGTGCACGCGGTCCACGAGCTCCACGCCCGGATCCCCGAGTGCGAAGGAAACACCGGCCGGGCCCGCGTCCAACGTGGCCGCGAATGCGTCCTCGTCGAGAAGGGGCACCACGTGGTTGACCACAAACTGCCGGTCGGTCAGCTCCCGGACCTCTTGGATCTGCGCGGTCACCTGGTCGGCCGAACCAAAGATGGCGCCGATGCTGCCGAGCCCGCCGGCCTCGGATACGGCCGCGACAAGCTCGGGTGCGGTGGCCGGCCAGATCGCGGCCTGGAGGATCGGAGCCTCGATGTCGAAGAGCTCGCAGAAGCGGGTATGGAGCATCATCACCTCCGGGGACCGCGAGGCTAGCCGGGTCGCTCCCCGGCGGCGCCCGATTGGCGCTGTACAAATTGGCTCAAATGGTATAGTCGCCCTCGATCCGGGCGGCGCGGCCCGGGAGGCTATTCGACACCCGGAGGAGGGGGTATGAGCGACTCCTACGAGGCCAGCGTCAGCGTCGACGCCCAGGCCCCGCCGACCTTCGGCGGCGACGTCCGCACGGTCCTCGACACGCCGAAGTCGGAACTGCCGCTCCGCACGCTCGAGGAGGCGCGCAGCCGGCCCGGCCGGCGCGAGAAGATCGAGGAGATCACTCGCCGCATCGAGTCCGAGGGCATCAAGTACGTCTTCTTCCAGCAGGTCTCGGTGACCGGGCGCGTGATGGGCAAGGGCGTCGTGGCCTCATTCTTCCCGCAGGTAGCCGAGAAGGGCTACCAGCTCGTCTACGGCGCGACGGCGAACCTGTTCGTCGACCGAGTCGGCAACTACATCGGCTTCGGGCCCGAGGAGTCCGAGCTCGCTGCGATGGCGGACCTCGATACCTTCGCGACGCTGCCCTGGGACCCGCGCGTGGCGCGCGTCTTCTGCGACTGCTACGACACCGAGTCGGGCGAGCTGCTCGACGCGGATCCGCGCCAGAACCTGAAGCGCGTCGTGTCGGAGTTCGAGCAGGAGCTCGGCTACAGCTTCCTGATCGGGATCGAGCCCGAGATGATGTGGCTGAAGCGCTCGGAGGACGGCGCGGCCCCCGTCGGAGTCACGAAGCCCTACTGCTACCACATCCACCAGTTCGAGGAGCTCCGTCCGGTGCTGCTCGACGTGGTCGAGTACGGGCAGGCGCTGGGGCTCGACATGAGCTACGGCGACCACGAGGACGCGCCGGGCCAGCTCGAGCTGAACTTCCGCTACGACCGGCCGGTCCGCACCGCGGACAACATCACGACCTACCGCCAGATCTGCGCGGCGGTCGCCCGCAAGCACGGCCTGCTGGCCAGCTTCATGCCGAAGCCGTTCGTGGGCGTGTCGGCGAACGGACACCACCATCACTTCACCCTCGTCGACGAGGACGGCACCAACGTGTTCCACGACCCCGGCGGCCCGGCGCAGCTGTCGGACACCGCCCGCCACTTCCTCGGCGGAATGCTCGACCACTTCGGCGCCCTCATGTGCATCGGCAACCCGACCGTGAACTCCTACTGTCGCATGTGGGACGAGGGCTTCTGGGCGCCCGTCTACAGGAACTGGGGCTGGCAAAACCGCACCTGTACGGTGCGCGTGGCGAGCGGCGGGCGGTTCGAGTACCGCGGCGTGGACGCCTCGTGCAACCCCTTCCTTACCGTGGCGAGCCTGCTGGTGGCGGGCCTCGACGGCATCCGCCGAGAGCTCGACCCGGGTCCGCCGCAGAGCGCCAACACGTACGACCTGGTGCAGCAGGACGGCGACTCGCTCCAGCGCGTGCCGGAGAGCCTCGGCGCGGCGCTGGTCGCACTGGAGCGCGACGAGGTCGTGCGCAGCGCGATGCCAGGCCGCCTGTGGAAGGTCTTCCACCACTACAAGCGCGACGAGTGGGAGCGCTACCTGGCCGCGGTCACGGACTGGGAGCGCGAGGAGTACCTGGAGGTGCTCCCGTAATGGGGGTGCCCTAGCCATGTGCGGGATCGCGGGCATCATCTATCGCGACGGGGGCGGCGCCCATCGGGTTGGCCGCGACATGACCCGCATGCTCCAGGCGATGAAGCACCGCGGGCCCGACTCCACCGGCTACGCGCTCTATCGCCCGACCGCCGACGGCTACGTGATGCACGTGAAGCTGGCCGAGGCGAACGGCAACCAGGACTTCGAGTTCGCCGAGCGCCTGCGCCGTCAGCGCGGCCAGATCGAGGCCCGGATGAAGGCGCTGGGAGTCCGGATCGGCAGTGTTGACAAGAGCGCAGACCACGCCATGACCGTCACCTTTGACCACGACGGCGACCTGAAGCAGCTCGCCGACTACGTCGAGGACATCCGCGGCGCCGAGGTGCTCTCGCTTGGGCGCTCGCTCGAGATCGTCAAGGACCTGGGCGACGCCGAGACGGTGGCCGGCGACTACGGGCTCGACGGCTTCGTCGGGACGCACGCGATCGGGCACGCGCGAATGGCGACCGAGTCGGACGTGGACATCGCCAATGCCCATCCTTATTGGGCGTATCCCTTCCCGGACGTGGCCGTGGTCCACAACGGCCAGCTCACGAACTACCACCAGTGGCGCCGGCGGCTCGAGCGCGCCGGGCACCGCTTCCAGTCGGACTGCGACTCCGAGATCATCGCCGTCTACCTGGCGGAGCGCATGGCGAACGGCGACTCCCTCGAGGAGTCCATGCGCCGCAGCCTCGCCGACCTCGACGGGGTCTTCACCTATATCTGCGTGACGGAGGACGCCCTCGGTGTGGCCAAGGACGAGCTCGGCGCCAAGCCGCTCGTGCTGTACGAGGGCGACGAGATCGTGGCGCTGGCCTCGGAGGAGATCGCCATCCGCAAGGTCGTCGACCGCGAGATCGAGACCCACGACCCGTACGAGGGCGAGGTGATGGTGTGGACGCGGTAGCCGGCGCCACCTACGACGCCCGCGGGCTCGTCGAGCTCGACGGAACGATTCCGAAGATCGCGGAGATCGACGGCGAGCGCGCCGTGATCGAGGCGCGCGACCTCTCAACCCGCAAGATCAACGCGGAGCTCCGCTGGCTGCTCTACGAGCAGGGCGTGAAGGACGTGACGATCCTGAACCCGAGCGCCCGCCACTCGCTCGGCGTGGGCATACTGACGCGCTGCCGGATCACCTTCCAGGGCAGCCTCGGCTACTTCGGGGTGGGCCTGATCGACGGTCCCGAGGTCCAGATCAACGGCCGTGTGGGCTGGTCGGTGGCCGAGAACATGATGTCCGGCGTGGTAGTGGTCGAGTCGAACGCCGGCTCGCTCGCCGGCGCCGCGCTGCGCGGCGGCGACCTGGTGGTCAAGGGCCAGGTGGGCGCCCGCACCGGGATCGACCAGAAGGGCGGCACGATCCTCGTGCTCGGCAGCGCCGGCTCGATGACCGCCTTCATGATGCAGCGCGGCCGCCAGATCATCTGCGGCGACGTGGGCCCCGGGCTCGGCGACTCCATGTACGACGGCACGATCTACGTCGGCGGCAAGATCGCCTCGCTCGGGATCGACTGCGTCGAGGCGGAGTGGACCGAGGCCGATACGGAGCTGGTGGAGCGGAAGTTCCGCGTCTACGGTCTCGGCTCCCCGCCCGAGCTGCGCAAGTTCGTGTGCGGCAAGAAGCTCTACAACTACGACAGCCTCGAGCCGAGCGAGCGAAAGCTGGTGCTGTGATGGCCGACGAGAACGCACCCTCCCGCCGCACCGTCCTCGGGCACAGCCGGATCTTCACCCCGGAGGTCATCAACGACATCCACATGAAGGCCGAACTCGGCCGCTACCGCATGCGCGGCTTCTCGGTCTTCAAGAAGATGCCGCACTGGGACGAGCTGATCTTCCTGCCGGGCACGCTCACCCGTTTCGTGATCGAGGGCTACCGCGAGAAGTGCACAACGAGGACCGTGCTCGGCGCGCGCTTCGCGAAGAAGCCGCTCGAGCTCGACATTCCGATCTACATCACGGGGATGAGCTTCGGCGCCCTCTCGCTGGAGGCGAAGATGGCGCTGGCCAAGGGCGCCTCGATGGCCGGCTCGGCGACCTGCTCCGGCGAGGGCGGGATGACCCCGCCCGAGCGGGACCTCTCGACCAAGTGGTACTACCAGATCATCCAGAGCCGGTACGGCTTCAACCCGCACCACCTGATGCTGGCCGACGGGGTGGAGTTCTTCATCGGCCAGGGCTGCAAGGTCGGCCTGGGCGGCCACCTGATGGGACAGAAGGTGACCGAGCAGGTGGCCGAGATGCGCTCGCTGCCGCCCGGCATCGACCAGCGCTCGCCGGCCCGTCACCCCGATTGGCTCGGCCCCGACGACCTCTCCCTGAAGGTCCAGGAGACCCGCGAGGCCACGAACTACGAGATCCCGATCCAGCTCAAGCTGGGCGCCGCGCGCGTCTACGACGACGTGCGCATGGCCGCCAAGTGCGGGCCGGACATCATCTACCTCGACGGCGCCGAGGGCAGCACCGGGGCGGGCCCCCACATCGCCACGGAGGAGACGGGCATCCCGCTGATGGCCGCGATCCCGGAGGCGCGGCGGGCGCTCGAGGACGTCGGTCTAGTGGACGACATCGACCTCGTCGTGGCCGGCGGCATCCGCAACGGCGGCGACGTGGCCAAGTGCCTGGCGCTCGGAGCCAAGGCCGTGGCGATCGGCCACTCGTCGCTGATGGCGCTGAACTGCAACAAGGAGATCCCGGGCGTCACGGACTACGAGGGCACGATTGGCGTGCCGGCCGGGCAGTGCTACCACTGCCACACGGGCCGCTGCCCGGTTGGGATCACCACCCAGGACCCGGAGCTGCGCAAGCGCCTGCACGTCGACGAGGCCGCCCAGCGCGTCTACAACTTCCTGCACACGTTGACGCTCGAGGTCCAGATGCTCGCCCGCGCCTGCGGCAAGACCGACGTGCACTCGCTCGAGCCGGAGGACCTGGCCGCGCTCACGACGGAGGCCGCGGCGATGGCGCGCGTACCGCTCGCCGGCACGGACTACGTCCCGGGCGTGTCGGAGGAGCGTGCGCTCGGCGAGATCAAGACGATGCTCGATCGCTACCTGGAGAACCCGATCGACCAGCTGCCCCAGGCCGAAAGGGTCGAGCGATGACCGAGCCACAAAAAATCGTCTCGATCGACGCGGAGTACCTGTCGGGCCATCGCTTTCCCTATCAGGAGGACATCGCGGCGGTCGAGCAGATCGATCTCCAGGCGGCCACGCCCGGCCCGGACATCAACTGGCTCGAGGACATCGAGCTGCTCGAGGAGGAGGGGACGCCCGCGGTGTTCGACCGCTACTCCAACTCGTTCCTCAAGATCTACTTCCCGATTCCCGAGGGCCTCGAGAACGAGATCGCGCGAAAGGTCTTGATCGCGCACCTGCAGTCGGGCAACTCCTACGGCATCCGGCTGAAGGAGGCCCACTGCAAGTTTCCCCAGCCGGAGCTCGGGCCCTGGGTCGAGGGCACCCGAACGGTCGGCGAGGACTGGCACCCGCCCGTGCTCGAGGGCTGGGAGCCGCCGCTCCACTGACCGAAGCATGCGCTCCGCCAAGCACCTCGTCGTCGGCGCCGGCGTCCACGGGCTGTCGACCGCATGGCACCTCGCCCAGCAGGGAGAGGAGGTGCTCGTGGTCGACAAGGCGAGCGTCGCCTCCGGCGCCTCCGGCATCGCCTGCGGGGTGATCCGCAACAACTACGTGCAGCCCGCCATGTCGGAGCTGATGGCCGCCTGCGTGGAGATCTGGGAGTCGGACCCCGAGACGTTCCACTACCACGGCTCGGGCTACCTCGCGCTCGGCGACGGCGCCCAGGAGGAGGACCTGACGACCGTCCACGAGCGCCACGAGCGGATCGGCTACGAGTCGGAGTTGTTCCTGGGCGAGGCGGAAGTGGAGGCGCACATGCGCGGGCTGTTCCCGGATTGGCGGGCGCCCGGGCTGACCGTCTGCCTGCACGAGCATCGAGGCGGCTTCGCGTTCAACCAGGATTCGATGCTGGGGCTCGCGGCCAAGGCCCGCGCTGCCGGCGCCGAGATCGCCGAGGGCGTCGAGGTCACGGGCTTCGAGCTGGACGGCTCCGCCGCGGTGACGCGCGTGGAGACCTCCGCCGGGCCGATCGAGGTCGAGCAGGTGGTGATCGCCGTGGGGCCCTGGATCGCGCGGCTCTGGGAGCTGCTCGGGCTGCCGCGCCGGCTCGAGGTTGCCGGCGAGGAACGTGAGATGTGGACCTACTGGTACCTCCAGGAGGGCGAGATCGAGGTCGATCCGAGCGTCTTCGTCACGGCCGACGGCGGCCTTCCCCCGGTGCTCCACGTCGACAGCCATGCGCCCCTCCACGCCGACGACGGCGGCCTCGTCACCGGCGAGCAGTGGGGCATCTACGCGAAGCAGGACAGGCATAGCGTCCAGGGCGGCGCATCCCCGCTGCCGAAGGGGCACGAGTTCGAGCTCGACCCGTACCCGACCGGCACGGTGGAGCCCGGGTTCCCGGACTTGTGGTGCGCGGCGCTCTCACACTGCTTGGGGCGCTTCGAGGGCGCCAGGCCGAAGTACCGCGACACCCGCTCGGGCGGGGTCGGCGCCTTCACGGTCGACAACTTCCCGGTGTTCGACTACATGCGACCGAACGTGTACGTGGCCGCGGACTCGAACCACGGCTACAAGATGATCGCGGTGGGCCGCGAGATCGCCCGCGTGCTCGTCGGCGAGCACTCTTCGCTCTTGCACCCGTTCCGTTACGAGCGCTTCGCGGCCGGCGACCTGATGCCGGTCTCGAACAGCCCGTACCCCTGGAACTGATGCCCTCTCACATCGTCGTCGGCGGCGGTGTGAACGGCCTGTCGGTGGCTTGGGGGCTGGCGGAGCGCGGCGCTGACGTGCTCGTGCTCGACAAGGGGCGCCTCGGGGCCGGCGCATCGGGAATCGCCGGCGGGATCGTGCGCAACTACTATCGCTCGGAGGCGATCACCGAGCTGGTGCGGCTTTCGGTGGAGCTGTTCGAGGAGGACCCCGACGCGTACGGCTTCCGCCAGGTGGGCTACATCGCCGCCGTCCCGCCCGCGCAGGTCGACGACCTGATCGCAATCCGCGAGCAGCACGAGCGGGCCGGCTACGAGTCGGAGCTGGTGGTGGGCGGCGAAGGCTGCCACGAGTACCTGTCCTGGAACTGGACGGACTGGGACGCGCCCGTCGAGGCCGTGCTGCACGAGCGCCGCGGTGGCTGGGCGGACTCCATGCAGACCGTTCGCCGTCTCGCCGAGCGGGCCCGGAGCGCCGGGGCCGAGATCCGGGAGGGCGTGGAGGTCGGCGCCTTCGAGCTGGGCGAGGGCGGCGTGGAGGCGCTGGTGACCAGCGACGGGCGCCTCCAGTGCGAGACGGTGGTGGTGGCGCCGGGGCCCTGGGTCGCGAGCGTGTGGAGCATGTTGGGCCTCGATCCTCGGCCCTTGGTTTCCTACTGGAAGGCGCAGGAGGGAGAGTTCGCTCTCGGCGGCGTCGGCCTCAGCGGCTCCGCCGGCAGCGAGGCGCCCGTAGTGCATCTCGACGAAGCCGGCCCGCTTCGCTCCGACCGCGACGATCGCGTGCTCGTGGAGGGGGCGTGGGGGATCTACTTCAGGATGGGCCGCACCGGCACGGGCATCACCGGCGGCGGCCTACCCGTGCTGCTCTCGAATCCCGAGCTGGATCCCTACGGCCCGGAGAACCCCGAGCATGCGGCGGAGGCCGGCTTCCCCGAGTTCTTCGTGTCCGGCCTCGCGACCGCGCTGCGGCGCTTCCGCGGCCGGGCCGACGACTGGAACGTGAGCGCCGCCGGCGGGATCGTCGCGCACACCCCCGACAATTACCCCGTGTGCGACTGGGCGCTTCCGAACGTCTACGCGATCGTCGACTCGGGACACGGCTTCAAGACGCTCGCGATCGGGCGGTTGGCGGCCGAAGACATCCTCGGCGACGGCGAGCCGCGCCTCGAGCCGTTCCGGCTAGGGCGCTTCACCGCCGGCGATCTCCATGCCGCCTCGAGCGGCCCGTATCCGTGGACCTGAGACCTCCCTGGCAGAAGGCCGCCGAGCGCGGGCGCGTGGGGCACGAGCAGCCCGGGTGGATCCTGCGCGGCCCGCCGATCTCGGTCACGTGCGAGTGCGGCGACAAGCGCGACCTGCGCTACGGAGAGGCCTGGCGCTGCGAGCGCTGCGGCAAGCGCTGGAACACCCAGCAGATCCCGGCCCAGCAGTACGACCTCATCCGCCGCACGCAGCTGCGCTTCCGCGTGCTACCCGTCGTCTACGGGCTGGTGGTGGCCGCCGCCGCCATCTTCTTCACGTTGACCGGCAACCTGTTCTCGGTCTTCGTGCTGCTTCCCCTGGCCATGATGGCCTGGTTCATCTTCGTCCGCCCGGCGCACCGCAAGCGCTACCGGCGCGCGATAGCGGATCTCCCTCGCTGGGAGCTGCGGCCCGAATAGACCGGCGCGGCGCCTACGTCACGGGAGCGGGCGTCGGGGCCACGACCTCCTCCGGAGGCACCTTAGGCGTCTCCTCGCGCAGCCGCAGCGGCTTCTTGTCCTGGACCACCGTGCGGAAGATCCAGAGCAGCAGCGACACCGCGAGCACGATCAGGCCGACCCTCGTCTTGTCCCAGCCGTAGCCGTACGCGGTATCCAAGCCAAGGAAACCGCCCGAGTAGATGAACCCGCCGATGACGATGAACGCCAGGTTGACGAGGGCGAGCGCGCCGGCGATCGGCACCCAGATGGCTGACAGCCTGATTGGTCTCGGCCAATCGGGGCGGTCTCTGCGCAACAGCACGAAGCCGCTGAGCGCGAACACGTGGGCCAGCATGTAGCCGAGGTTGCCCGCCGCGATGATCTCGATCGCTCCGGCGAAGTAAGTGATCAGGAACAGGTTCAGCAGCAGGTCGAGGGTCATCGCCCGGCCCGGGACGTTGAACTTGTTCAGTACGCCGAGCTCCTTGACCGTCATTCCGTCCTTCGAGATGCCGAACAGCGCACGCGAGCCGTCCATCGTCGCCGTGTTCATCGACAGGACGAGCCCGGCAATCAGACACAGCACCATCACGGTGCCGAGGGCATTGCCCACGATCTGGTCGAACGCAGTCGTGTAGAACGCGATGAACGTCGTGTCGTCGGCGATCGTTCCGGTTCCCAGCGTGCCGCCGATGCCGAGCGGCAGTAGCGCGTAGACGACCACCGAGAAGGCCGCCGAGGCGCGCAGCGCCTTCGGCGTGTCGCGTTCGGGGTCGTGGTACTCCGGCGCAAACGCCGCCACCGCCTCGAAGCCGTACGAGGACCAGCCCATGAAATAGAGCCAGGTGAGCGCCAGGCCGAGCCCTCCACCGGCGCCGATCTCCCACGTCATGTTGGAGCTCTCCCAATCGCCGGTGACGTAGGGCAGGAACATCAAGACGGCCGCCGGCAGCAGCAGCGCGCCGCCGGTGAGGTAGCCGAACCACACCGCGGGGCGCACGCCGAGGACGTTGAACGCCCACACCAGCAGCATCGCGACCATTCCGAGCACGATCGCCAGATTCAGATCGAAGCCGGCGCCGGTTTCGGCCCAGGTGCTGTCGGAGAAGAACTCTGCCTGGATCAGCGTGCCCACCACGAGGCCGTTGACCGCCAGCACGCTCGACCAGGCGAACCAATAGCCGAACGTCGCGACGGGACCGACGAGCGTGAGGTACTTGCGCCAGGCCTCATGGGCGAACAGGGCGATCCCGCCGGGCTTGTCCTTGAACATCGTCGCCAGCTCGGCGTAGACGTTGTTCTGCAGGGCGCCGATGAGGACCGAGATCGTCCACAGCACGACCGCGCCGGTTGTACCCAGCACTCCGATCGAGGCGCCGAGCGCGGCGATCAGGAAGCCGGGGTTCGCGAGCGCGATGACGAAGCCGTCCCACCACGTCATCGCCTTGAGGAGCTGTCTCTCCTCAACTTCGGCCGACGCCATAGACCCTCCCTCTCCTAAGTTGGACTCCCGGGGCCGCTCTCGTACCAATTGGTACAGCGAGGCCTACGGTCTTCTACCACGGCGTTCGGACGCCGTCAACCGGGTACCGCGCGAACTGCCGACCCCCCCGGCGTCGAGCGCCGAGAGGCGGCTCGATTGTGCCTGCTTGCGCACTGCTCGCCTAGGGCCGCTCCGGCCGCAGATCCGGGGCCGTGTGCCAAGCCGATTACGACCCGCAGCGCCTGTAACGCGGCCGCGGGCGCCACCCCGAACGAGCGGGCCGGGTTCTGCGCCTTGCGGGCCTCGATCCAGTAGCCCGCCGACAGCATCTCCTGCGGCCACGGGCGTCAGGTCCACTGCCGTCCTGGACCGAGACTCGCCGCATCAACGGGAGCGAGCCTATGACAGGTAACACTTAGGCGAGCTTTCAGCGCCACGAGCTCGCCGCCGGACGCCCGGCCATCGGCGGGGCCCCCGACCCCTACCGTGACGCTCCAACGAAAGCTCAACAGTGCGGACCGAAGCGGCGGCGGTCCCCGTCTAGAAATCCTCTTGCAATCGCCGATCGATGAGTGTAACCTCCGCGCGCCTTCTCTGAACAAATTTGTTTTGAGAGGAGCTGGGGGAAATGCGAGCCATGGTGCGAAGGAGAGTGACTGTGGTCGTGCCGCAGGGCGCGACTCGCTACAGACGCCCCGGGGACCAGATTTTCGTCATGTCACGCTGATGGAGCCAAGCCTCGTAGCGGACGTGGGCCCGACGGTGCGGTGGGCGGCGCGGGGCGTGGCCCTCTAGCGCGTTCGCGTTCACAGAAACGACAGCGAAGCCGGGTAAACTGACTCCCGGCCCCCGCATTAGTCCCCGTGCGGTCGCATTCGCCATGGGACTCTCATGGGTTCCGGTAAATGACCCTGCGAGGTGCTGAACAGAGAGGCTTACAGGATGCGTCGTTATCGTGTAAGAGGCACGGTCTTAAGCATTTGTGTGGCCGGTGCAGCGCTGCTTGCTTGCAACGTAAGTGTTGCGTCGGCGTATAACCCAATCATCCCAACGCAGGCGGACCAGACGATCGTTCTCAACGGTAAGAACCTGACGGTCGACCGGCTGGTTTCGATTGCGCGCTACGGCGCGAAGGTTGAACTTTCACAGAATGGGCGCCAGCGCTCGCTAAACGCGTACTACCTGCTGCTTGAGGGGGCGCGTGAGAACGTCCCGATCTACTTCTTCAACCGAGGCACGGGGGCCGGGCGCCAGAACGCCATCTTCAGCGGCGACCCGCTTTCGACCGAGGTCACGTCGACCTCGCCGATCTGCCCGCAGACGGGGGAGCGGTGCTCGAACCGAGACTTTCTGCTGCAGCGCCAGCTGGCGACGTTCCGGCGCGGCGCTCAGGGCGGTCTGGGCCCGGAGGTTAATGACGAAGAGATCGTGCGGGCGATGATGGCTGAGCGCGTCAACACGATGTCGTACGAGGCGGCCACGCCGCAAGTCACGCAGATGCTGATCGACCTGCTCAACAAGCGCGTCACGCCGGTCGTCCAGTCGCGCGGCTCACCGGGCGAGGGTGACCTGCCGCAGATGGGCAACGTTGAGGCGACCATGGTGGGCAGCGGGCAGGCCTACTACCAAGGCGAGAAGATGTCGGCGCTCGAGGCGCTCGCGCGGGCGGGGCTGCAGCCGCTGCAGGACCAGCCGGGGCAGTTCGAGGCGCCGGGGGCGCCGTTCGCCGCCGATGATGCCGCGGTCGTGAGCACCAACGCATTCACGGTCGGCCAGGCAGCTTTGCTGCTCTACGACGCGCAGCGGATGCTGAATTGGCAGGACCTGATCTACGCGATGGAGCTCAACGGGATGAACTCGAGCGTCACCCCGATCTCGGCGCCCGTGCAGGCGAGTCGGCCCTTCAAGTGGATCAACGCCGAGGCGGCGCGGGTAATGGACATGATCAAGGGCAGCTACCTGTTCGAGCTAGACCAGTTGTCGGACACGGGCGTGCCGTTGCGGATCATTCAGGATCCCGAGAGCCTGCGGGCGCTCAGCCAGCGCATCGGCTCGGCATGGCAGGCTTGGGACGAGCTGCGGCGGGACGCGCTGACCCAGCTGAACTCCTCCGACCACAACCCTGCAGTGACGCCAGGCTGGTCGCCAGAGTCGTCGCCGGAGCTGGGCACGCCCTGGTTCTTGCAGTACTTCGTCAAGGGCGGCCCGAACAACGATCGATGCGTCGGTCCCGGCGTGGGCGGCACGGGGTGCGAGCACGGTTACATCCTCTCGAACGCAAACTGGGATCCGTACCCGATCGACAACGAGATCGAGGCGCTGACGAACGCGTTCGCCAACGTTGCCGTCAACAACGACATGGTGCCGCTGCGATTCACGAACACGTTCTTCACCGTGATCGCGCCGAACGATCCCAGCTTGCCGGCGGACCAGCTGACCAACTCGGCGCCAGGAGCGGCGGACTACACGCTCGCGGACTTGATGGTTGAGATCCAGACGCTGCAAAACCCCGTTCCGGCGCAGGGCAACTCGATCGTTTCCAACGTCGAGGACCTCCAGGCCGCGGGCCGGATCAAGGTCGCCAAGGCGCGGCTGATGGTGGACAACCTGACGTGGCTACTCGGCCAGGACCTGCTGACTGCGACGAGGTGGATGAACATCCGCCAGATCCAAGGGGAGGCGCTGAATTTGCCGCGCAGCTTCGGCGCCGCACCCACCGCCGCATGGCAGGCGTTCCGCCAAGTGGTGCCATGGCAGGCAGCGGTGCGCCCGGACATCCCGCCCGGGACGCTCGCCTACAGTTTCCTGCAGGCGAACCCGGCATCGCTGTTCTACCCGCCCGCGGCAAACCCGCCCGCCACGGCCGCCAAGCGCACGCGCATCTCCAAGCGCAAGCTGAAGGTCGCAGTGAGCGGGGCGAAGTACAGGACCACGCAGTTCCGGTTCGGCCAAGCGCGGGCCCTGCACCGATTCCTGCGCAGGCAGGTGCTCCAGGCTCGCACAGCCAAACGCGACTGAGCGGACCGGAGCCCGAAACACCGCACAAGCACGCGGCCCCCGGCGGAGAGCCGGGGGCCGCCGCTGTGCGCGGGGCAGGCTAGGACGCCTGTGGTGAGAGTCCCGCGTGGAGGAGATGGTCCGGAGGTCTGAAGCGGGCGGCCACATGCTTCACCGTCCCTCTCCTCTCGTGTTGAGCGCTAGACTCACGCGCCCCTGACTCGCGGCGCGCTCGCAGTCACCCCCTCGAGCAGAAGCAGGTAAGCGTTCAGCGAGCGCTGTCTCGCAGGATCGAGAACCCGATCGGGCCAGGCGCATGTGCAACTGGTACAAGACTTGCACCAATTGGTACAAGGAGGGAGCGGCTGGACTTGCAGCATGGCGCGCAGACGCCGTCAAGCCGCGCGTAGGATTCCGAGGGAAAGGGCATGCCCAAGCTGCGGGATCGCCACGAGGACGTCACGCGCCTTCCGGCCGAGCCCACGCGCGCGCGTCCGGTGGTGCTCGCGACGCTCTCCGTGCGGGTCGATCCGAGCGCCGAGCGGATGGCGGTCGACAGCGCCCTCGAGGCGGGCGTCCCGCTGATCATCGCCAACCTGCTGCCGTTTCGCCTCTACCCGACGACGTTCGGACTGCTGGGCCCCGAGGGGATGACCCTGCCGCACGAGGAGGACCTCGACGCCGTGCGCTCCACGGCCGAGCGCGCCGGGAAGCTCGGTGTCAAGACGGAGCTCCTCCGCGTGACCACGAGGCATCCCGTGAGGGCGCTGCTCGAGCTGATCCGTGAGCGCGACGCCGGCCTGCTCGTGTTCGGACCCGACCTGCGGCGAACCGGGCGCTGGCGGTTCCGCGCGGTGGCTTGGCGGGTGCGCAAGGAGGCGGACTGCCTGGTCTGGGTTGCGCCGGATGGGTAGCCTCCCGAACGGCATGGACAGGCGCCCGGCAATACGATAGAAGGCGTCTGTACATATTTGTTCGCTTGGACCGTCACTGGAGGAGGAACTGCATGGCGCGCGACCCGAAGTACGACATCCTCTTCGAGCCGATCCAGCTGGGGCCGAAGACGCTGAAGAACCGCTTCTACCAGGTGCCTCACTGCATCGGTGCGGGCTCCGAGAAGCCCGGCTTCCAGGCATATCACCGCGGGATGAAGGCGGAGGGCGGCTGGGGCGCCATCTGCACCGAGTACTGCTCGATCCACCCCGAGTCCGACGACACCCATCGGCTCTCGGCTCGCATCTGGGACGACGACGACGTACGCAACCTCGCCGTGATGTGCGACCGCCTGCACCACTTCGGCGCGCTCTCCGGAATCGAGCTCTGGTACGGCGGGCCGCACGCGCCCTGTATGGAGTCGCGCCACAACCCGCGGGGCCCCTCGCAGATCCCCTCCGACTTCGAGGTCAACACCCATCCCCGCTACATGGACAAGGACGACATCCAGCTCGTCGAGCAGATGTACGTCGATGCGGCCGTTCGCGCGCGGGAAGCCGGCTTCGACATCATCTACGTCTACGGCGCACACTCCTACCTGCCGCTGCAGTTCCTCTCACCCTTCTACAACAAGCGCACCGACGAGTACGGCGGCAGCTTCGAGAACCGCGCCCGCTTCTGGAAGGAGTGCCTCGAGAAGGTGCGCGAGGCCGTGGGCGACGATTGCGCGATCGCGTCGCGCTTCGCGGTCGACACCCTCTACGGCCCGTCCTCGATCGAGATCGGCGAGGACGGCGTGCGCTTCGTCGAGCATGTCGACGATCTCGTTGACCTGTGGGACCTAACCGTCGGCGACATCGCGGAGTGGGGCCAGAACGCGGGCCCCTCGCGGTTCTTCGAGGAGAACCACGAGAAGCCGTACACGGGGCAGGTCAAGGCCGGCGACCACACCAACAAGCCGGTGGTCGGCGTCGGCCGCATCACGAACCCCGACACGATGGTGGCGATCATCGGCTCGGGGCAGTTCGACATCATCGGCGCCGCGCGCCCCTCGATCTCGGACCCGTTCCTCCCGAAGAAGATCGAGGAGGGCCGGCCCGACGACATCCGCGAGTGCATCGGCTGCAACCAGTGCATCTCGCGCTGGGAGATCGGCGGTCCACCGATGATCTGCACGCAGAACGCCACCGCCGGCGAGGAGTACAGGCGCGG
The DNA here is from genome assembly GCA_036519295.1 of Thermoleophilaceae bacterium. Lineage (GTDB taxonomy): Bacteria > Actinomycetota > Thermoleophilia > Solirubrobacterales > Thermoleophilaceae > JACVRW01. Next base: position 17,643 of record DATDLN010000135.1, read on the forward strand.
CTGGCACCCCGAGAAGTTCCACCCGGCCGCCAACCGGGACAAGGGCGTCCTGGTCGTGGGCGCCGGGCCGGCCGGGATGGAGTGCGCGATGGTGCTTGGCAAGCGGGACATGGAGGCCGTCCACCTGGTCGAGGCCGACGCCGAGATCGGCGGCTGCGTGAACTGGATCTCACAGCTCGGCCACTCGGACGGCAAGGAGAACATTTTCCGCGGCACGGCGCGCGGCCTCGGGGAGTGGAAGCGGATCGTCAACTACCGGCAGATCCAGCTTGACAAGCTGAAGAACGTCGACGTTCACACCGGCTCGCGGCTGTCGACCCAGGACATCCTCGAGTACGGCGCCGAGATCGTGATCATCGCCACCGGCTGCCACTTCGCGACGGACGGCATGAACCCGGCGACCCACGACGTGATCGAGGGCGCCGACACCTCGCTCGACTGGCAGCTCACGCCGGACGAGGTCGTGAAGGACGAGAAGCAGATCGGGCAGCGGGTCCTCGTGCTCGAGAACGAGGGCTACTACATGGGGGTGTCGATCGCCCAGAAGCTCGCGGGCGAGGGGCACGACGTGCGCCTCCTCACCCAGATGGGCGACATCGCGAACTACATGGAGTTCACACTCGAGGCGCCCATGCTGCACCGGGACCTGCACCGGCTCGGGGTGGAGATCCACCCCTACACGATGCTCGAGAAGATCGAGCCGGGCGTGTGCCACGCATACAACGTCTGGAAGCCCGATCACAAGGAGAGCTTCGAGGTCGACACCGTCGTGCTCTGCACCCAGCGGCTGTCGAACGACGAGCGGTACCACGAGCTGCGGGCCGACAAGGAGGCGCTCGAACGCGAGGGCATCGAGGCCGTCTACATGATCGGCGACGCGGCCGCGCCGCGCATGATCCCCGACAGCATCTTCGACGGTCACCGGCTGGCGCGCGAGATCGACGGCCCGAACCCCGCCATGCCGCTTCCGTTCATCCGCGAGCGGCGGCTGTGGGGCGAGGTGACCAACCAGGACTACGAGTCGATGCTCCGGAACACGCCCGACGTGGAGCCGATGGTCGTGGCCGCCAAGTAGAGGCGGGCCTGCCGTGAAGATCGTCGTCGCGGTAAAGGAGGTCGCGGTCCTCGACGAGGAGTTCGAGCTGCTCGAGGACCGCCCCGGAGTCGATCCCGACGCGATCGAATGGGACCTCAACGAGTGGGACAACTTCTCGGTCGAGGAGGCGCTCCAGCTCCGTGACGCCGCCGGCGACGGCGAGGTGGTGGTGATCTCGTTCGGCGGCGAGGAGGCCGAGGAGGGCCTGCGCGCCTGCCTCGCCAAGGGCGCCGACCGGGCGGTGCGTATCTGGGACGACGCGCTCGAGGGCGTGGACCCGCTGGCGGTGGCGCGCGTGCTCGCGGCGGCGGTGGAGAAGGAGTCGCCCGACTTGGTGCTCTGCGGGGTGCAGTCGAGCGACGGCGTGCACAGCGCGACCGGGGTGGCGCTGGCCGAGCACCTCGGGCTGCCCCGCGTGGCCGTGGTCAAGGCGCTCGACTACGACGCAGAGGCGGGCACCGCGACGGTCGAACGCGAGCTCGAGGGAGGCCTCGTCGAGCTGCTCCGGGTGCGCCCGCCGGCCCTGCTCACGATCCAGACGGGGATCAACGAGCCGCGCTATGCGACGCTCCGCGCGATCAAGCAGGCGAAGGAGAAGCAGCTCGACGTCGTCGGACTCGGCGAGCTCGGACTCGAGTCCGGCGCGGTGGAGGCGGCCGCCGGGTCGCGGGTGCGGTCGATGGCTCACCCCGACACCGGCGAGGGTGCCGAGATGCTGGACGGGCCGCCGGCCGAGGTGGCCGCGCGGATCGCCGAGATCGTCAAGGACAAGATGAGCGGATGAGCGGCGTTCTCGTGATCGCGGAGAGCCGGCGCGGCGAGCTGCGCGACGTCTCCCTCGAGCTGATCGGCGCGGCCCTCGGGGTGAAGGACGAGGCCGGCGGTCGCCTTGCGGTTGCCGCGATCGGCGCGGGCGCCGCCGACCACGCCGAGGCCCTCGGCGCCGAGGGCGTGGACGAGGTGCTCACGGTCGACGCCCCGACGGAGCACTTCGAGGCGCACATCCACGCCGGCGCGCTCGAGGCGCTGATCGAGCAGGAGGGGCCCGACCTCGTCGTGCTCGGCCACACCATCGACTCGCTCGGCTTCGGGCCGGCCGTGGCCGCGCGCCGCGGCCTCGGCTTCGCCAGCGACGTGACCCGGCTGGCGTGGGACGGCGGGCCGGTGGCGGCGCGCGGCGGCTACGGGGGAAAGGTGGAGGTGGAGCTCGACTTTCCCGGAAAGGAGTGCGTGCTGCTCATGCTGCGGGCGGGCGCTTTCCAGGCGGCGGAGGGCTCCGGCGGGGCGCCGTCCAGGACGGTGGAAATGCAGGCCGAGCCCCGCACCGAGCACCTGGGCTTCCGCGACGTAGACACCGGCGACGTGGACATCACGAAGGCGGAGTTCCTCCTCTCGATCGGGCGCGGCATCGAGGACAAGGACTCCCTGCCGCAGTTCGAGGAGCTGGCCGACAAGATGGGCGCGA
>DATDLN010000136.1:0-3736 GCA_036519295.1 Thermoleophilaceae bacterium
GGACATCCACTTCATCCACGTGAAGTCGGAGCACGAGAACGCGTTGCCGCTGATCATGACGCACGGCTGGCCTGGCTCCGTCGTCGAGTTGCTCGACAGCATCGGACCGCTGACAGACCCAACCGCGCATGACGGAGATGCTGAGGACGCGTTCCACCTCGTGCTGCCGTCCCTGCCCGGCTACGGCTTCTCCGGCGAGCCGGCCGAGCTCGGTTGGAACGTCGGTCGCGTCGCGGAGGCCTGGGCGGAGCTGATGCGCCGCCTCGGCTACACCCGTTACGTCGCCCAGGGCGGCGACGTGGGCGCCGCCGTCACCGACGCCATGAGCCGCCAGGCGCCCGAAGGGCTGCTCGGGGTCCACATCAACCTGCTCATCGCGGCGATCGCCATCATGGACCAGCTCCCGGTGGAGTCCGAGCAGGAGCGCGCGGCGCGCGACGCGGCAAACACCTTCGCGACGGACGGCTTCGGCTACTTCCTGGAGCAGTCCACGCGGCCGCAGACGATCGGCTACGCCCTGCTGGATTCGCCCGTCGCCCTTGCGGCCTGGCTGCTCGATCACGACACGGACAGCTACTACAAGATCTCCCGCGCCTTCGTCGACGACCAGCCGGCGGGCAACCTCACTCGGGAGCACATCGTCGACAACATCACGCTGTACTGGCTGACGGGCACCGGCGCCTCGGCTGCCCGGTGGTACTGGGAGACGGGACGAGCACAGGCACAGGCGGGCGGTCAGGCGCCGCCGCCGGCGTCCGTGCCGGTCGCCTTCACCACGTTCCCCGGCGAGATCTTCGCGGCCCCGCGCAGCTGGGCCGAGTTCGTCTACCCCGACCTCAGCTACTTCAACGAGGTCGACAAGGGCGGCCACTTCGCCGCCTGGGAAGAGCCGGAGCTCTTCTCCACCGAGGTCCGAGCAGCGTTCCGGGAGCTGCGCTAGATGAGCGTGTTCGCGGGCGTGCACATGCCCTCGCTCGACGGGGTGACCGGGTGGCTCAACTCCGAGCCGCTCGGCCCCGCCGAGCTGCGGGGGCATGTCGTCCTCGTGAACTTCTGGACGCTCACGTGCATCAACTGGCTGCGCCAGGAGCCGTACGTGCGCGCATGGTCGCGCGGGTACAGAGACGACGGGCTGATCGTCATCGGGGTCCACACGCCGGAGTTCTCGTTCGAGCATGACCTCGACCTCGTGCGGCAGGCGGTGGAGGTGCGGGACATCGACTACCCGGTCGCGCAGGACAACGACTACGCGGTCTGGAGCGCCTTCGCCAACCACTACTGGCCGGCGCTCTACTTCATCGACGTCGACGGCATCATCCGGGACGACCACTTCGGCGAAGGACGCTACGAGCAATCCGAGCGCGTCATCCAGCGTCTGCTCGGTGTTGAGCGCGAGCTCGTCTCCGTCGAAGGGGCCGGCGTGGAGGCCGAGGCCGACTGGGACCACCTGCGCACGCCGGAGACGTATCTCGGCTCCGGGCGCGGGCAGCGGCCCGTATCACCCGACCGCCTGTCGTTAAACCAGTGGGCTCTCGCCGGCGACTGGACGATCGGGCCTGAGAACGTCGTGCTGGACCGGGCCGGCGGAAGCATCACCTACCGGTTCCACGCGCGCGACGTTCACCTCGTGCTGTCTCCCGGAGCTCGAGAGCCGATTCCCTTCCGCGTGCTCCTCGACGGCGAGGCTCCGGGGCCGTCACACGGCGTGGACGTCGACGAGCAGGGAAACGGATTGCTCCAGCACGGCCGCCTCTACCAGCTAGTTCGCGAGCACGCCGCCGTGCGCGAGCGAACGCTGGAGATGATGTTCCTCGAGCCTGGCGCCGAGGCCTACGCGTTCACGTTCGGGTAGCCGAGATGAACGATTGGGTCATAGTCGAGGTCGCCGGTAGCGAGCCCGAGGCCGAGCTGCTCTGCTCGGTCTTGCGTGGCGCCGGCATCGAGTGCCTGCCCCGGTTAACGAACAGCGGGGCCGGGGCTGGAGACGGGCTGGGCACCGTGGGAGCGCACGACATCATCGTCAGCCCGCAGGACGCGCAAGACGCACGCGAGACCCTGCACGAACCCCGCTGAGCGACGGATGCCGCCTCTCGCGACCAGCTCGACTGCAAGCACGTTCGCGTGAGTCACCACCTCCGCTAGCAGCGCCCGCGCTTGTTCGACCCGCGGTGCTCCTTTCGCGTGGTTCCGACACTCGCGGCATCACGGATCCCGCACCGCTGAGAGTGCTGCTTGCCCATGGAAGCGCCACTCTCGCCGCCCAAGCCCCGCGCTTGCGCCTCCACTTGAACTCGGCACTCTCGCCGGCACTCGGTCGGCTCCTGCGGTGGACGAGGTGCAGCATTGTCGTCGGCTCAGCTTCGCTGCTGCTTGGGTGGGAGACCACTGAAAAAGAGCGCCTTCGGGTGCTGCTCTTCCGCCGGCCGGGTGACCTGGCGTGCGTGTTTCGATCTGCGATCGGCTCTTCCTATGCGGCGTGGGCCCGCAGGGCGGCTCCAATCGGGTGGAGGTTGACGAGGACGGCGGTCCAGACGGCCTGCGAGGTCGATTTTCGAGCCCCGCGGTAGCGGCTCTTGCGGCCTCGGTAGCGGTGGACGATGAGTCCAAGCAGCCGCTCGATTAGCGGCCTGGTGCGCTTGAGATGGTCGCGCTCGGCGGGGTCGGATAACGCCTGAAGCGCGGCCTGGCGCAGGTCCTCGCGGCGGCTGATGCGGATGTCGCGCTGGCCGCCCGGCGCGCAGCGCTGTCGGAGCGGGCAGGGCTCGCAGTCGGTTCGCGCGAAGCGGGCGACCCGCTCACCGGTCGCGCTCGGCCGATTCGGTCTCGGCTTGTAGATCGGTGTCGTGTTGCCGCGCGGGCAGGTGACGGTGTCGGTCTCGAGGTCGATCGCGAACTCGTCCTTGGGGATCGTCCCGTCCCTTGGCGAGGTGGTGTGCACCGGCGCGAGCACCGAGATCGAGCGCTGCTCGAGCTGCTCGCGGGCCTCGACGTTGCCGTAGGCGGTGTCGCCGATCACGCGCTTGGGGCGCCGCCGTTCGGGCTGCTGGTCGACGAGCGCTCCGGCGTGGTGGCCGTCGTGCTCGTTGGCCGGCGACAGCGTGAGCGCGGTCAGGATCGGCGCCTCGGCCGCCGCCGCGGCGTGGAGCTTGTAGCCGGTGAAGCGCCGCGCCGGGGTCTTGCGGCCGTGGCGCATCTCGGGGTCGTGGGCGGAGACGATCTGGCGCGTGCGGCGGCCGCCGCGGGGGCGCGGGACCTGGTCGTCTTGGACCTCGAACTCCTGGCCCACGATCTCGCGCAGCAGCCTCGCCGCCTCGGCGACCGCCGCGTCTGCCGCGAACTCGGGGTCCTCCTCGACCGCTCTCATCGCGCGCTCCGCGTCCCTCGCAACCTCGGCCAGCAGCTCCATACGAACGTCCGGATCCTGCCAGTCGCCCTCCGGCTTCACGCGCGGGCGGGAGTAGTCGAAGCGAAGCCCCGAGCCGAGCTCCTCGGCGGCCCCTCCGTCAACGGCCTCGACCGCGTCGAGGAGCCTTCGGACCCCCGACCGCACGAGCGTCGCTGTGTCCTGGACCGCGGCGGCGCCGAGCATCGGCGTCGAGTCGACGATCTGCTCCACCGCGCCCTCGATCAGACCGAGCTCGACGGCGAGCTCTAGCGAGCGCTCGAAGACGAGCCGCTCCTTGCCGTGGAGCAGGAGCCGAGCGCGAAACCGCACCAGGCTCGTCGGGTGAAAGCC
>DATDLN010000137.1:0-3548 GCA_036519295.1 Thermoleophilaceae bacterium
GCGTGAGGGTGTCGCACAAACGCCGGCGGTTCCGTCCGTTTGCAGGCAGAAACTCGGGTCATGCCGCAGAACTTCCTGAGCTGTGACCGAGAGCAGTCGCTGCTGTTGCCGCCGGATCTGCGCGACTGGCTGGATGAGGACCACCTGGCCTGGTTCGTGATCGAGGCGGTCGAGGAGCTCGAGCTCGAGGCCTTCTATGTCGCCTACCGCGCCGACGGCCACGGCCGCGCGGCCCACGACCCGAAGATGATGCTCACGCTGCTGGTCTACGCCTACTGCGTCGGCGAGCGCTCGTCGCGGGGGATCGAGCGCCGCTGCCGCGAGGACGTGGCGTTCCGGGTGGTGTGCGCGAACCAGGTCCCCGACCACGCGACGATCGCGCGCTTCCGGGTCCGCCATCAGGAGGCGCTGGCGGGGCTGTTCGGTCAGGTGCTCGGCCTTTGTGCCGAGGCGGGGCTTGTGCGGGCCGGGGTGGTCGCGGTCGACGGCTCGAAGTTCCGGGCCGCGGCCTCCGATGCGGCGATCCGCGGCTACGAGGAGATCGCCGCCGAGGTTCTCGCCGAGGCGGCCCGGATCGATGCCGCCGAGGACGAGCGCTTCGGGGCGGCGCGGGGCGATGAGCTGCCCGAGCAGCTGAGCACTCGCGGCGGCAGGCGGGCCTGGCTTCGGGAGGCGAAGCGGCGCCTCGACGGCGAGCGGGCCGCGGACCCGGAGCCGGTTCCGCGGGACCGGGAAGAGCGGCTTGAGATCTGCCGCGGCCGCCTCGTCGAGGACTGGCGCGCCGAGCACCGGGCGAACCGTGCCTACGAGGCCTATCGCGCGCGTGGCGTGATGAAGGACGGCCGCCGCTTCGGCTGCCCGCCGACCCCCTACACGCCGCCCGAGCTGCCCGACGGCAAGATCAACACCACCGACCCCGACGCGCGCAGGATGAAGTTCGGCCGCAACTTCATCCCCGCCTACAACGCCCAGGCCGCCGTCACCGAGCAGCAGATCATCGTCGCCGCCGAGATCACCACCGAGGGCGGCGATTTCGAGCAGCTCGACCCGGTCGTCACGGCGGCCGAGCGCGAGCTTCACGGGGCCGGCGTCGAGGAGCGCCTCGAGGTGGTTCTCGCCGACGCCGGCTACTGGTCGAACGACCACATCGACTCGCTCAGAGAGCGAGGCATGATCCCGATCGTCGCGCCCGACACGACCCGCAGCCGACCACGCAAGACAAGGCTGGGCGGGCCCTACGACTTCATGCGAAGGGTGCTCGCCACCGAGCGCGGTGAGGAGCTCTACTCACGCAGGCTGGGGATGGTGGAGCCGGTCTTCGGCCAAATCAAGGCGAACCGACGGATCGGACGCTTCAAACGAAGAGGCCGGGCCGCCGCCCGCTCGGAATGGCGCCTTATCGCCACCACTCACAACCTGCTGAAGCTCCACCGACACAAGTTGGGCCCCGCAGTGGCCTGAGTTGGGGCCCAAAGACCCCCGCCGTTTCCCGTTCGCGCTCGGCGACCGCAGCCAGCCCCTCCCCGCCGGGATTTACGCGACACCCTCGCGTGGAAGCAGCAGCGACACCCATCGACGGTGCTGACCTGGTGGTGGTAGCGCGCCGTGCCATCGGAGAGGAATTCCGCTGTTGACGTACGGGACGGTATGACGATTTCCTTGCCGGGGCAGTCGCCGCAGCAGAGAAGGACCGCGCGGATCGCGGGGGTGTGGTTCGTCATCACCTTCGTCGCTTCCATCCCGGCGCTCCTCCTCTACGACCCGGAGCTCAACGACACCGGCTACATCTCGGTGCCGGCGCCGACACGCGCGTGCAGCTCGGCGCCTTCTTGGAGATCATCACCGCCATCGCGGGCATCGGCACCGCGGTCGTGCTGTTCCCCATCGTCAAGCGGCAAAGCGAAGCCATCGCCCTCGGCTATGTCGCGACTCGGGTCCTTGAATCGACCATCATCGTCGTCGGCCTCATCAGCCTCCTTGCGGTCGTCACCCTGCGGCAAGACCTGGCGGGAGCCGCCGGCCCCGACTGGGCCACGCTCGACGTGGTCGGCAGGGCGCTCGTGGCCATCAAAGACGGAACATTCCTGCTCGGGCCCGCCTACTGCGCGGGGCTCGGGAACGGCCTGCTGCTCGGCTACCTGATGTACCGGTCGGGACGATCAGCGCTGAAATCGAGGCGACGTACGCGTTAGATGAGTTCTCCGGGGCCCTTGCGCACGCACAGCGCACGGGCGCTCCGGCAAGCTGCTCTACACCCCGAGCGCCCAGCCCGCCTAGTTGGCTAGCCCGTCGTGGCGGTGACCGCGGTCGCCGCGGTCTTGATCACGTCGGCGACGACGTCGGGCTGGGAGATCATGATCACGTGGGAGCCCTCGACTTCGGTGATGGTGGCACCGGCGCGCTCGGCCATGGACCGGACCACGTCGGTGCCGGCCGCCTTGTCGGGGGACGCGAGCACCGTCCAGGACGGCAGCGACTTCCAGGCGGGCGGCCCGGACGGCTCGGTGAAGGCCAGCTCGGAGACCGGCCGCTGGGTCGCGGCCATCACAGCGGCCTGCTGCGCCGGCAGGTCGGCGGCGAACACGTCGTGGAGCGTTGGGGGATCGATCGCGAACTCGGTGGCGGTTCCCGCGCCGTCCGGAGTCGGGTACTGCAGCGCGACCTGCGCCGTCCCCAGGACGCTGTCGCGCGAGCCGGCGGTCGCCTCGCCCAGGCGCTCGCCCTGGTCGGGGGCGAACGCGGCGACGAAGACGAGCCCGACGACGTTGCCGAGCCCGGTCGCCGCGTTGCAGATCACCGCGCCGCCGTAGGAGTGGCCGACGGCGAGGACCGGTCCGGGGACCTGCTTGATGAAGCTGGCGACGTAGGCGGAGTCGTGGGAGATGCCGCGCAAGGGATTCGGCACCGCGGTCACCTGGATGCCGGCCGCCCGGAGGCGCTCGATGACGCCGTTCCAGCTCGACGAGTCGGCGAAGGCGCCGTGGACGAGGACGACGGTGAGCGGGGCGTTGGAGGTTGCCTCTGACATGAGAGCTCCTTACTGGGTGTTGACGTCGATGACCGCCTGGGCGAACGCCTCAGGCGCCTCCTGAGGCAGGTTGTGGCCGATGCCGCCGGTGATGGTCCGGTGCGAGTAGGGCCCCGAGAACTTCCCCGCGTAGGCGCTGGGGTCCGCGTGCGGCGCGCCGTTGGCGTCGCCTTCGAGGGTGATCGTCGGCACGGTGATGGCGGGCGCCTGGCCCAGGCGGCGCTCCAGCGTGTCGTACTGCGGCTCGCCGTCGGCCAGGCCGATCCGCCAGCGGTAGTTGTGGATCACGACCGCAACGTGATCCGGGTTGTCGAGAGCGGCGGCGCTGCGATCGAACGTGGCGTCGTCGAAGTCCCACTGCGGCGAGGCCGTCCGCCAGATGAGCCGCGCGACCTCGCGCCGGTAGCGCTCGTACCCGGCCCGGCCGCGCTCGGTCGCGAAGTAGTACTGGTACCACCACTGCCGCTCGGCCTCCGGCGCCAACGGCAGCTCGCCGGCCTGCTGGCTTCCGATCAGATAC
>DATDLN010000138.1:0-8274 GCA_036519295.1 Thermoleophilaceae bacterium
CGCCCCATGGGGTGCTTCCAGTCGACCTTGCCGGTCTCTGCGTCGAGGGCGAAGAAGAGCCCCTTCTGCTGGGCGAGGTAGACCCGTCCGTACGCGAGCGTGGGAGGGAACTCGAGCGTGTCGTGCGCGTCGATCTGCCACAGCCGCCGGTAGGGCGGGCGATGGTCGTAGGGGGAGATGTGCTGGCGCGCGTCGTCGAAGCCGTACGTCGGCCAGGGCCGCGGGTTCTCCTTCTTCGGAGGCGCCTTGGGCTCCGGCGCCTCGTTCACCGCGAACTCCTCGGTCGCCGAGCCCCGCTTCTCAAGGGGCCGGCTTTCGTTGTAGGCGTACACGCCGATCGCCGCCGCGAGGGCGAGCACGACCAGCGCGCCGCCGATCAGGAGACGGCGTCTCATCACCCGCCGCAGGATGGCAAAAGGATCAGAGGCTTCCGCCGGACAGCAGCCGCCAGATGCGGTTCGTCACTTGCGGCACCTCGACGCTGAGGCGGGACTGATCGAGCTCGCGCGCCCACTGGGGTGTTCCGGTGCGGATAACGAGCCCTTCGCCCAGCTCGTAAGCGATGAACGCGGGCTCGTCCGTTTCGCGTCCCGCCGCAGCGACGCGCGTGGCGTCCTCCGCCAGGCCGCGGGAAAGCTCGAACTCGGTGAACTCGCCGATGAAGCTGGTGAGCCCCGCGAACAGCCCGAGGTCGTCCTGGAACACGTTTAGCGGCGAGAGGCTCGTGTGCAGCATCTCCGTCCGTTCGCCGAAGGCGTCCTCGGGCCGGCGACGCGAGGGGGCGTGGAGGAAGCGCTCGCCCAGCGTCACCGTGCGCCTGAACGCGTCGACCCCGAAGGAAGCCACCCGGCCGCCGTCGGCCACGTAGTCGCGCAGCCGGCGCTGAAGCTGCTCGGGGAGCCACAGCTCGGTGCCGGCGAAGGCCAGTCCCGGCGCATTCCCGGAGGAGGGCCACTCGCCGCGCGCGAGCGTGAGGTCGGTCGTGATGTCGTATGGAAGCCGCGCCCGGTCGAGGTGCCGGAGGAGGGGCGCGGTCTCGGAGACGAATCGCGGCGGCAGACCGCCGCTCGCGAAGTACCGGTCGAGCCCCACCGAGCCGCCGGCGGGAAGCGTGTCGGCGAAGCCGTCGGCATCGTCGTCGACGGGATTGAGGCCCTGCCAGGTCATCACCGGCAGCACCACCAGCGGGCGCGGCCTCCCCGCGGCCCGGCGGCTCTGCGGCATCCCCGAGACCGCCAGCGGCCACACCGCGCGGCGCGAGCCCGCTCGCACGCGGACGAGGTAGACCCCGGTGCGTGTCTTCCGCGGGATCCGCACACGGAACGCGCCGCCGATCCGGCCCCCGCGTCGGATCACGTCGTCGGGCGAGCCGAGGCGCGATACGGCGAAGTCGAAGCTGCGGTCGAAGGGACCGACCTCGAGGTTCACGAGCGAGCCGGCTGACACCACGCCGAGCGGCCCGCGCAGCGTGAAGCTGCGAACCGATGCGCCGGTGCCGGGGCGCGTGATTCGCGCCTTTGGGATGTCCGTCGGCGCCACCGCCCTGTTGCCGGCCCTGTCGCGAACGGTCACCGTGAAGGCGTAGATGCCGTCCTCGGCGGGCTTGGTCGCGTCGGGGCCGGCCGCCACCTCACCCCTCCAGACGCCGCTCCTCGTGTCGTTTCCCCGGAAGCGCCTTACCACGCGCGGCGGGCCGCCGTCGGTGCGGAAGACCCGGAACTCGGGGGCGCTGTTCACCGGCCCGCGGTAGCGAATGCGCACGCGCGGACCTTGTCCCGGCTCTCCGGGCGCGATCACCGACGGGCTCGCCTCGAGCAGCCGCACCCTGGGCGGCTTGCGGTCGACGGTGATCTCCTTCGTCGAGTTGATCACCCGGCTCTCGTCGCGGCGAACCACGCGCATGCGATAGGTCCCGTCGGGCACCGGGCGGCCCTCGTCGTCCCTGCCGTCCCAGCGGAATCGGTGCTTCGCGTCGCCGGCCAGCCGCCTCTCGTTGACGATGCGGCGCACCTCGTTGCCCTCCCCGTCGGTGATCGAGAACGTCACTTCGGCCGGCTCGGAGAGATCGAAACCGACGATCGAGCTGTCGCGGTAATGGTCGCCGTTCGGCGAGAAGTGAGGCGGCTGGGTCGCGAAGCGGATGACGAGAGGGAACTCGCTCTTCAGCTGCTGGGTGACGAAGAAGGCGGCGATAGTCGCGAGCACGATGAGCGCGAAAACCACGCGGACCAGGGGCCGTGTCATGGCCGGCGGGAGGCTAGAGAATGCGCGTCGATGCACGTTCAACTGGTTGACCCGTCGGGAGACGTGCTCCCGTACGACCACGCACTCGCCGCCGCCCTCGCCCACCGCGGCGCCGAGGTGGAGCTGGTGACGTCCCGCTTCGTGCACGGACCGCCGCCCGCACCAGACGGCTACGCGGTCAGCGAGAGCTTCTATCGCCTGGCGACCCGCCTCGGCGCGGGCGCCCCGGGCCGGCGCCGGGCGCTCAAGCTGCTCGAGCACGTGCCGGACATGCTGCGCTACCGCCGCCGCGCCGCCGGCGCCGACCTGCGCCACTACCAGTGGCTGCCGCTCGAGCGCCTGGACGCTCTGCTGCTGCCGCCCGCGCGGCCGCGGGTGCTCACGATGCACAACGTGATACGCCGCGAGCGGATCGACCGGCGGCTCGCCGAGCGCATGGACGCGGTGATCGTCCACACCCGCGCCGGGGCGCAGCGGCTCGGCACCGAGCGCGTACACGTAATCCCGCACGGGGCCTTCGAGCACCTCACCCGGCTGCCCGACGAGCGGCCGCTCCCCGGCGAGCTGGCCACCGTCGAGGGGCCGGTGGTGCTCTGCTTCGGGCTGGTGCGCCCGTACAAGGGAGTCGAGGTGCTGGTCGAGGCCTTCCAAGAGGTGGACGATGCGGAGCTGTGGGTGGTGGGCCGGCCGCTCGGGGTCTCGATGGAGCGGCTCCGGCGGCTCGCCCCGGCCGGCCGCGTGCGGTTCGTCGAGCGCTACGTGAGCGACTCGGAGCAGCCGGCCTTTTTCCGGCGGGCCGACCTGCTCGTGCTCCCGCATCGCAGCGTGGACGTGTCGGGCGTCATGTTCGCCGGGCTCGCGTTCGGCAAGGCGATGGTGCTGTCCGACGTGGGCGGCTTCAGCGAGATGGTGGAGGACCACGGGGCGGGCCGGCTCGTGCCGCCAGGCGACTCGACCGCGCTCGCCGCCGCCATCCGGGAGCTGCTCGCGGACCCCGAGGAGCGGGCGAGGCTCGAACGGCTGGCGGCCGCGGCCGCCGCGGGGCCGTACTCGTGGGACCGAATCGCCGAGCGCACCCTGGCTCTCTACGAGCAGGTGCTGGCGTGAGGGTCGTGTTCATGGGGAAGTGCAAGCGGTCGGCGGCGCGCGCGCTTTGCTGGCTCCTGGACCGGGGTGTGGACGTGGCTGCGGTGGTCGCCTCGGAGCCCGACGCGTGGACCCGGGAGGAGCAGCGGCTCGATCTCGTTGCCGAGCGCCACGGCCTGCCGCTGGTGGGCGACGAGGAGCTCCACGCCGCGCCGCCGGAAGACGTGGACGTGGTCATCTCCTTCCTGTACTGGAAGCGGATCCGGGAGCCGCTGCTGTCGCTCGGGCGCGTCGGCTGCCTCAACTTCCACCCTGCGCCGCTGCCGGACCTGCGCGGCCTCGGCGGCTACAACGTGGCGATCCTCGAGGGCCGGCCCGAGTGGGGCGTCTCGTGCCACTTCGTCGACGAGAACTTCGACACCGGCGATCTCGTAGAGGTGCTCCGGTTCCCGATCGACCAGCGAGCCGAGACGGCGTTCTCGCTCGATCTGCGGAGCCAGGAGCTTCTGCTGGAGCTGTTCCGACGGGTGATGGGCAAGACGCTCGCGGGCGAGGAGCTGCCGCGCGAGCCGCAGGGGGAAGGCCGGTACGTGGATCGCGCTGAGTTCGAGTCGCTCCGCGTGGTACGCCCCGGCGACGACCTCGGGCGCAAGCTGCGCGCGTTCTGGTATCCGCCCTACCCGGGCGCCGTGCTCGAGGTGGACGGGCACCGGCTCACGCTGGTGGACGAGCGGCTGCTGGCCGAGGTCGCGGACGCCTACCGCGACGCGGGCAGAATCCCGTGATTGTGTGACGGCCGTCACATAGAACCCCGCACCCGCGTCGATAGTCTCCGGCCATGAGCGCACTTGCATGCGCTGCCTGTGGGACGGAGAACCCGGACGGTGCGCGCTTCTGCATGTCCTGCGGTGCTCGCCTCGAGCGCCGCTGTCCCTCCTGCGGCACACCGGCGCCACCGGGGGCCCGCTTCTGCATGAACTGCGGCCATGGTCTCGACGGTCCCGTGGTCGCTCCAGCCGTCCCCGCCGAGTCGCCGCCCGAGGAGCGCCGCCAGGTGACGGTGCTGTTCGGCGACCTCTCCGGCTACACGGCGCTCGCCGAGCGAATGGACCCCGAGGCCGTCAAGGCTCTGGTGGATCGGGCGCTGATGCGGCTCGGCCGCGAGGTCGAGCGCTTCGGCGGCACCGTCGACAAGTACATCGGCGACAACGTCATGGCGATTTTCGGCGCTCCAATCGCGCACGAGGACGACGCGGAACGGGGGGTGCGGGCGGGGCTCGGCATGCAGGAGGCGATGGACGAGGTCAACGAGGCCCTTCCTCCCGGCGAGCACCTCGACCTGCGCGTGGGGGTCAACACCGGCGAGGTCCTGGCGGGCGCCATCGGCCGCGACTACACCGTGGTCGGAGACACCGTGAACGTCGCCGCCCGGCTCCAGAGCGCCGCCCGCCCAGGCAGCGTCACGGTGGGAGAACGGACGATGCGCGCCACGCGCGACGCGGTGCGGTACGAGACGCTCGAGCCGCTCGAGTTGAAGGGGAAGGCCGAGCCGGTGCCGGCCTGGGAGGCCGTCGGCCTGACCCAGGCGCAGCCGGCCGGGCGGACCTCGCCGGCACACGAGTCGCCGCTCGTGGGCCGCGACGACGAGCTTCTCGCTCTCGAGACCCTCTACGAGCGCGTGGTGCGCGAGTCGGCGCCTCAGCTGGTCACGCTGATCGGCGAGGCGGGCGTCGGCAAGTCGCGGCTGCTGCGCGAGTTCGAGCGCCGCGTCGGCGGACATCCCACGCCGCCCACGGTGCGCACCGGACGCTGCCTCCCGTACGGCACCGGGATCGTCTTCTGGGCACTGGGCGAGGTGCTGCGCGCCGAGTGCGGGATCGTCGACTCCGACTCCTCCGAGGAGGCGTGGAAGAAGCTCTCCGCCTACGTCCGCGAGCTCTTCAACGGCAACGGCGGCGACACCGGCGACCGCAAGGCGGCCCTGATCGGCCGCCTGCTGGGCGTGGACGTGCCGCCCGAGCTCGCGCCGGAGGAGCGAGATCCGGAGCGGCTGCGCGAGTCGTTCTTCTCGGCCCTTCGCGCGGGCATAGAGGCCATCGCCACGCGGCGGCCGCTGGTGATCGCATTCGAGGACATTCACTGGGCCGACGACGGAATGCTGGACGCGATCGAGCACCTCGCGCAGTGGGTGAGGGCGCCTTTGATGCTGGTCTGCCTGGCCCGCGACGAGCTCCTCGACCGGCGCCCCGGCTGGGGCGGCGGCCGTCGCTCCGCAACTCAGCTGCTGCTCGAGCCGCTAACGGCCCACGACACGCGCGAGCTTGTTGCAGCGCTGATTCCGGAGGGACCCGAGGTCGTGCCCGCCGTGGCCGAGCGCTCGGGCGGGAACCCGCTCTTCGCCGAGGAGATGGCGCGGCGAATCGTGGAGGAGGGAGCCCAAGCCGAACAGCTGCCGGAGACCGTGCAGGCGGTGCTCGCCGCCCGTCTCGACGCCCTCGAGCCCTTCGAGCGGCGACTCGTGCAGCACGCGTCGGTGGTGGGACGCACCTTCTGGGAGGGATCGCTCTCCGGACTCGCCCGGGCCGAGGGGCGCGACCTCGATCGCGCGCTCCGCTCCCTTCAGCAGAAGGACATCCTCGCTCCCGGCGCCGAGGGCCGGCTGGCCGGTCAGCGGGAGCTCGCCTTCAAGCACGTACTGATCGCGGACGTGGCGTACGGCATGCTCCCCAAGGCGGTCCGCTCGCGGAAGCACTTCGAGATCGGCGCCTTCATCGAGGAGCGTGCGGGCGACCGCACCGTCGAGGTGGCCGCGCTGCTTGCCGAGCACTACGGGCGCGCCGCCGCGCTCGGTCGCGAAGGGGGTGTTCCCGCCGACGAGCTCGCGGCGATGCGAGAGCGGGGCGTCCGCTTCCTCGAGGAGGCCGGCGACGGCGCCGCGATGCTCTACTCGAACCGCGAGGCGGCGTCGCACTACCGTCACGCGCGCGCGGTCAGCGACTCGGCCGACCCGCCGAGCGCCGCCGACGAGGCCACGCGGGCCAGGATCGGGGAGAAGCTCGGGGATGTATCGGTGCGGCTCGGCCGCGTAGACGAGGCGATCACCGTATGGCGCGAATGCCTCGAATGGCACCGCGGTCAGGAGGACCTCGAGCGCGTGGCGGACCTCCACCGCAAGATCGGCGCCGGGCTCTCGCACAAGGGCGAGCGCAAGACCGCGATCGAGCACTACCAGAAGGGCATCAACCTGTTGAAGGACGGGCCGCCGCGCCTCGAGCTCGTGCGTCTCTACGAGGAGGCCGCCTGGCTCTACCTGCATACGGGCGACAACATGCTCGCCATCTACGCGTCCGAGAAGGCGCTCCGCCTCGCCGAGCGCCTCGGCGAGACGAGCGCCGCCAGCCGCGCGCACGGCATCTTCGGACGCGTGTTCGGCCGCATCGGCAACACCGAGAAGGCGCGCCAGAACCTGGAGCGCGCAGTGGAGCTGGCGCGCGGCTCGGACGACGGCGAGACGATCCTCGCCCTGTCGGCGCTCGGACGCCACCTCGAGATCTCCGAGGCCGACGTGGCCGGCGCCCGGGTGGCCTTCGAGGAGGCGCTTGCGCTGGCGGAGCAGGTGGGCGCGCTGCCCGCGCAGGTGGAGCTGCACGCGTCGCTGGCACAGCTCGCGGCGTACGGGGCCGACTGGGACCGGGTGGAGGCCTACACCCAGGCGAGCGCCGAGCTGGCCGAGCGCGAGGGTCTCGTGGGCAAGCTCAGCCTGCCTTACACGCTTCAGGGACTGCTGCGCTGGCGCGAGGGGCGGCTCGAGGAGTCCACGGTCCTCTTCCAGCGCGCACACGATCTGGCCGAGCAGGTGGGCTGGTCGGAGCTGTCCTTCCAGGCGCTCTACGGGCTCGCCTTCACCCTGCGCGACGCCGGTGACCTCGACGCCGCCGCGGCGGCCCTCGACCGGGCAATCGACGTTTGCGAGCGCGCGGGCCTGATCGCCCAGTCGATCCAGGCGACCGGCATGCGGGCGGTGATCCTTGCGCTCGGCCAGCGGCCCGCGGACGCGCGGGAGGCTGCCGAGGAGGCCACCGAGCTCGCCGAGAGCCTGCACTACCCGGTGGGCAACGCGGCGGCTCTCGAGGCGTGCGGCATGGCGGAGACGGACCCCGTGGAGGGAGCCGCCCTGCTGGGTCAGGCGGCCGGCGCCTGGCAAGCCCTCGACCGGCCGCTCGAAGCGGCGCGCTCACGTCTGCTCGCGGGCAGAGTCCTGCGCGCCGTCGACCCGGAGGGTGGTCGCGAGCTGCTCGACGCCGCCGCGGGGGAGATCGAGCGGCTGGGCGTGCTGCACCTGGCGGAGCGCGCGCGAGCGCTCGCGGTCGGGTAGCGGACCCGCTACCTCACTGCGTCCTGTCGGCGCCCGCGATCACGACGACTGTGGCGTCGCCCGCCAGGGCCTGACTCTCGGGATCGACTCGCTCGCGCTGCCCGATCCCGAGCCTGCGGCTCACCACGGCGGCCTCGCGGCGGTGACCCGGCGAGTACAGGACCACCGACTCCGGCCGCTGCTGGTTTGGACCGTTCGCAACAGTCCCGAGCTGGAAACCGAATCGCTCCACCCGGTCGCCGATCTGGGCCGCAAGACCCGGCACAAGCGTGCCGTTGAGCACCGCCACCCGGACGTTCGCGGGGTTCACCGCCGCCCGCCGGCGCTCGCTCCGCTCGCCGCCCCCGCCGCCCCCGCCGCTCGCGGGTCCGCCGCCGGCGCGCTCATTGGGAGCCTGCTGAGCAGACCCGCCGCCACCGTCGTCGCCGACCAGTTGCACGATGCCGAACGCGGTGCCGCCCCCTACGATCAGGACGCCCGCGATGGCGAGCGTCAGGTAGCGCGGACTCCCAGCGAGGCGCCGGTACCAGGGGTCGCGCGGCGGCGGCAGGATGACGGTCTGCTGGGGT
>DATDLN010000139.1:0-3825 GCA_036519295.1 Thermoleophilaceae bacterium
CGTTCGCTGTTCTGTCCGGCCGTGACGAGCAGCTGACCGGCGCGGGCCGGTTGAGATCCCGAGCAGCCGGCTGGTGCGCGGGGCGGCCGCGCGGAACCAGCCGCTCGAGCCGGCGGTCGAGGACGGCGATCTCGTCGTCGAAGTGTGCGGAGCTGCTCTCACGCTATGCCCAGGCTTGATGTGAGCGCGTGCAGCTCTGGCTGCTCGGCGACGAGACGCACCAGATCGAGCTCGCGGCGTCGGCTGTCCTCCCAGCCGTCGAGACGTGGGTCGGCTCGAGGCGCTCGTGCCTGCCTTCAGACGGCGATCGGCGCCTTGGCGTCGGCCGTCGGAGCGGGGCGCGAGAATTCGAGCGCTGGATCGTCGATCCGTGCGCGCCGCGACGACCTTCGGTTGCGCGCATAGTTCTGCTCCCTCCGCCAGGGGTCCTTCGACCCCTGCCTCGGGAACTGGTCGATCGCCCTAAGCACATAGCCCGAGGTAAGTTCGGCGAACGGCACGCCGGTGATCGCGGGATCCCCGTTACGCGGCGTGCATTGCGTGTAGCCGAACCGATCCATGTGCGCCAGCAGCCTGCAGACCTGCTCGGAGGTGAGGTCGGCTCCGAGCGTCCAGGACTGGTTCGTATAGCCGAAGGCAAACGCCATGTTGGGTACGCCGCTGAGCAGCATTCCCCTGAACACGAGCGCCTCCGGCAGGTGGACGTCGCTGCCGTCGACGCTGAGCCGGATCCCCCCAAAAGGCACCATCTTGAGCCCGGTGGCGGTGACGATCAGATCGGCTTCGAGCTCGGCCCCCGACGCCAGCGTGAGACCCGTCTCCGTGAACGTCCCGATGTGGTCGGTGACAACCGAAACGCGGCCGGCGCTGATCGCTTCGAACAGATCACCGTCGGGCACCACGCACAGGCGCTGATCCCATGGCTCGTAGCGAGGATTGAAGTGCGTGTCGATGTCGTAGCCGGGCGGCAGACGGCGCTCGAGCAGCCTGCGGATCAGCCGTTTCATCGCCGCCGGCCGGCGGCGGCTGAGACCGTAGACCGCCAGCGTGAGCATCACGTTCTTCCAGCGCACGACCGGATAGGCGAGCCGTGTGGGTAGGACGCGCCCGAGAAGACCGGCGACCGGATCGACCGCGGGCAGCGAAATGATGTAGCTGGGCGAGCGCTGCAGCATCGTGACGTGTGCGGCGCGCTGCGCCAGTGCCGGGATGAGCGTCACCGCGGTCGCGCCGCTGCCGATCACGACCACGCGCTTGCCGCTGTAGTCGATGTCGTCGGTCCAGAACTGCGGATGAACGACCTCGCCGCCGAAGCGCTCGATGCCTGTGAACTCGGGCGTATAGCCCTCGTCGTAGCGGTAGTAGCCGGTGCATGTGAAGAGGAAGCCGCAGCTCAGGCGGAAGGTCTCGCCGGTGTCGCTGCGCTCGACCTCCACGGTCCACCGCGCCTCGTCCGAGCACCACTCCGCGGCGACAACGCGATGGTGGAAGCGGATTCTCTGGTCGATGCCGTGGTCCCGCGCCGTCTCGCGGATGTAGTCGAGGATCGACGAGCCGTCCACGATCGCCTGCGCCCCCGACCACGGACGGAACGGGTAGCAGAGCGTGAACATGTCCGAGTCCGACCGGATGCCGGGGAAGCGGAAGAGGTCCCACGTTCCGCCGATCGCTCCGCGAGCCTCGAGGATCGCGAACGTCTTGTCCGGACAGCTCTCCTGCAGCCGACAGCCGGCGCCGACACCGGAGAGACCGGCGCCGACGATCAGAACGTCAACGTGTTCATCGGACATGAAGGGCCAATTCCGCTGTGGGCGACGCGACTGATCAGCCTAACGGAGCGTTAGCTGTTCCAGCTTCGGTTCGGTCTCCGCCGGGGCCGGCATGGCGGCGATCTCCGCGGCAAGACCAGCCGCAGCGTCACGGTATGCGGGCTCGCTGAGCAGTGCTCGTACGGCGTCTGCGACCGACTCGGGGGTGATCTCCTCGGGCAGCATCCGGAGACCCGCGCCGCTTGCGAGGAGGGCCTCGGCGTTCACGAATTGATCGGCGCCGTGGGGCATTACCAACTGCGGCAGCCCGTGAGCGAGGCCGCCCAGCATGGTGCCGCTGCCACCGTGGTGGGCGACGAGATCCACGTGCGGCAGCACCACGCCCTGCGGCACGAAACGTTCCACCCGCATCGAGGCCGGCAAGGGCCCGAGGGCCGACGGGTCGCCGTCGGGGCCGACCGTCACCAGCGTGTCGACGTCGAGAGAGCCGAGCCCGGCTGCGGCGGCGCGCAGCGAGTCCACCTGCCCCGACACGTAGGTGCCGAGTGTGAGGTACGCCAGCGGACGCGAGCGACCGGCCGCGATCCAGTGCGGCACCACATCCGTCGACCCGATCGGCGCAACCGGCCGGAGAGGGATCCGCTCCCCCGGCTCGGAGGCCGAGCTGTCCTGCTGGCTCGTTGGACACACATCGAGGTACGCGTTGGCTTCGAATAGATCGTCTGGGAGATCACCGCGCACCACCTCGGCCAGCCGCTCGAGCACGGCCCGGCGGATCAGATCGGGAACCTGCCGACCAAGGGAGTGAGCCACGGCGGGCACGCCCACCAGCCACGCCGCGGCCGCCGCGCCGACATCGGTCTCGTCGTAGACCAGCAAATCCGGCGCGGCGTCCTCCAGCAGCGGACGCACGTCCTCGAGCGTGCGGCTGGCCAGAACGTCGCCGAAGACGACCACCCCGAAACGCCACCTCTCCGCGCGCGGCAACTCGTCGAGGCCAGGGTCGTCGCGCAACGCGAGCCGGTCCGCCTCGTCGATCGAGATGCCGACGCGCTCGGCCCGGAAACCCAGCTCCCGCAGCCGTGGGCGAAGCCGCTCCCCCGTACCGAACAGAACCTCGTGGCCCGCGTCGCGGCAGGCCATCGCCAACGGCAAGAGCGGATCAACGTGGCCGTACGCCGGACGACAGCAGAAGAGGACGCGCAATGCGCCCGGCCTCAGGGCCTCGGGGGCGACGGGAAGAGAACGTCGAGATGTCCTCCCGCCTGCGTGTGGTGGCGACGGTCGTAGCGCTGATGGGCCACGACCGACGCGAGGACGAAGACTGCGCCGGCGATGGCGGCGACGGCCAGCGGGAGGTCGAGGGTCACGCCGAGGAGAATCGCCACGCAGCTCCCGCCGACGACCGAGTTGACCACGCTAACCATGCTGGCGGTGGTGGCGAAGAGCTGCCAGCGAGGGCCCCTCCCGAGGCCCATGTTGGACAGCACCCCGGGTACGTCGTCGCTGCCTCCCATCATGAAATAGCGCCGCTCGCTACCCGCGAGCTCGAGGTAGTAGTGGCGGATGCGATTGATCGCGCGCCCGTACAGGAGGTCCTCGACCGAGCTCTCTACCAGGCGCACGAAGGTGAACAGGCCGAGGAAGTACAGCGTGGGAAGAGCGGCCAGGGCAAAGAGCTGAAAGGCGTCGCCGCCCCCTGACACCTCGCTTACGAAGCCCAGGGCTATCAGAGCGCTCGACACGCTGCCGAGGTAGAGCGAGGAGCGCGCCGCGCTCTCGCCGACCGTTTGCGAGCGGGCGCCCTGGAGCGTGAAGTGCTCGGTCGTCAGCGCTGTGAGCAACTCCTGGCGGCTGAAGTCCTCGGCCATCGCCGCGAGCTTCGACGGCCCTCGCGGCGCCCCTGCTAGCCCTTCGTCGCCTTGGCGAGCGCGTCCTCGAGCTCGCCGGGGCTGAACGGCCCCTCGATGCGTGCCGCCACCTTGCCCTGCCTGTCGATCGCGAAGAGCCACGGCTCGGTCGGGAGCCCGAAGGCGGCCACCTGTGGACGGAAGCC
>DATDLN010000140.1:0-2209 GCA_036519295.1 Thermoleophilaceae bacterium
CCGCAGCCGGCGGCCGTGGGGCGCTCGCCGGCGCGCATGACGGCGATGATCTCCTCTATGGGTGGATCGGCCGGGTAAGGCAGGCCACCTGACGGAGCGAGCCGCTGCCGCCTGAGACCATGCTCGGTGCGATGCGGCCGCTCACACTCGAACCCACAGCCACCGTCGGAGTGCTCGCGAACCCATCCGGCGAGTGCGCGCCGCAGCTGCTCGCCATCGAGGCCTGGGCGGGCGCGCAGGGGCTGCGGACCGTCGACCTCGGTACGACCGACCGAGCGGGCGAACTTCCCGAGGCGGGCGGGCTCGTGATCGCCCTCGGCGGCGACGGGACGATCCTTCGTGCCCTCCAGCTCGCGATGGTGCACCACTCGCCCGTGCTCGGCGTCAACTTCGGGCACCTCGGATTCCTGGCGGACGTCGACGGCGACGACCTCGCATCGGCGCTCGACCGCATCGCCCGTGGCGAGGCGCAGATCGACGAACGCACCGCGCTCGTAGCGACCTCGCAGATGCCGGTGCCGCAGACCGTGGTCGCGTTCAACGATCTCGTCATCTCGCGGCGCCCCGGCTTCGGGAGCGCCCGACTGCACGTGGAGGTGAGCGGCGAGCCGGTGCTCGCCCTCACCGGTGACGGCCTCGTCGTCGCGTCGCCGACCGGATCGACCGCTTACACCGTCGGGGCGGGCGGCCCGGCGGTCTCGCCGACGCTCGACGCGATCGTGCTCACACCGCTGGCGGCGCAGGGAACCCCGCTGCGGTCGATGGTCCTGGACGGTAGCGACACGATCCGCATCGAGGCGGCCGCACGAAGCGCGCCGCTCGCCGTCGAGGTCGACGGGCGCACGATGCAGGACATGCCGACGCCCGCGACCGTCGACGTCCGGACTGCGGCGGGCAAGGCGCGGCTGGTGCGGACACGCCCACGCACGTTCTACGGCGACCTCGCCAGACGCTGACGGGACCGCCCGGTGTTACTGGAGGTAACCCTCGACGGTCCCGGCGTCGTGCACCTCGGCGCTGTCGGGGTCGCCGCCCGCACCACGGAACGCGCGGCGCCGCCGCAGGAGGTCCCAGCACCGGTCACTGTCCCGGCCGAAGCAGCCGGCGACAGCGGCCACCGCTCGATCCGGCCACTCGCTTTCCATGCAAGGAGCCGTCGCTGCTCGACTGCCGCGCTCCTCGTCCTCCATTCCGGTCGCCTGACCCTCCGCGTAAGACCTCTCGCCAGCGTGAAGGGCAGCTCGAAGATGAATGTGACACGTGTAACCGGTCGCAACGCTGCTCCTACGCGCTCACGGTCAAGGACACGACCGTCGCCGTCCTAGGCGCTGAGTCGTATCCTGCCAATCGACGCCCCCGGTAGCCGCCCGGTGGCGCCACTCAGCCGCCGGGAGCGCGGGCGTGGACGGCGGTGAAGGCGATGGTCTGCGTCCACCAGCGCGGATCGGCGCAGTGGGCGAGGAACCGGTCGATGAGCTGGCCGTCGAGCCTCCCCGAGTTCACGAGCCGGTCGCGTAGCTCGACGACCGTCTGGGTCCAGTAGGCCGCCCACGGAGAGCCCCCGTTGTAGACGGCCGTCTCGGCCGTCCCCGCGACCTGCTCGAGGCCCACCGCCGCGAGCCGCGGGGCCAGTGTGCGACCCAGGTGGTAGTCGATCCCCTGGTCGCGCGACCATGCGAGCCACCCATCCCAGAACGCTCGCACCGCGGGCGGCTCCGCGATGCTCACCGGCAGGAAATCCGGCTCGATCAGCAGGATCGAGCCCCCTGGCGCCAAGCTGGCGGCGAGGTTCCGAATCGCCGCCTCGACGTCCGTGACGTGGTGCAGCACCGCCCGCGCGGTCACGAAATCGAACCCGCCGGCATCGACCGGGCCGGCAACGATGTCGCCCTGTCGCAGCTCAAGCCTCGGCGCTCGCACCTCGACGAGCGACAGGTCGAGTTCAAAGGCGACCACCCGGCCGCTGGGGCCGACGCGCCCGGCGAGCCAGGCGGAGATCGTCCCGTTGCCGCAGCCGACCTCGAGCGCCCGAGCGCCTGGACCCACCGCGAGCGACTCGATGTGCCGGCGGTGCATCGGGTCGAGTAGTCGCGACATCAACGCGAGCCGCGCGCGCTCACCTTCGAGGTGATGGTCCAGGACGTACTCCGCCATGCGGCCGATCCTACGAGGCGTACGGGCTTGTCGGCAAGCCGGGAGGAGATTGCCA
>DATDLN010000141.1:0-13835 GCA_036519295.1 Thermoleophilaceae bacterium
TGTCGGTGAACAACTCCACCTCCGGCGCCGAGGCCCACCTCCCCTTCGGCGGGAACGGCAAGTCGGGCAACGGCAGCCGCCTGTCGGGCGTGTGGGTGCTCGACCAGTTCACCCGCTGGCAGTCCATGAACTGGGACTACGCGGGGAAGCTCCAGAAGGCCCAGATGGACGTCGCGGAGCTGACCGGCGACGCGGGCTACAGGCTCGCCCGGGACTAGCTTCCGGCCGCCATCGCGCGCCCCACGTACTCCATGAGCTCGGGCTTGACCATCCCCCGCGAGGCGCGCTCGACGACCTCCTCGCGGTACATCCGCTCGAGTGAGGCGCGGATGCCGGGATCGCCGCCCGTGAACCGCTCGATCAGGGTCCGCCAGCGTGAGGCAAGCTCTTGGACGCGCGGGTCCGACGGGCTGGTGCCCGCCTCGAACTCCCGCTCCACCTGTGCGATCAGCTCCGCCCAGTCACGTTCGGCCCGCTTGATCGCCTCGTCCCCGAGCAGCTCCCGGCGCTCGGCCAGCCTGGCCTGCTGCTCGGGCGCGTAGTACGTCTCGCTCATGGTGATCATCTCCACGGTCGCCAGCAGATCGCTTGAATCGTCCGACTCCAGCATTCGGACGAGTCGTCGGCGCAGGCGGGCGTCGTGCTCCATCCGCCGGTCGAGCGCCTCGATCTGACGCCGCACGAGCTCGCGCAGCTCACCGTCATCCAGCGCGGCGCCCACCTGCTCGAGCGTCAGGCCGAGTCCCCGCAGCGCCACGATCCGGTATAGCCGACGCACCTCCTCCTCGCCGTACAGGCGGTAGCCCGCAGGCGTCCGCTCGGCGGGGGAGAGGAGCCCAAGCTCGTCCCAGTGGTGAAGCGTCCGCACGGTCAGGCCCGTTTGCCGGGCCAGGTCGCCCACCCTCCAGCGCTTCTCGTCCATCATCCGACGGACGGTAGACCCTCACGCCACGTGAGGGTCAAGTCACGGCGTGTACTGCGGGTAGCTCTTCGTCAGCCTCGAGAGCGGCTTCTCGTAGTGGGGGTACTTCTCGCGCAACCTCGGGAGCCGGCGGTCGAACGCGCGCGCCGCGCCGATCGGCTGGCCGTGCGCGTGGGCGAGGTCGAGGAACGCGTACAGGAAGTAGTCGGTCTGCTCGACGAACAGGTCGCGGAACTGGACGTATGGGACGTGGCCGGCGCCCTCTTGTAGCTGGAGGAACGCCGGAACGCCCGCGTTCAGCAGGGCCACCGCGATGTCGACCGACCACTGGGACGGCACGATGCCGTCGGCGGTGCCGTGGAACAGGAGGCCGGGAGCGTCGCCCGCGCTCGCGAAGGCACCGGACGGGAAGCCGCCGGAGATCGACACGAAGGCGCCGATGTTCGAGGGGAAGCCGGGGTTGCCGCTGTCGCCCGGATCGTCGGGGCGAAGGCCCGCCAGCGTGGCGGTGATGGCCCCGGCGGACTCGCCCCCCATCGCGATCCGGGCCGGATCTATCCGACACCGGGCCGCGTTGGCGCGCAGCCACCGGACCGCGGCCTGTGCGTCGTGCTGGGCGTTGAACGCCGCGATCGCGCACTCGGGCCGGATGTTCGAGCCGCCGCAGCCCGAGGAGATCAGGCGGTAGTTGATCGAGGCGACGACATAGCCGAGCTTCGCGAACGTGGGACCGATGTCGGTTGCCACGCCCGAGGCCTTGTCGCCGGCCGAATAGCCGCCGCCGTGGACCCAGATCAGCGCCGGGCGCTTCTTCTCGGTGTCGCCGCGCGGCCGGTAGACGTCGAGGCGGAGGGCGACCGGACTGCCGGTCTCTTGGTCGGGCGCGCTGCCGTACTGGAGATCGCGGGTGACCTCGTAGTCCGTGAAGACCTGGTCCCGGTAGCGCAGCGGCGACTCCCCGGGCGGCCTCGGGACCGTGCATCCGGCCAGGAGAGCCAGGCTGAGGATGACGGCCACCAGCCCCGGTGCGGTTCGCGCGCGCACAGGCGCCTGAGTATCACCGGTCCGCGGCGACCGTGCGCCGGGTCGCGGTGCGCGCCGCCTTCTGCGTCTCGCTGCGCTCGAGCCCGGTGGGCGCGGAGCAGGTCGACCGCCCCCTGAATGATCGGGCGGGTGGTGGAGATGACCCGGTCCCGACGCGTGCGCAACCCGGCTCGCGAGACTTCCGCCGCCTGCCCGAGCAGCTCCGTGCGACGGCCGAGGCGGGGGAGGGCTCCTCGCTCATCGCCTGTACCAGCGCGGCGAGACGTTCGGCGGCGGCCCGAGCTGCGCGCGTGCCACGAGAACGGTCGGCTCGCTCCTGGCGACGTGCCCCCTCAGGGCCACGGCGAAGTGCTCGCCCAGCCCGTCGACGGAGTCGGCGCGGACGCCGAAGGCGGCGGCCAGGGCGACGAAGTCGGGCGTGTCGAGGTCCACGCCCTCGCGCGGGTGCCCGCGCCGATCCTGGTCGAAGCGCAGCATTCCATAGCCGCCGTCGTCCACGATCACCGCGGTGAGTGGAATGCGCTCCTGCCTGGCCGCCGCGAGCTCTCCGCAGGCGTAGAGGAAGCCGCCGTCGCCGGAGATGCTCACCGCCGGCCCCTCGCCGGCCAGCGCGGCGCCGAGCGCCTGCGGGAAGGCACAGCCGAGGGTGCCCCAGCCGAGGGGGTAGGAGAGCTTGCGCGGGGCGGGCGTGCGGTGGAAGCCCCCCAGCCAGTAGCCCGGGATGCACATGTCGCAGACCACCATGGCGTCCGGCGGCAGGGCGGACTCGACCGCGGCGAGGAAGGCGGACGCGTCGGGGTCTGTCCGCGCCAGCTCGTCGCGCACGCCCTTGCGCAGCTCGCGAAGGCGGCGCGCGAGCGAGTCGAGGCCACCGCGCTCGCTCAGCCGGTCGGTGAGGGCCGCCGCGCCGTCGGCGGCGTCGGCCTCGAGCACGAGGTCCGGCAGGTAGTTCTTGGAGGCGTCCGCGGCGTCGACGTTCACCGCCACGAGGTGGGGCGGCTGGGGCATCTTCCAGCCCTGGGTCATCATGCCGTCGAAGTCGGTCCCGAGGGCGACGACCACGTCCGCCTCGTCCCAGAGCGCGCCGACTTCGGGCACGTGCGGCGGGGCGTCGACGAGGCAGGGATGGTCGGGCGGCAGGAGCCCGCCTGCGGAGTAGGTGAGCAGCACAGGCGCCACGAGGCGCTCGGCGAGCTCCCCGACGGCCTTCCCGGCGCCGGCCTGGAGCGCGCCGCCCCCCGCCCACACCAGGGGCCGGCGGGAGCGCTCCAGGATCTCGACCGCCCGGGACAGCCGCTCGTCGGGGATCGCGCGCGGCGGCTCGGGCGGGCGTTCGGGCCGCACGTGCTCGGCCCCGCCGCGCGCTCCTGTCTCCGTTTGCGCGGTGAGGAGGTCGGTGGGAATCTCGACGTAGACGGGGCGCGAGGGCGCCGCCAGCGCCGTCCGCGCGGCGTCGGCCACGGCGGGTCCCACGTCCGCCGCCCGGTGAACACGTACGGCGTCCTTCACCACGGGCACGAACATCGCGGCCTGGTCGGTCGCCTCGTGCAGCGTCCCGCGCCAGACCCCGGCGCGCCGCGCCTTCGTCGGGATGTCGGTGGCGATCACGAGCACCGGCTGCCGCGACGCCCAGGCCTCACCGACAGCGGCGAGCGTGTTGGCCGCGCCGGGCCCGGTGGTGGTGAGGGCCACGCCGAGGCGTCCGCCGGCGCGAGCGTAGCCGTCGGCCGCGTAGGCGGCTGTCTGCTCGTGTCGAACCCCGACGAGCCGGACCGGCGACTCGTTCAGCTCGCGCCACAGCGCCAGGTTGTGGACGCCCGGGAGCCCGAAGGCCACCTCCACACCGGCCGCCTCGAGTGCCGCCACGGCCGCCCGCGCCCCTGTCAGGATGCCGCTCGATGGCGAGCTCATCAGGCAGCGCCCCCCTTACCGGCATACGCGTGGCCGATCTTTCGCGCGTGCTCGCCGGCCCCTACTGCACGATGGTGCTCGCCGACCTCGGCGCGGACGTGATCAAGATCGAGCGCCCCGACGGGGGCGACGAGACGCGCGCCTGGGGACCGCCGTTCGCTGACGGCGAGGCCGCCTACTACCTGTCCGTGAACCGCGGCAAGCGCAGCTGCGCGCTCGACCTGGGCCAGCCCGAGGGGCGCGCGCTCGCGCTCGAGATCTGCGCCGGCGCGGACGCCGTGATCGAGAACTTCAAGCTCGGGGGCGCCGAGCGGCTGGGGGTCGGCTACGAGCAGGTGCGCGAGCGCAACCCGCACGTCGTGTACTGCTCCATCAGCGGCTTCGGGTCGACCCGCGAGCCGAAGGGTCGACCGGGATACGACTTCGTCGCGCAGGCCGAATCGGGGTTGATGTCCATCACCGGCCCGGAGGAGGGGCCGCCCTTCAAGGTGGGCGTGGCGCTCGTGGACGTGCTCGCAGGCCTGCACGCGGCGGTCGCCATCCTCGCTGCGCTGGGTCGCGGCGATGGTGCCCGCATCGAGGTCCCGCTGCTCGACAGCGGGCTGGCTGGCCTCGTGAACGTTGCGCAGAACGCACTGGTCACGGGCAGGGAGCCGGAGCGGCACGGGAACGCACACCCGAACATCGTGCCGTACCAGGACTTCGAGACAGCGTCAGGCCGGATCGCGGTGGCCGCCGGCAATGACGGGCTCTTCCGCGCGCTCTGCGCCACGCTCGGCCGCGAGGACCTGCCCGCGGACCCGCGCTTCGCCACCAACGCGGCCCGCGTCGAGAACCGCCGCGAGCTGATCCCGGAGCTGCAGAGGGTGCTCGGCGAGCGCCCCGCCGACGAGTGGGTGGAGCTCCTCGATGCGGCCGGGGTGCCGGTGGGGAAGGTGCGCTCGGTGCCCGAGGCGCTCGAGGCGGCCGCGGTGGCGGGGCGACCGGCCACGGTGCGGGTGGAGCATCCAACCATTGGATCGCTCGAGCTGGTGGGCTCGCCGATCTGGGGGCCAACCGGCTCTTCCCAGCCGGCCCCGCCGCCGCTACTCGGCGAACACACGACCGAGGTGCTGCGCGAGCTCGGCCGGACGGAGGAGCAGATAGCGGACCTGGCCGAGCGGGGTGTGGTGCTGAGCCTGTATCCGCCGCCCTGACGGCGTTTCGCGCCGGAATGTCTTCGCCAGCCGCCACCGGCTCGCTCGCGAGGGCTCTACCCTCGCTCCGCTCGCCCTCGGCGCCTGGCTCGGTCTCCGGCGCGGAAACGCTCGCCAGTTTGGCGGATCCGTGCTGAGCGCCGGGGAGGGGCGACGAGCTTAAGGCTCGCCGCCACCTCCGCAGGAAGCGCAAACCGGGCCCGCAGGGCGTGCCCGTTGCGTACATGTAAACATGAAACGCCGCAGAATGTTGGGAGGAACGCCGCGCAATGCTGCGCGAAGCTAGTGCGGCTCGTCGGCGCTCGACGCCGGTGGACGGGATTCCTCTGCGAGCGACGTGATCGTGAGTGAGCCGCGGGAGGCCTGTTCCATCACGTCCGTCGCCTCGTCGGCGGACCGGGCGTAGAGCTCCACCAGCATGTGGATCACGATCCGCTCCTCCTCGTGCTTGTGGAAGCGCACGTGCGTGAAGAACTCGCGCGTGCCGTGATCGCCGAAGGCCGCGAAGGCGAGCGACTCGGCGGCATCCGGCCCCGAGCAGGACTCGACCTGGTCAGCATCAACCGTGACCGTGCACGAGGCCACCCAGGGCGTGCCGGTGACCATCCGCTCCCAGCGGTCTTCCACCGGCTCGATTCGCGAGATGCGGCGGCCATTCTCCTCGTAGAAGGCAAGGCTGAGGTGTGGCTGGTCGTGCAGGCAGTCGAGGCACTGAACCACGGCCTCCTGGACCTCCTCGACCGGTTCCACCGCCTCACCCGTGTCGGCGTCGACCTTCAAGATGCCCTCGTAATGAAGCTGGACTTCGAGGTTCTGCGACCAGCAGCGGTAACAGCGAAGCCAGCTCGACTGGGTGCCGACGGACTCCTGAGCGGATCCCTCCATGTCCTCATTATGGCCACGACGCTCTTCCTCACCCCTCCCGGTGCTCACTCGGCGCCGACGAGGGGCCGCAACCCGCGGCCGGGCGCCGGGCGAATGGCGGCTCGGCGGCCGGGGCGGCCGGGGCTGAGCGGGCGGCGAGTCGGCGAAGCCCGCCTGCGCGTCTCGTACCCTGCCGGACGATGATCGGCGCGGTGCTGGCGGGCGGGGGAGGTCGCCGTGAGAGGAGAGGCTCGGCGCCCGGTGCGCTGCTCGGCGGCCGACCGCTCGTCTCCTACCCGGTGGCCGCGCTCGCGGACGTCTGCGTTCGGATCGCAGTGGTCTGCAAGGAGCACACGACGCTGCCCGAGCTGCCGGGCACCGAGCGCTGGAACGAGCCCGCCGAGCCCCGCCACCCGCTGACCGGCATCGTGCACGCCCTCGAGAGGGCGGCCGCGCCGGTGCTCATCTGCGCGGCCGACATGCCGTTCGTCACGGCCGACGCGTGCCGCACCCTCATGCACGCCGCGGCCTCGCGCCCGGCGGTGGTTGCCACCGCGGAGGCCGTGCTACAGCCCACCTTCGGCCTCTACACGCCGGCGGCGCTCGAGACCATGCGGGCGGCTCCCGACGACGCGCCGCTGACACAGACGGTCGAGTCCCTCGACCCCGTTCGGGTAGCGCTCCCGCCCGGGCTCGTTCGGACCGTAAAGACGGCGGAGCAGCTTGCCGACGCCGAGGCGCTGCTGACGCAACGCTAGAAAAGCACCGTGTGCACGCTCGTCAGCCAGATCGAGAGGATGGCCACGCCCGAGCCGGCCAGCTGGAGCGCCTGACGCGTCCGCCGGCGCTCGTCGAGCCACCACGCGATCCAGAAGACGACGACGCCCGTGAGCGCGAGAGCGACCTGGCCGAGCTCGTACCACCAGCCATGCGATCGCGCGACCGCGGCGGCGGAGGCGAGCCAGGCGAGCGTCCCGAGGAAGACCGAGTTGAACAGCAGAATGCCGTTGACTTCCTCGAGGGACCGCGGCTCAGGCATCAGTCAAAAAGTGTGCCAGCGTCGGGGCCCGGACCGCCTGCCGGGCCGCCTACCATGCCGCGCGTGCTCCCGAAGGTCGTGCGCCGCAGCGTCCCCGACAGCGTTCGGCACTCGCCGCGGATGCGAGCGCTCGCGCTGCGGGCCGGGCTGATTCCCCCGCGCACGATGCACTCCCGAGCCGAATCGGCCCTCCTGCGGGAGCTCGCCGAGGGCCGGCGCCGCGCGGTCGAGATCGGCGTCTACGAGGGCGCCTCGGCGCTCGTCCTCCTGGACGCGCTTCCCACGAATGCGGAGCTGCACCTGATCGAGCCGTTCGGGAAGGGCATGGACTGGTGGGAGCCGGCCGACGAGCGGGCCGTGAAGGCCCTCCTCCGCCGCGCCTCCCGGCGGCGTGGCGGCCCGAAGGTTTGCTGGCACGTCGCCACGAGCGAGGCCGCCGCGAGCGGCTGGGACCTGGGCCTTGACCTCGTGTTCATCGACGGCGACCACTCCGAGGCCGCCTGCCGACTCGACTGGGAGCTCTGGCACCGCTTCGTCGAGCCCGGCGGGGTGGTCGCCTTCCACGACGCCCGCGGCGGCGACCCCGGCCCCACCGGGGTGGTCGAACGGCTCTTCGGCGAGGCCGGCGAGGGGCCGCCGGGCTGGCGCGTCTGCGACGAACGCGACACCATCGTCGCCGTGCGCCGAGACCCGCTGCCCTGACCGCGCGCCGGCGCCGGCTCAGCGCCGGAGGATCAGGTAGACGACCGCAAGCGCGAACGCGATCTGCCCGACCCCGAATGCGACGCCAAGGTTGGCCGCGCCGAACAGCTCGGCAACGAGCACGGCGAGCGCGAAGACCGCGGCGAGCAGCCCGAGTTGAACACCGAGGCTCGAAAGCGGGCCGTCGGGCTTGCGCTCGGGGGTGCCGCTCGCGGCCGGCTCCTCCTCCCGCCACGGCTCTTCGTCCCGCCCGGACTCTTCCGCCCGCCGGGCCTCTTCCTCCTGACGCCGCGAGCGTCGGCTCACGTTCCCGCCTCCCGCTCCAGCGCGCCCACCAGGGCGCGGACGCCCGCTTCGGGGTCCTGCCCGGCGAGGAAGCGCTCCGCCTCCCGGCGCCCTCCAAGCGCACGGAGTGCGAGCTCGCCGCGTTCCGCGGCGAGCTCGCGCAAAGCGGACAGTCGTCGCGAGCGCACCCGGCGCGCGGGCAGGTCGAGCCGCTCGTGACCCTGGTCGAGCGCCAGCAGTAACTCCTCGATCCCACGCGGCGGCGGCACTGATGACACGGTGACCACCGGGACGTCGCGGGAACCGAGTGCGGCGAGGGCCTGTGCCAGGTCGCGCTCAGCGCGAGCGGCGGCCTCGCCGAGGTCGGCCTTCGTCACGACCAGCACGTCCGGCACCTCCATGATCCCGGCCTTGAGGAACTGAACGACGTCTCCGGAGGCGGGCTGGACCACCACACCGACCTGGTCGCAGACCTCTTCCACGTCCGTCTCCGACTGCCCCACGCCGACGGTCTCCACCACCACCACGTCGAAGGCGGGCGCGAGCGCGTCGACCGCCTCTCGGGTGGCCACCGCGAGGCCCCCCAGCCGGCCGCCGGCGGCGGTGGAACGAATCAGGACGCCGTCGTCCTTGGGGTCGTGCTCGATGCGTACGCGGTCGCCCAGCAGTGCGCCCCCGGAGCGTTTGGACGAAGGGTCCACGGCGAGAACCGCCACCGTGCGGTCGGACGCGCGCCAGAGCGGAAGCAGCGCCGAGAGCAGCGACGACTTGCCGGCGCCGGGCGGGCCGGTCACGCCGATGATCTGCGCGCTCGCTTCTCCGCCGAGCTCAGCGGGGGTGACCTCGGCGAGCAGGTCGGCCGTGCGCGAGCGGCCATTTGGCGAGCGGTCCTCAATGATGTTGAGCGCCTCGGGCGCGGCCGAGCGGTCGCGCTTGCGCAGGCGGCGTCCGAGCTCGGCTGGGTCGGCGGACATCGGCGGCGCACGCTAGCGGGCGCCGCCGGCGGTCGCCCTGCGAGCCAGCAGCTCCGAAACGGTCCTGATGACCCCGCCGGGCTCGCTGATGATGCGTCGCCGCGTGAAGCGCAACGGCTCGTAGCCGGCGAGCTTGAGACGCTCGTCGCGCAGGCGGTCGCGCTCGAACGCTTGGCGCGTGCCATGCGACTCCCAGCCGTTCCGTCTCGATCACGAGCCGCTCACGGCGCCAGAGGAAGTCGGCCTTGATGGCGGGGAGCTCGTCGATGTCGAGCCACCGGTTGACCTCAGGGTTGGGCAAATCGGCCGCGCGGCAGAGCGTCAGGGACCGCTCCTCGAGCTCGGTGTCCGTGAGTGCAGGTTCCTGCAGGTCCGCGAGCACGTCCCGCAGGACGCCCGCCCCGCGGCGGCCGTCGGCTCGAGCGAGGACATCTTCGACAGCGCGCGAACAGCCGCAGAACCTCGGCCTGTTCGATCGCCCGCTCGAGGCCGCGGTGGTTTAGCACCTCGGCGAGGTCGAGCAGGGTGCGGGCCAGGGTCGCGCACGGGATGCCGTGCTGAGTTGTCACGTCCGCCGCGCTCAACGTCACGCTTCGATGGAGGTCGATGCCGGGCCGGGAGCGCCCTGATCGGCTGGGCAAGGAGACGTCGGTCTTGGCCCGATTGTCGCGCCGGAGGTTCCAGAGAGCGGCTGCCGACCGGTGCGAGAGGACGGCCGACGGCCCGTACGCCAGCACCCCCGCCAACCACTGGCCCTCCCGAGTGAGCCGCCCATGGCCGACCGCGTAGACGCCTTTGCACACGCGGTGCAGGCGCCCTTGCGCCGCCCGCTTTGCCACTGCCGCACTCCCAAGCCCGAGCGCGTTGAGCTGGGCCAGAGTGATGAGGTTCTCTTGCCGCTCGGCCAGTCGCGCAATGGCCAGCTCACGAGGGGGTTGGTCACGAAAGTCAACCCTGGTTGAACAATGTGCACAACCCCCTCCATGGAGCCCAGCATGCCGGGCAGAAACCGACGCGTGGGTTACGAGCGTTACGAAACTGCCGCAACGCCGTGGTGCTCGGCCACCACGTCCACGATGTCGCCCATGATGCGGCTCAGCTCGAAGTCCTTGGGCGTGTAGACGCGCGCCACGCCGGCCTCACGCAGGGCGGTCTCGTCGGCCGGCGGGATGATCCCGCCCACTACGACGGGCACGGAGGCGCCCGCCTCCTCGAGCTCGCGGAGCACCGCCGGGATCAGCTCGGCGTGCGAGCCCGAGAGGACCGAGAGGCCCACCACGTGCACGCCCTCGTCGACGGCGGTGCGGGCGATGCGTGCGGGTGTCAGGCGGATGCCCTCGTAGACGACGTCCATGCCCGCGTCGCGGGCCCGCACGGCAATCTGCTCGGCGCCGTTCGAGTGGCCGTCGAGCCCGGGTTTGCCGACCAGGATCTTGATGCGCCGGCCGAGCGCCTCGGAAACGCGCTCGACGCGGTCGTGGAGCGAAGCCAACGCCGAGTCGGCAGGGCCGGCGGCCGCGGCGTCGGCCACACCCGTGGGCGCCCGGTACTCGCCGAATACTTCTCGGAGGGTGGCCGCCCACTCACCGGTGGTCGCTCCCGCCCGAGCACAAGCCAAGGTAAACGGCATTAGGTTCAACTCCGGATCCGCGGCCGCCTTACCCAGCCCATCCAGCGCGGCCGAGACTGCCGCGGCGTCGCGAGCGGAGCGCCACGCGTCCAGCGCAGAAACCGCCGCCGCCTCGACCCCGGCGTCAACGCGGAGGATGCCGCCGTCCCCATCAGCCTGCAAAGGCGACGGCTCCGCCTCCACGTAGCAGTTCTGCCCAACCACCCGCAGCTCGCCGCGCTCGATCCGCCGCACCCGCTCGCGGTGCGACTCCACCAGCTTGGTCTTCATGTACGGCACGGCCTCCACGGCCCCACCGCGCTCGGCCACCGCGGCCATCTCTTCACGCGCCCCGGCGGTCAGCTCCTCGACGAGCCCGTCCATCACCTTCGACCCCCGGAAGATGTCGGGGTACTCGAGCAAGTCGGTCTCGTAGGCAAGGATCTGCTGGATGCGGAGCGACCACTGCTGGTCCCAGGGTCGCGGCAGCCCCAGCGCCTCGTTCCAGGCGGGGAGCTGCAGGGCGCGGGCGCGTGCGTCGCGGCCCATGGTGACCGCGAGCGCCTCGAGCACGATCCGGATGATGTTGTTCTCCGGCTGCGACTCGGTCAGGCCGAGCGAGTTGACCTGCACCCCGTAGCGGAAGCGCAGCAGCCGCTCGTCGTCCACGCGGTAGCGCGACCGGCCGATCTCCTCCCAGAGCCGGCCCATCGCACGCAGCTTTGCGTGCTCCTCGACGAATCGGATGCCGGCGTTGACGAAGAACGAGATGCGGCCGAAGACGCGCGGAAAGGTCTCGTCTGGGACGCGCGGGCGAACCCGGTCGAGCACGGCGATGGCGGTCGAGAGGGCGTAAGCGATCTCCTGCACCGGCGTCGCACCGGCCTCCTGAAGGTGGTAGGAGCAGATGTTGATCGGGTTCCAGCGCGGCACCTCGTCGACCGTGAACGCGATCATGTCGGCGATCAGCCGCATCGACGGCTCTGGGGGGAACGCATAGGTGCCGCGCGACAGGAACTCCTTGATGATGTCGTTCTGGGTCGTGCCCTGGAGCGAGTGGCGATCGATCCCGTTCTCCTCCGCCACCGTCATGTAGAGCGCGAGCAGCCAGGCGGCGGTCGCATTGATCGTCATCGACGTGTTCATCTCGTCGAGCGGGATGCCGTCGAGCAGCGTGTGCATGTCCCCCTTGTGGGCTACGGAGACGCCGACCTTGCCGACCTCGCCTCGCGCGAGCTCGTGGTCGGAGTCGTATCCCGTCTGGGTGGGGAGATCGAAGGCCACCGAGAGTCCGGTTTGGCCCTTGGCGAGGTTCCTGCGATAGAGCTCGTTCGACTCCTTCGCGGTCGAATGCCCCGCGTATGTGCGCATCACCCACGGCGAATCCGGCTCTGGCAGACGATGCTCGCTCACGATGGAATTGTATGGTCGAGACTCCGTGACCCGCGCAATCGACGTGCTTCATCTCGGCCGCGATCGCGTGATCTGCGTCTACCTGGTGGACGGCATGATCGTCGATCCGGGCCCCGGTTCCTGCCTCGACACCCTGATCGACAGGCTCGGCGCGACCGCCCCGCGCGCGCTCCTGCTCACCCACATCCATCTCGACCACTCGGGCGCGGCCGGCGAGCTCTGCCGGCGGTTCCCGAAGCTCCCGGTGTACGTACACGAGAACGGCGCCCCCCACCTGGTGGATCCGTCCAAGGTGATCGCGAGCGCGACGCGCCTGTACGGGGACGACATGGACGAGCTGTGGGGCGACATCAAACCCGTCCCTGAGGAGCGCCTGCGCGTGCTGAGCGGCGGCGAGCGCGTCGAGGGCTTCCGAGTCAAGTACACGCCGGGTCACGCATCGCACCATGTCTGCTATCTCCATGAGGAGTCCCGCGAGGCATACGTGGGGGACATGGCCGGAATCCGCATACCGCCCTATGAGCACACGCTCGCGCCCACGCCGCCGCCCGACGTCGACGTCGAGGCCTGGCTCGACTCGCTTCACAGGATCGCCGCCTGGAACCCGCAGTCGCTGTGCCTCACCCACTTCGGCCGAGTGACGGACGTGGCGGACCAGCTGCATCGCGTGCGCACCGCGCTTACGGACGCGGCGGACTCCGCCCGGCTCGACGGTGAGGAGCGTTTCATCGCCCGCATGGAGGATGGCCTGAGCGGAATGACCGACCCGGCCACGGTGGAGGTCTACGAGCAGGCCGCGCCGCCCAACCAGCAGTACCAGGGGCTCGAGCGCTACTGGAGGAAGCGGGCGGGGTGACCGAGACCGTTGAGCTCCCGCGCGTGGACGAGCCGGGCGGCACCGGCCTCGACGACAACTGGCGCGTGATCGTGCTGAACG
Source organism: Thermoleophilaceae bacterium (assembly GCA_036519295.1). GTDB lineage: Bacteria > Actinomycetota > Thermoleophilia > Solirubrobacterales > Thermoleophilaceae > JACVRW01. The sequence continues at coordinate 12,897 of DATDLN010000141.1, forward strand.
ATGACCACAACACGTTCGAGGGCGTCGCTTCCACTCTGTCGCGGGTGCTGCCCGGCGTGAGCTACGACCAGGGCATGGCGATGGCGAACACCATCCACAACACCGGCCGGGCGATCGTGTGGAGCGGTGCCCGCGAGCCGGCCGAGCTCTACTGGGAGCAGCTGAAGGAGGCCGGGCTCACGATGGCTCCACTCGAGCAGGGTTGATCGTGCTCCCGGCCTCGATTAGCGTCGCGCTCGACGTCGTCTGACCGCGCCTGGCTGCGTCCGCGATGCTCGCCGATGCTCTGCATCGACTGCGCTCGCGGACTTGCCAGCCACGCTCAGTCCCTCGCCGAGCGCGACGCTACTCTCGGCCGGGAGCACTGAGCTCCTCGGCCTCGCCCGCGCCGACCACCTCCCAGAAGGTCGGCACGATCGGCACCTGGTAGATGCCGGCGATCTCCACCCTCTTCTCGGATATCTCCTCCGAGTACCAGTAGCGTTCGAAGTCGGCCTTGGAAGGGAACACGGCGGTCTGGATGAAGTCGAGCCGCCCATCCATCGCCCGCGTGAACGTCCACTCGGTGGCCCCGTAGTCGAGAACCGCCTCGGCCGCGGGGAGCCACTCCTCCGCGAACCTGTCCCCCCGGAACGGGTTGATCGGCCAGCGGATCATCGCCTGGATCATGCGCCCACCTCCGCCTGGATCGCGCCCGGTCCCTCCTCCGCCCGGCCCTGGCCCTTCTCGTCCGCGCCGACCAGGATCGCGATCTTGCCGAGGTGCTTGTTGTCGCGCATCAGCTGGTGCGCCTTGGGTACCCCCTCGAATCCGAGCGTCCTCCACAGAACGGGGCGAATCTGGCCGGACTCGATCAGCTCGTTCGCCTTGTTGCACTCGTACGCGTTCGCGAAGTGCGAGCCGATGATCTGCTTCTGGCGCATCCAGAGGTAGCGTACG
>DATDLN010000142.1:0-11611 GCA_036519295.1 Thermoleophilaceae bacterium
GACCGTGTAGAGGGACAGGTCCTCTTCCGGGTATCGGCGCTCGATCACGGCGATCGCGTCGCGGTAGAGCTCGCTCCGCCTGCTCACGGTCGACTCGCGCACCACGACAGGTGATACGGATGCGCGACCAACACGGATGTGTGAAGCCATCGCTCCGGTCCGGGCCAAGCCCGGCCCCTCGCGCACGACGGCACGATGAAGTCGTATGTTCGGTAGGCTAGTTTGAGCCGATCGTCACGAGCACTCAAGGGGGCCGCATGCAGGTTCGGACCGGGATGAGCAACGTGGTGCTGACCGTGAACCCGGGTCACACCCTGCGCGACGCGGCGCGCGCGATGTCCGAGCGCGGCGTAGGCGCGGCTGTCGTGATCGATCCCGACCAGCCCGGGCCGGGCATCATCACCGAGCGCGACATGCTCGCTTCGCTGGGCGCGGGCCAGAACCCCGACATGGAGCGCGTGGCCGACCATCTCTCCGCGAACCTCACCTTCGCCTCGCCCGACTGGTCGCTGGAGCGAGCGGCCGAGGCGATGGTCCGAGGCCGCTTTCGCCACCTCGTCGTTGTCGACGGGGGCGAGCTCATCGGGGTGCTGTCGATGCGCGACATCGTCCGCTGCTGGGTGTCGGACGGGGCCACGAGCGAGCTGCCCGACGACCGCGAGGCGGCGGCACGGGCCGGCTGACGGTCCCTACACCGCCCTCAATGCTGGAGCGGTAGCTCCGAGATGTCGTCTCGCGTCTCGCGGATCCAGCGGTAGATCGAATAGACGGCGATCAGGCCCCCTATCACGGTGAGGGCCCACAAGATCACCACCCCGACCACGGCGATGGAGATGCCGAAGGCGGTCAGGACGGGAAGGTAGGAGGGGCCCGGCAGATGCACCGCTTCGCCCGCCGGCTCGGCCTCGGCGTCGCTGACGCGAATCTCGTCGGCCATCAGTATATGAGCCCCACGACCCACGCCAGCGCGAACACGATCACCGCGAGCGCGCCGGCGATGAGGCCCGTCCGGATGTTCTTGTAGGCGAGCCTGCGATCCACCTGGGAGCGTTGTATCAGATCGTCGTACCTGCTAGAGAAGCCGGGCTCCCGGTCCGGGCTCGACCTCGACCGCCCCGCCCGGCGGCTCGGCGCCGGGCGGGAAGAGGGCCAGGACGGATCCCCCGAAGCCGCCGCCGACGATGCGCGCCCCGAGCGCTCCCGCCTCCTTGCACCTCGCCACGGCGCGCTCCACCTCGGGGACCGACACCTCGTAGTCGTCTCGCAGGCTCCTGTGCGAAGCGTCGAGGAGGCGGCCGACCTCGGCGGGGTCACCACGCCCGATGGCCGCCACGGCGGCGTCGACGCGTTCGTTCTCCGAGAGCACGTGCCGCGCGCGCCGTCGAAGCGGCTCCGGCAGCCGGCTGAGCGCCTCGGCGGGAGCGTCGCGCAGGGACTCGAGCCCGAGCGCGGCTGCCGCGTGGCGGCATTCCCGGCGGCGCTCGTTGTACCCCGAGGCCGCGAGGCTCCGCGAGGCGCCGGAGTCGAGGGTCGCAAGCAGGTGACCCGCGAGGGCGAGCTCGACCGGGCGGAGCTTTGGGCCGCGCATGTCGATGCGGACGGCGCGCCCGGCTTGGCCGTAGAGCGACGCGAGCTGATCCAGCAGCCCGGTTTCCTGACCGGACCAGTCGTTCTCGATGCGCGAGCAGAGCCGCGCCAGCGCCAGTCGCTCGGGCGGCTCGGCGCCGGCGACGGCGCAGAGCGCCATGCAGAGCGCCACCGAGAGCGCGGCCGAGGATGAGAGCCCGACGCCGCGCGGGAGATCACCCTCGATCTCGATGCGGCAGGGCGCCGGCTCGACGCCCTCGCGCCGCAGCTCGGCGATCGCTCCGCGCACGAAGAGGCGCCAGCCCCCCGGTGCGCGGTCCGATGGGCGCCGGTCCGCGTCGAGTGGAAAGCGGTCGCGCTCGGAGAGGTCGAGCGCGCGGGCCTCGATTTCGGCGCCGCCGAGGAGCGGCTCGGCGGTCACGGTCACGCCGAGCTCGATGGCAAACGGCAGACAGAGGCCGTCGTTGTAGTCGGTGTGCTCTCCGATCAGGTTGACCCGCCCGGGCGCGAACGCCCCCACGCTCGCCTGCGACATGGACGGAGCGTATGCACCGTTACCCTCGCTGGGGCCACGGCAGCATTTCGCGCGAGGTGTCCTTTCTCTCGTTCGCCGTTCGTCTAAGAGGCGTCCAAGCTCCAATCAAAGGAGGAAGCGATGAAGTACTTGCTGCTGATTCACCAAGGCGACGCCCCCACCCCGCGCGACCCGGACGCCTGGGCGCGCCTCTCTGAGGACGAGCAGAAGGCGGTCTTCGCCGACTACCAGGCGATCAACCAGACCCCGGGTGTCACCTCGGGCCTCGGGCTGGCGGATCCGGAGACGGCCACCACCGTGCGCGTCCAGGACAACAAGACGCTGACCACGGACGGGCCCTTCGTCGCCATCAAGGAGGCCCTGGCCGGTTACCTGGTGTTCGAGGCGGACGACCTCGACGCCGCGATCGAGCTGGCGGCGCGCATCCCGGCGGCCCGCCTGGGCGGTGCGGTCGAGGTGCGGCCTATCGTGGAGTACTAGCGATCCTCGGGCAGGGAAACCATCGCTCCGGCCCGGGCCAAGCCCGGTCCCTCGCGCACGGCCATCGCTCCGGCCCGGGCCAAGCCCGTTCCCTCGCGCACGTTTTCCGCGACGAGTGGGGACGCGTCCTCGCGGCGCTGATCGGCTTCCTCGGCGACTTCGAGCTCGCCGAGGAAGCCGCCCAGGACGCGTTCGCCGCCGCCGCCGAGCGCTGGCCACGCGACGGGACGCCCGAGAACCCGCGCGCCTGGCTCGTGACCACCGCGCGCAACCGGGCGATCGACCGCGTCCGGCGCGATCGCACGCTGGCGACGAAGGTCCGCCAGCTCGACGTGCCGGAGACCAGTAACCCAAGAATTCGTGAGGCACGGATGCCGAGCGAATTGGAGGAGACGACCATCCCCGACGAGCGGCTGGAGCTCGTCTTCATGTGCTGCCATCCGGCGCTCGCGATCGACGCTCAGGTCGCGCTTACGCTCCGGACGCTGGGCGGGTTGACCACCGAGGAGATCGCGCGCGCCTTCCTCGTCCCCGAGCCGACCATGGCCAAGCGGCTCGTGCGCGCGAAGCGCAAGATAAAAGCCGCCGGCGTCCCGTTTCGCGTGCCGCCGGCTCATCTGCTGCCCGACCGCCTCGCCGCGGTGCTCGCGGTCGTCTACCTGATCTTCAACGAGGGCTACGGCGGCCGCGGCGACCTCGCCGCCGAGGCGATCCGGCTCGGCCGCGCCCTGGCTGAGCTCATGCCCGACGAGCCCGAGGTGCACGGCCTGCTGGCCCTGATGCTGGTGGACGACGCCAGGCGCGACGCGCGGTTCGCCGACGGCGCCGTGGTCCTCCTCCGGGATCAGGATCGATCGCTCTGGGACTTCGACCAGATCGCGCAGGGTCGGGCCGCGCTCGATCGCGCGCTGGCGCTCGGCGGCCGGGGTCCTTACGTGCTGCAAGCCGCGCTGGCGGCCCTGCACGTCGAGGAGCCCCAGGATTGGCCGCAGATCGCGGCCCTGTACGGCGAGCTCGCCCGCCGCACCGGCTCGCCGGTCGTCGAGCTGAACCACGCGGTCGCCGTCGCGGAAGCGGGCGACGTCGAGGCCGCCCTCGCGCTGGTGGAGCGCCTCGAGCTCGAGCACTACCACTACCTGCACGCCGCTCGCGCGGAGCTGCTGCGCCGGCTCGATCGGATCGACGAGGCGCGCGCGGCCTACCACCGCGCGCTGGGGCTCGTCCACTCGGACGCGGAGCGCCGCTTCCTGGAGCGGCGGTTGGCAGAGCTCGAGGGCTGACGCTAGGAGGCGAACGCGCGACGGCGGCGCAACATGGGCACGGCCTCCTCGCCCGCGAACTGCTCGCCGGTGACACCGGTGACGAAGCGCCCGCCCCGGATCAGGCCGCGAGCCTCGAGGCGGCGCAGCGCCCAGAGGATCTCCCGCCACGGGACGGCCAGCCGTTCCTTGAGGTAGACGTCGCGGAACACGACGCCCCATCGCAGCAGGAGCTGCCAGGCGACGGTCTCCGCCAGCTCATCCACGTCCCCGACCGGCTCGGCGGCGGGCAGCAGCGTCCAGCGGCCCTCCACACCCTGCCGCCACGTGCCCCGCCGGCCGCGGGACCCGCGGCGGGGATAGGGCCGCTGGCGGCGCGCGAAGCGCGTGCGGGCGTTTAGAAGCGACCTGACGGCGTTGAACCCGTCGGCGGTGACGATTCCCCTGGCGACGCCGTCCCACAGCCCTTCCTCGACCGCGGTGGGGAGGCGACCCATGATCGACTGCAGGTCGGGGTGGAAGAGGGCGCCGTGCCCGCGCAGGGCGTCGAGCACCTCCCGACCGCTGCCGTCCGTGGGCTCTGCGGGCGCCACTGCGCCGCGGTGGGCCTGGAGGAGCCAGGGCAGATCGTCGCGGAGCATGAAGGTGATGGGCGTCCTGCGCGAGGGCGTCTTGGCCGACGGGCGAGGCCCGTCAACCGTGGGATCGTTGCCGTCGGTGGCGGGCTCGAGGACCGACAGACGACCCCACACCACGTGCCCCGACAGGCACAGCTCGTCGAGCCACTCCGGCCGGTACGACTCGACCCGCTCGGCGAGGATGCGTTCCCACTCCCCGGCCGGCCACTCGAAGCCCTGGAGCTGCTCTATCACCTCGGCCAGCCCGGCGCGTCCCTGGCGACGGGTCTCCGGAGTCGCGTGCCACCAGGACTGGAGGAAGCCCTCCCACTCCTCCTGGCTGATCGGCCGGACCTCGGCCCGCCTCCGCTCCCGGGTGTAGCCGTGGATGCGGGCCAGCAGCCGGCGGGCGCACCACTGCTCGCCCCGCTCGGGCTCGAACCGCCCGCTCACCGCGAATCCGCTCGCCCGAAGCGTCTCGAGGGCGATGGTCACCGAGGACTGCGACAGGCCGGTGGCCGCGGCGAGCTCGTCCGCGGTGACGGGACCGGAGACGTCCAGATGGCCCCGAACGAGGGTCACCGCCGCCTCCTCGGCGGCCTCCGCATCGAGTACCGGGGCCAGTCCGGCCGGAAGCGGGTGATCCGGTGAGAACCGCGCGCCGGGGAACAGAGCCTCGACCTCGGCCCGGCGCTCGGTGGCCGCCCACAGCACGTCCGCGGAGGAGGTGTGAACCTCGAAGGACCGGCCCGCCTGCGCCAGGGCTTCGAAGTGCTCGGCCCACTCGCCTCGCGGCCGGGCGACGACGAGCGAGAGGAGCACGTCGTGGAGCTCGTCGAGGTCGCGCACGTCCGGGGTCGCCTCCGCCCGTACCCGCTCGATGGCGTCCGGGTCGAGCCGGCCCAGCTCGCGAGCCTCCACCGGTAGTCCCCGCCGAAGCGGCACCGCCCGCGACCGGCGCTCGCCGATCTCGGTGTCCTCGTCGAGATATGTAAAGGGGGCGCCGCCCAGGATCTCGTGGGCCAGCACGCTGGGCTCGACCGTGTCGACGAAGTGGACGCGGACCGTCCCCTCCTCGAACCGGCGAACCAGCGCCTTGAGGCCGTCGATGTCCATGGCCTCGGTGAGGCAATCGCCGAGCGTCTCCCGAACCAGCGGGTGATCGGGGATCTCGATCGGACCGGCCGGGGCGTTGTCCTGGCAGGCCGCGAGCGACGGGAACACGGCGGCCATCAGGTCGGCCGCCTCCATGCGCTGGATGTTGAACGGGTTGAGCCGGCCGCCCTTGCGGCGCAGCACGGCGAGCGAGCGGTTGAGGTTCCAGCGCCAGCGGGCGATGAACATCGGGCTGCGGAGCACTGCCTGGGAGACGGCCTCCTGCACGTTGTGGGAGCGGAGGAACGCGGGCACGTCCTCGAGGGGGAACGAGTGCTGGGGGCCGAGCGAGAGCAGCACGGCGTCGTTGCTGGCTGCCGCCTGGAGCTCGAAATCGAACGTAAGGCAGAACTTCTTGCGCAGACCGAGCCCGAGCGCGCGATTGATCCCGGCGCCCAACGGGGCGTGGACGATGAGCTGCATGCCGCCGCTCTCGTCGAAGAACCGCTCGAACACGATGTCGTCGTGGGTGGGCAGCACCCCGCCCAGCCCGGCGCGGCCGGCGTGCAGGTAGTCGACGACCAGCGCCGCCGCCACGAACTCGACTCCGGACACCTCCTGGACGAGGGCGATCGCGGCCTCCCGCCCCCCGGCGTCCAGCCGGTCCGCCACGGCGCTCCGGAGCCGGGATACCTCCTCGGACAGCTCGTCGGTGCGACCCGGCGCTTCGCCCAGCCAGAACGGGATCGTGGGGTGCTTGCCGGTGGCGTCGCGCACCCGCATCACCCCGTTCGTAACCTGCACGATCTGCCAGGGATGCGTGCCGAGGAGGAACACATCGCCCTGCTGGGACTCGATCGCGAAGTCCTCGTTCACGCTTCCGACGAGCACGTCGCCGGGCTCCATCAGCACCCGGTAGTCCCCAGTTTCCGGGATCGCCCCGCCCGAGGTGAGGGTGGCAAGCCGGGCGCCCCTGCGGCCGCGGAGCCGCCCGTTCACCCGGTCGCGGTGGAGGTAGGCCATCCGCCTGCCGCGCCCGGTCTCGATGCCGACCGAGACGAGCTCGACCACCTCGTCGAACTCCTCGCGGGTGAGCCGACGGTAGGGCCCGGCGCGTTTGACCAGTCCGAACAGCTTGTCCTCGGCCACGCCCTCCTCGCCCCTGGCGGCCGCCTCGGCCACGATCTGCTGCGCGAGGATGTCGAGCGGCTGCTCGGGCGGGTGGAGGGCGTCCAGGCGTCCGCGTCCGACCGCCGCCAGCAGCGCAGCGCATTCGACCAGCTCGTCCCGGGTCGTCGGATACATGATTCCGCGGGGGACACCGGTGCGGTGGTGGTTGGCGCGGCCCACCCGCTGCAGGAAGGTGGCGATGCTGTGGGGCGAACCGATCTGGCACACCAGCTCGACGGGTCCGACGTCGATGCCGAGCTCCAGCGACGCGGTCGCCACGAGGGCCCGCAGGTCGCCGGCGCGGAGGCGGTGCTCCACCCGCTGGCGGCGCTCGCGCGACAGGGATCCGTGATGGGCGGCCACCTGGTCCTGGCCGAGGCGCTCGCCCAGCTGATGGGCCACTCGCTCGGACAGCTTCCGGGTGTTGACGAACACCAGGGTGGTGCGGTGGCCCGCGACGTGGGCGGCGATTCGGTCGACGATCTCGCTCCAGTGGTCGCCCGAGATCGCCGCCTCGAGCTCGCCGTCCGGCAGCTCGAGCGACAGGTCGAGGCGGCGCCTGTGCCCGCTGTCGACGACTGCGGGGAACGGCTCGCCCGCTCCCACGAGCAGGCGGGCCGCCGTCTCGATGGGCCTGACCGTGGCCGAGAGGCCGATGCGGACCGGCGGACGCCGGGTCACGGCCTGGAGCCGCTCGAGCGACAGCGCGAGATGCGAGCCGCGCTTGTCTCGGGCCAGGGCGTGGATCTCGTCGACGATGACCGTCTCCACGGTGGCCAGGGTCTCCCGTGACCGCTCGGCCGTCAGATACAGGTACAGGGACTCGGGCGTCGTGACGAGGAGGTTCGGCGGCCGGCGGATCATGGTCTGCCGCTGGGAAGAGGTGGAATCGCCGGTCCGCACGGCCACGGTGATCGGCGCCGGCTCGAAGCCGAGCTCCCGCGCCACCTCGGCGATCTCGGCGAGGGGCTGCTCGAGGTTCGTGTGGACGTCTACCGCCAGGGCCTTCAGCGGGCTCAGGTACACCACCTGGGTGGCACCCTCGATCGGCTCGCCCGCCTCGTGGGCCCGGTAGAGGACGTCGATGGCGGCCAGGAATCCGGCGAGGGTCTTGCCCGAGCCGGTGGGGGCGCAGACCAGAGTGTGTCGGCCGGCGACGATCGCCGGCCAACCCCCGGCCTGCGCCTCGGTCGGCCCGTCGTGGAAGCGCCGTTCGAACCAGACGCGTACGGCGGGATGGAACCGCTCGAGGATCCCGGAGGCGGTCGAAAGGGTCGGCGTCGATGGCAGCGAGCTCACGGACACCAGAGAATCACATTGGTGAGACAGGCCGGGTCGGGCGTGCCATCCGGCAACAGCCGCAGCAGCGCGAGGTCGGTGCCGGCGACGCCGGCAACCACGATCTTGCCGTCGGGCTGCAGCGCGACCGCGTCGGCCGTGCTCGGGGCGCCGCCGACCTGCAGTGTGAACCGGCCGTCGCCGGAGAACGCCGGATCGGGCGTGCCGTCCGGCAGCCAGCGGGCCACCGCGAACGCCGGCGGGCCGTTCAAGCCGAAGCCGCCAGCGACGACGATCGACCCGTCGGGCTGCACGGCGACCGCGTTGCCGCTCGACGGCTCGGAGAACGTGCTCACGACGGTGCCATCGCCGCCGAAGCTCGTGTCGAGGTCACCCGGCGCCGCCGTCGCAGGACCGGCGGCCGCGCAGAGCACCAGCAGCGCGAGCAGCGCCGCCTGCAGGACGACCCGGATCGCACCACGCGCGGGCGCGCCTATGGTCCACCTCCTATCCACGGCGAAAGCTATACGAGCGCCGGCGTGCGGTGGTCAAGATCGGACCACTGCCTGGCGCCGGGCGCGCCCCCGTCGCTTAGATTCAGGACGTGTCAGCGACTCGCAAGCTGAAGGTCGTGATCGTCGGGGCCGGCTTCGGCGGCATCGGAGCAGCGATCGAGTTGCGGCGGCACGGCTTCCGGGACGTCACGATTCTCGACCGCTCAGACGATTTCGGCGGCACGTGGTACCACAACACCTATCCCGGGGTGGCCTGCGACGTGCCGAGCCACCTCTATTCGTTCTCGTTCGCCCAGCGCCGCCACTGGTCGCGGCTGTGTTCGCCCCAGGCGGAGATCCTGGCGTACCTGCGGTCGGTGGCCCGAGAGTTCGGGGTCGACGAGCGTGTCGTGCCGCGAACCGAGGTGACTTCGTGCGCGTGGGACGAGGACGCGCGCCGGTGGACCGTGGAGAGCGCCGATGGTCGCTCCTGGGGGGCCGACGCCGTGGTGGTGGCGACCGGTCAGCTGCACCGGGCCGCGTACCCTCGCGTCGAGGGGCGGGAGAGCTTCGCGGGGCACAGCTTCCACTCGGCCGAGTGGGACCACGGCTACGACATGCGGGGCAAGCGCGTGGCCGTGGTCGGGACCGGCGCGAGCGCAGTGCAGTTCGTGCCCGAGATCGCCCGCGAGGTCGACCGGCTGATCGTCTTCCAGCGGACCGCCAACTGGTTCCTGCCCCGCGGGAACCGCCCATATCCCCGCCTCTTCAAGGCGATCGTCCGGTGGGTTCCCGGCGTCCAGGCCCTGCGTCGGCGTTTCATCTTCAGCTACGCCGAGAGCCTCACCCTGATGATCCGCCACCCGCGAACCTGGGGGCGTATCGGCCACGCGCGCTCCGCGCTGTTCATGCGCCGTCAGCTGAGGAATCCCGAGGTGCGGAGAAAGGTCTGGCCCCGGTATACGTTCGGCTGCAAGCGCGTGCTCTTCAGCTCGCACTTCCTTCCCGCGCTTCAGCGGCCGAACGTCGAGCTGGTGACCGACGACATCGCGCGGTTCACGTCCAAGGGCATCGCGACCGCCGACGGCACCGAGCGCGAGTTCGACTGCATCGTCTACGGGACGGGCTTCCGGACCACCGACTTCATGTTCCCAATGGAGATCTCCGGCTCGGGCGGCCGCACGCTGCGCGAAGCCTGGGCGGATGGCCCGCACGCCCACCTCGGGATCACCGTGCCCGGCTTTCCGTCGCTCTTCCTCGTGTACGGGCCCAACACGAACACCTCCGGCGGGTCGATCATCCTCTACCACGAGGCCCAGGCCTCCTATCTGCGTCAGGCCCTCGAGCTGGTCCGCGCCCGCGGGGTCGCGGCGCTCGAGGTCCGACCCGAGGTCGAGGAGGCGAGCGACCGCGAGGTCCAGGCGGGCTTCGCCGGTACCGCGTGGACGCATTGCAACTCGTGGTACCGAGACTCGAGCGGCCGGATCGTCACCAACTGGCCGGGCTACATGCGCGAGTATGTCGAGCGCACGCGCGTGCTCGACCCGGCCGAGTTCACATTGGTCCCGCTGCCCGACCGCCTTCCAGCAGCCGCGTAGCGGTTACGGCCTTGTGTGCTCGAACACTGCCTGCGAGTAGCGGGCAAACGCTTCTGCCACCCGTTCGATTGCGGCGTCTGCGGCCGCGGCGGTCGGGCTCCCGAAGACGTCCCGCGCACGGATCCGTTCGCGCCAGCGCTGAAGCTTCTCGAACTCGGCCTCCTCCTCGTCGAGCTCGGCGAGGGTGAACTTCTCGATCTCGAACTCGTGCTCGATCTCGACGAGGTACTTCTCGCACTCGGAGATCAGCTCGCCGTACTCGGCGCTGCGCGCCTCCTCCCAGGCGTGCTCGAGCCGCTCGCGATCGGCTTCGGCGACGGGCTCCCCGCGGAGAACGAGCGTGTGCCCGCCGAGCTCCGAGACCGCCGCGCGCAGGCGCTCGACCGCCGTCCCGAAGGACTCGACGTCCGGAAACGCGACGACGGACTGCTGGAGGTGGAGCGCACCGGAGCGACGGACCTCCCGCCACACGGCCACCCGTTCTCGGGACTCTCCGGACGGCAGGCGGTAGGTGAGCAACAGCCAGCGGCTCACAAGCGCGGGCAGTGTAAAGCGTGTTACTTTGGAGATGTAGCGCGCTTTACCGACCGCCTGGTCGTCCGGCATGGCCCCGATCTCCTACCTACAGGCCGTCGCGCTCGGGTCGCTGCAGGGCTTCTCCGAGCTTTTCCCGATATCGAGCCTCGGGCACAGCGTCGTGGTGCCGCGGCTGCTCGGCTGGGACATCCACCAGAACGACGACTACTTCCTCAGCTTCCTGGTGGCAACCCACGTGGCCACCGCGCTGGTACTCGTCGGCTTCTTCCGCGAGGACTGGAAACGCATCCTCAAGGGCCTGGCGCGCTCGCTGCGCAACCGGGGGATGGCCGCCGGGGACACGGATGCCAGGCTTGGCTGGCTGATAGTCGTCGCCACGATCCCGGCCGGCCTGCTCGGGCTGGCGCTCGAGCACGAGCTGCGCGACCTCTTCGCCTCGCCGCAGGCGGCGGCCGCCTTCCTGGCCTGCAACGGCCTGCTGCTCTACGGGGCCGAGCGGCTTCGCCGCCTGGCGCCGGTTCGCTCCGAGGCGGGGATTCGCTCCGACAGGGTGATCGCCCGTACGCTCGACTTCCGCGAGGCGCTCGGCGTCGGCAGCGCCCAGGCCCTGGCGCTCATCCCCGGCTTCTCGCGTTCGGGCGCCAGCATGGGCGGTGGTCTGCTCGTCGGGCTGTCAAACGAGGAAGCCGCCCGCTTCGCGTTCCTGCTCGCGACGCCGATCATCGGCGCCGCCGGCGTGCTCAAGCTGCCCGAGCTGCTCGGCTCGCAGGGCGACGGCGTGCGAGGCCAGGCACTCGTCGGCGCGCTGTGCGCCGCCGCCACCGCGTACCTCGCGGTTCGCTTCCTGCTCCGATACTTCGAGACCAACCGCCTGACCCCGTTTGCGATCTACTGCCTCGTCGTCGGTGTGGCACTCTCGATCGGCTTCGCGCTCACCTGACGCGCGGGGAACCGCCCCTAG
>DATDLN010000143.1:0-19309 GCA_036519295.1 Thermoleophilaceae bacterium
CGCCCCCGCCTCCTCGAGCAGACGCCGGACCTCGTCGCGGTCGTCCACGACGAGGCCGAAATGCCGCGACCCGTCCGGCGGCTGCGAGCGCCCCTCTGACAGCACCAGGAACTGGTCGCCCATGTCGAGGAAGGCCATGCCGCGGAGGCGCCCCCGAAACTCGAGCTCGAAGACGCGCCCGTAGAAGTCGAGCGCCTGCTCGAGGTCGTCGACCTCCAGCACCACGTGGTTGATGCCCACCAGACGAGCCACCTCCCCAGCATAGGCGTCCGCGCGCACCCGGCCGAGCCGGCTGCTTGCGGCTAGGCGTTCGCGCGCACCCGGCCGAGCCGGCTGCTTGCGGCTTAGGCTTCGCCGCCCATGGACCCGGCGATCGAGCTGGAGGGCGTAGAGCGGCGCTACGGCGAGCGGGTGGCACTCACCGGCGTCACCGTGAGCGTCCCGCGCGGTGCCACTCTCGCGGTGCTGGGCGCGAACGGCGCAGGCAAGACCACCTTGCTGCGTGTGCTCGCCGGCCTCCTTCGCCCACACGCCGGCAGCGCGCGCGTGCTTGACGCGGAGCTGCCGCGCGAGCGCTGGAAGGTGCCCGGGCAGGTTGGCTACCTGGGCCACGAGCCGCTCCTCTACCGCGACCTGACCGGGCGCGAGAACCTCCGCTACCACGCCCGCCTGCACGGGGTGAACGGCTTGCGTGTGGAGAAGGTGCTCGCCGCCGTGGGAATGGACCGCCGCGCCGACGACCCACTGCGCGACCTCTCGCGCGGCATGGTGCAGCGCCTCGCGGCCGCCCGCGCCGTCTTGCACGATCCGCCACTGCTCCTTCTCGACGAGCCGCGCGCGCATCTGGATCCCGCCGCCGCGGAGCTGCTCGAGCCGCTCATCGGGCGCGGCTCGGGACGAACCCGAGTGCTCGTGAGCCACGACGTGGATGGGGCGCTGGCCGAAGCCGATCTCGCTCTGGGCCTGAGGGGCGGTCGCCAGATGTTCGCGGGGGCGGTCGAGGCCCCGGCGGCGCGGGAGCTCTATAGGTGATCGGCGCGGCGGGAACGATCCTGCGCAAGGACATCCGGCTCGAGCTACGCACGAAGGAGTCGGTGCCGGCGATGACGCTCTTCACGCTCACCGTCTACGTGCTGTTCCACTTCGGCCTCGACCGCGACTCGCTGGACGGCGAGCTGGCATCCGGCGTGCTCTGGGTCACCCTGCTCCTGGCCGCGGTGATCGGGGTGAGCCGCCTGTTCGCGGCCGAGCGCGAGCAGGGCGGGATCGACGGCCTGCTGCTCGCCCCCGTCGACCGCACCTCGCTCTTCCTCGCAAAGGCGGCGGCGCTGTTCCTGTTCCTGGCGGCGGTCGAGGTCGTCGCGGTGCCGGCCTTCGGCCTGCTGCTGCTCGGTCCCGGCCTCGGCGGCGCCCTGCCGGAGCTGCTCGCGATCCTCGCCCTCGGCGACCTCGGGATCGCGGCCGTGGGAGCGCTGGTGGCCGCGCTGGCCGCCGAGACGCGCGCCCGCGAGCTGATCGTGCCCATTCTCCTCCTGCCGCTTCTCGTTCCGGTCCTGATCGCCTGCGCGCAGGCCACCGAGCCGCTCCTTCGCCAGGACCAGGCGCCCGAGGACCTGGGGCGCTGGCTCGGGCTGCTCACGCTTTACGATGTGGTGTTCGTGCTTCTCTCAGTCGCCGTCTTCGACTACCTGCTCGAGGACTGATGTATTCGAAGGGCTTCAAACCGCTGGCCGCCGCCACCGTCGTGACGCTCGCGACGGCGATGGCGCTCGTCTTCTTCTATGCCCCTCTCGACGCGGACCAGGGCTTCGTCCAGAAGATCTTCTACGTGCACGTGCCGATGGCAATCGTCTCGCTCTGCGGCTTCGTGGCGGGCGGGATCATGGCGATCGCATACCTGCGCTCGGGCGATTCCTCCTGGGACCTGCGCTCGTACGTCGCGATCCACATATCGATCATCCTGGGCGTCGGCGTGCTCGCGACGGGTGCGATCTGGGCCAGGGCGTCATGGGGCCACTGGTGGGTCTGGGACGAGCCGGTCCTGGTCTCGTTCCTCGTGGTCGTCCTCCTCTACTGCGTCTACTACCCGTTGCGCTTCTCGATCGAGGACCGGGAGCGCCAGGCCCGGTACTCGTCGGTGTTCGCGATCGCCGCCGGCGCCTTCGTGCCGCTCAACTTCGCTGCCGTGCGCATGGCGGAGGCCTACACGCATCCGCGCGTGCTCTCGCAGACCGGAGGCAACCTGCCCGGCGAGATGCGGCTCACGTTCCTGGTGTCGCTGCTCGCGATGGCCCTGCTGTTCGTGACGCTCTGGAAGCTCGAGCTGATCTCGAAGCACGCGTCCATGCAGCTGAAGCGGCTGAAGCGGAAGCTGGCGGAGCGAGAGACGGTGGCCGCGTAGTGGTGACCACCTGATGCCGGCGCTGCCGCTGGACGAGGCGGGCAAGTACGTGGCCGGCGCCTACGTCGTGTTCCTGACGCTCGTGGTGGTGTACGTGGCGATCATCGGAGCGAAGATCGCGCGCATCGACCGAGAGCTCACCGAGCTGACCTCCGAGGACGGCGAATGACCACCGAGATCCTCGCAGTGGGCGCCTCACACAAGACCGCGCCGATCGAGCTGCGCGAGAGACTGGCGCTGCCGGCGGGACGCGCCTCGCGCGTCCTCGCCGAGCTGACCGGCCACGACGACGTGCAGGAGGCCGCCGCGCTGTCGACCTGCAACCGCACGGAGCTGTATCTCGTCACGACCGACGCGGATGAGGCCGAGACCGAGGTGCTCGGGATCCTCTCGCGCCAGGCCGGCCTGCGCCCGTCGGAGCTGCTCGAGGCGATGTACTCGCTGCGCGCCGACGAGGCCGTCGAGCACCTCTTCTCGGTGACCTCCGGACTCGACTCGATGATCGTCGGCGAGACCGAGATCCAACGGCAGGTGAAGCGCGCCTACGAGCTCGCGCTGGTCGAGGGCGTGACGGGTCCGGTCTCGAACCGTCTCTTCCGTGACGCGCTCGCGGCGGGCAAGCGCGTGCGCAGCGAGACCGGGATCGCGCGCTCGAACGTGTCCGTCTCGTCCGTGGCCGTGCAGCTCGCCGCCGACTTCCTCGGCGAGCTCGAGGGCAGGCGTGCGCTCGTGATCGGCGCCGGCGAGAACGCCGAGCTCACCGTGCGCACCCTGCACGAGCGCGGGGTCGAGGCCCTGTTCGTCGCCAACCGCCGCTACGAGCGCGCCCGCGAGCTGGCGCAGCGCTACGACGGGCGGGCGGTCACGTTCGAGACCCTGCCTCAGGAGCTGGAGCGCGCCGACATCGTCGTGAGCTCCACCGGCGCGCCGCATCAGATCGTGGGTCGGGAGGAGCTCGAACACGTCGCGGCCCTGCGCATGGACCGGCCGCTGGTGCTGATCGACCTGGCCGTGCCGCGCGACATCGAGCCTGATGTGCGCGCCTGCCCCGAGGTCGCCCTGTACGACATGGACGATCTCCAGCGGGCCGTGGCCGAGAACATGAGCGGGCGCGAGGCGGAGATCGAGGAGGCCCGCGCACTCGTTCGGGAGGAGGTGGAGCGCTTCGGGGATTGGCTCGAGAGCCTCGACGTCGTGCCCACGATCTCCGCGCTGAGGCAGCGGGGTGAGGAGGTCGTCGATCATGTGCTGCGCGAGAACGAGCCGCGCTGGGAGTCGCTGTCCGAGGCCGACCGCGAGCGTGTGGAGGTTCTGGCGCGGGCAGTGGTCAGGCGCCTGCTGCACGAGCCGACGCTTCGGCTCAAGGGATCGGCCGGGGAGCAGACCTCCTACCGATACGTGCACGCGCTCCGAGAGCTCTTCGGTCTCGACGCCGCGTTGGCGCCGCACGAGGAGCGTGCGAAGGTCACGCAGCTCGACGCACGCCGGCGCGCCTCGCGTCGGTGATCCGACTCGGCACGCGCGGCAGCGCGCTGGCGCTCGCGCAGGCCCGCATCGTCGCGGCAGCACTCGGCGACGAGGTCGAGCTGGTGCCGATCGCGACCTCCGGGGATCGGCTCGGGGGTGCCGAGATGGACAAATCCCGCTTCGTCAAGGAGCTCGAGGAGGCCCTCCTGGCCGGCGAGGTCGATCTGGCCGTGCACTCCGCCAAGGACGTGCCCTCGGAGCTGCCGCCCGGCCTCTCGATAGTCGGCGTGCCGGAGCGCGCGGACCCGCGCGACGCGCTCTGCGGGGCCTCCTCGCTCGGCGAGCTTCCCGAAGGCGCCGCCGTC
Source organism: Thermoleophilaceae bacterium (assembly GCA_036519295.1). Classification (GTDB taxonomy): domain Bacteria; phylum Actinomycetota; class Thermoleophilia; order Solirubrobacterales; family Thermoleophilaceae; genus JACVRW01. The sequence continues at coordinate 4,234 of DATDLN010000143.1, forward strand.
GGGACGAGCAGCCTGCGCCGGCGGGCGCAGCTGCTTGCGCTGCGCCCGGACCTCCAGGTGCGCGAGCTGCGCGGCAACGTGGACACCCGTCTGCGGCGCCTCGCCGACGGTGACTTCGCCGCGATCGTGCTGGCACAGGCGGGTCTCGACCGCCTTGGCCGAGGGGCGGAGGGGACGCGTCTCCCCGAGCTCGTTCCAGCGCCCGGCCAGGGCTGCCTGGCACTCGAGGCGCGCGGCGACGACACCCGCGCGGCGGCCGCGGCGGGCGCGCTGACCGACCGCGCCGCCCTGGCCTGCCTGACCGCCGAGCGGGCGCTGGTGGAGGGGCTTGGCGCCACATGCCGGACGCCGATAGGAGCTCACGCCGAGCTGGAGAACGGCACATTGGGGCTGACGGCCTTCGCCGGCATGCCGGACGGCTCCCACTGGATCCGTGACGTCCGCGAGGGCAACCCCGATTCGCCCGCCGCGCTGGGTCGCGCCGTAGCGGAGCGCTTGGATTTGGCCGGGGCGCGTGAGCTGCTCGACGCGGCCGAGCAGGCCGCCGCGTAGGCGCTCGGCCAAACCGCGGTCCATTTGCCCCGCAACGGCGACTAGCGTTCGCGACATGGGCGGTGGCATCGTCTACCTGGTGGGCGCCGGGCCCGGGGACCCCGGCCTGATGACCCGCCGCTCGCTCGAGCTGATCACAGCTGCCGACGTCATCCTCTACGACCGGCTGGTTCCACCGGGCGCCCTAGACGGCGCGCGCGAGGGCGCCGAGCTGCGCTACGTGGGCAAGCGGCCGGGGGACCCGGCCATGACCCAGGACGAGGTCAACTCCCTCCTGGTGGACCTCGCCCGGGGCGGCAAACGCGTGGTGCGGCTGAAGGGCGGCGACCCGTTCGTGTTCGGGCGCGGCGGCGAGGAGGCCGAGGCCCTCGCCGCCGCGGGGGTGCCGTTCGAGGTCGTGCCGGGCGTGACGGCCGGTGTGGCCGCGCCGGCCTACGCCGGGATCCCGGTCACCCACCGCGACGCCGCGTCGGCCGTAGCCTTCGTGACGGGTCACGAGGATCCCGAGAAGCCGGACTCGGCGCTCGACTGGGACGCGCTCGCGAGCTTCCCGGGAACGCTGGTGGTGTACATGGGGGTGCGAAACCTGACGCTCGTGACGGAGCGCCTGGCCGCCGCGGGCCGCGACCCCACCGAGGCGGCTGCAGTGGTGGAGCGCGGAACCGAGCCGGGGCAGCGCATCGTCACCGGCGCGCTTTCCGATATCGCCGAGCGCGCGGAGGCCGCCGGCATCGGACCGCCCGCGGTCACCGTGATCGGCCCCGTGGCCGCGCTCCACGACACGATCGCCTGGCTGGAGCGACGCCCGCTCCACGGCGAGGTTGTGGCCGTGACCCGCGCCCGCGCGCAGGCCAGCGGCCTGGCGGCTCGGCTCCGCGATCTGGGAGCCGAGGTCGTCGAGACGCCGGCGATCCGGATCGTGCCGCGCGCTGTGCAGCTGCCGAATCCGAGCGGCTACGGAGTCGTCTGCGTCACGAGCCCGAACGGCGTGCGGCTGCTGTTCGAGGCGCTGGACGGGGCCGGATACGACGCTCGCGCGTTCGCAGGCGCCACATTCGCCGCGATCGGCCCGGGAACGGCTGCCGAGCTCTCCCGCCACGGAATCCGCGCCGAAATCGTGCCCGAGCGCTCGGTGGCCGAGGCGCTCGTGGACGCGCTGGAGTCCGTGCCCGTGGAGGGGAGGCGAGTGCTGATCGCCCGCGCATCGGAGGCCCGCGATGTGCTTCCCGACGCGCTTCGGGCGCGTGGGGCCGAGGTCGACGTGGTCCCGCTCTACGACACGGTGGCGGAGCCGCTCTCCGACGCACAGCGGGCTGCGCTCGCGCGGGCGGGGTATGTCACGTTCACCTCCAGCTCGACCGTCCGCTTCCTGCTGGAGTCGGGCAGCCGGGTGCCCGACTCGGCACGGGTCGCCTCGATCGGGCCGATAACGAGCGCCACCGCCCGCGAGCGCGGCCTCGAGGTGCACGTGGAGGCGGAGCGGCACGACGTCGAGGGTCTCGTGGACGCCTTGACAGCGGACGTTGCGGCACGGAGGGTTCCGGCGGCGTGATCGTCACGTTGCTAACCGACTACGGCCGCGACGACGACTTCGTGGGCGTCTGCCACGGTGTCATCCGCTCGATCGACCCGCAGGCCCAGATCGTCGACATCACCCACGGCATCCGCCGCTACGCGGTGCGTGAGGGGGCGATCGTGCTGCGCAACACGCTGCCCTACATGCCGGTCGGCGTGCACGTGGCGGTTGTCGACCCCCAAGTGGGCACTGAGCGCCGCGCCGTCGCCCTCCGCACGGGTGACGGCCGGATCCTGGTGGGACCGGACAACGGCGTGCTCAGCCTCGCCTGGGCGCGCTGCGGTGGGGTCGACATGGCAGCGGACGTGACGCGATCGCCGCACCGGCTCGAGCCCGTATCGGCGACCTTCCATGGCCGCGACATCTTTGCGCCCGTCGCGGCGCGTCTCGCTTCGGGCGCCGAGCTGGCCGATGCCGGCGACCCGCTCGAGCCGGACGCGCTCGCCACCGTCGATCTGCCGAAACCTCGGCGCGAGGATGGCGGGATCGTCGCCCACGCCCTGGTCGTGGACCGCTTCGGGAACGCGGGCCTGAACGTGGATCACGACGACCTCGCGGGCACCGACATCACCCTCGGGAGCGCCGTCGAGCTGGAGGTAGGGGGCGAGCGCTACCTCGCCACCTATGCCCAGACGTTCGCCGACGTCAAGCCGGGCGAGCTGATCGTTTACGAGGACGCCTACCGGACGCTCGCCGTCGCGATCAACCGAGGCGACGCCGCGGCGACACTCGCGCTGCGCCCCGACGTCGAGGTGCGCCTGCGACCGCGATGATCGGCACGCCGCGGGCCCACTGGCGGCTGACCGATTCCACCAACGAGCGCGCCAAGGAGCTGGCCGCCGGCGGCGCCCCTCACGGGACCCTGGTGACGGCGGACGGGCAGAGCGCGGGTCGCGGACGCCAGGGCCGGGTCTGGACGGCGCCGCCCCGCTCGGCGCTGCTGATGTCACTGGTCGTGCGCGAGCCGGCCGAGATCCTGCCCCTGGCGGCGGCCGTGGCGATCTGCGAGGCGTTGCCCGCCGATTGTGCGATCAAATGGCCGAACGATGTGTGGCTCGACCGCCGCAAGCTGGCGGGAATCCTGCTCGAGGGGCGGCCCCAACAGGGCTGGGCGGTGCTGGGGGTGGGTCTCAACGTGCGGACCACCGAGTTCCCCGCCGAGCTCCAGGACGTGGCCACCTCGCTGCGCCTCGCGGGGATCGACACCGACGTCGAGGCGATCCTCGGCGCGATTCTGCCTTCACTGGACCGCTGGCTCGCGGCCCCGCACCCCGCCGTGGTCGAAGCCTGGCGTCGGCGCGACGCGATCCGCGGCGAGAGGGTGCGCTGGGCCTCCGGAGAGGGCACCGCGGCCGGAATCGACGACTCTGGGGCGCTGTTGGTGGACGTGGAAAATGGCCGAATTTCCCTGGAAGCAGGCGAAATCCACCTGCTCCGCTAGGACCTTTACGCAACTCGGTGCCTGCGTAATCAAGGGAATGCGCAAATTGGTGACCTGGAGGGTTCCCATCGTGCGAAAATGTTCCCAGCCTATGGACCGCATCACGTTCCGGGTCGCGGCGCTCGTCGCGACGGCGCTGCTCGCCATTGCGTGCAGCGACGCGCGCGCCGACACCGGCGATCCGGCGTCCGATCCCGCCCAGGCAACGTCCGCGGCGACCGCGACTTCGGTCCAGGACACCTCCTCCCAGGCGAGCTCGCAGGGCGAAGGCGGCGGCGCAGTAGCCACCCCTTCGGGGGACACCTCGATCCCGAGGGTGACGCCGGACCCCGCCCCCGTGCAGACGCCCCCCGTGCAAGAGGAGATCGGCCCGAACCCGAGCCTGACGATTACCCCGCCGACTACGCCGGCGAGCGGACAAGACACTGTCCCCATTACGCCCCCGTCGCGGAGCGGGCCAGGCGACCCTGCCCCACAGCGCCTGAACGAAACCCCTCCCGCGCCATCAGCGCCGGCAGCGGACCAGGCGTCCGCCTTTGCGCCCGGGGCGTCCGGCGGGGAGCCTTCGACGGCGCAGGCCCCCGAGCCCGGGGCGACCGCCCCGGTCTCGGTCCCGGCCCCGATCAAGCCCAGCCCTCTCGCGGTGGTTTCCACGGCGTCCGCCGCGACCCAGCCCGGTGACGGCCTCGAGCAGCTGCTCACCGAGGTTGGACGCCGCCTCCATGACGTGCAGGGGAAGATCGGCGATCTGCGGCACCGGCTCGCGGAGGGCACGCCGCCTCCGAAGAGCCGCCTGATCGGCCTGCGCACGAGTCTGGTGCGAATCGCCCCGATGCTGGCTGCACTCGAAGCGAGCCTCGACGCCGCGGGCCGGCTGAGCCCGCATCTGAGGCAGCTCCTTGACCGCGTCAGCGGCGATCTCCGCGGCGTGCGTGTCACGGCCGCGGGCCTTATCACCGCGCTGCAGCAGTCGGGGGCGCGTGGCGCCGAGGTGCGGCTGCTCCTCCAGGAGCTCGAGCAGTTCAGGGGACTCAACCTGCCCCTGCCTTCCAGTCCGGCGGTGGCGACGGCGCCGGCCCCTTCTCCCGCCCCCGCGAGTCTCGTATACGCAGCGGTGCAACCCGCCCAGGCGGTCTCCCCGCCCCCGGCGGCCGCGAGCCCGCCCCAGCGGGGCGGCGCCCGTCCAGAGAAGACCGATCCGCGCGACCGTCGTGGCTCGGATGAGCCCCCGCCCGCGCCGTGGTCCCCCGCCCCTGGGTCCGCCACCGCGAGTCCGGGCGGAGGCTTCCTCTTCGCGGCCGTGGCGTCGCTCACGATGCTGCTGATCGGCCTCATGCTTCCCGCGCTCCGCGCGCGCCTCCACCTGCCGCCGGGCGGCCGCTACACGGTGGCCCTCGTCGCGCCGCTCGAGCGCCCCGGCTAGCGCCTCCGCCCGAGCGATCCATCCGGGCCGGGGCTCTCGAATCCCCGGCTGCGTAGCCCCAAGACGCACAGGAGGAGCAACTTCGATGAGAGCGACAACGATCGCTCTGGCGGTGGTCGTCCCCGGAGCCGGGCCCGCCGGCAGGGACGGTCCCCACGGAATGCGAGCAAGATCATGAGACACGAAACGTGGCTTCCGGCCGTGCCCGTCAGCGCGCGGGTGGCTCGCTCGATCGTTCGCGACGCGGCCGACGAGGTGGGCCTGGACGGCGAGCGCGCGTGGGACCTGATGCTCGCCACGAGCGAAGCCTTCGCAAATGCCATCCAGCACGGCAGGGCCTGGGCCAACGAATGCATCCTGCTCACCACCGAGCCCTGCCCGGGTGGGCTGCGCGTGGAGGTGACCGACTGCGGAGTGTTCAACAGCACTCTCGAGCCCACGCCAATCGATTCAACGTCGGGGCGCGGCATCCCGATCATCGCGGCCGTCGTCGATCGCCTCGAAGTGCAGAACGGCAACGGACGTACGCTCGTCCGCTTCGAGAGGCATGCCCCGGCGGAGGCGCTGCCACGCGCGAGCGTGGGCGGGGGAGTTGGCTAGACCCTCTGGCCGCCCATCCCGTGCTGCCTACCGTGCGCCGGGAGCGTCGAACCGAATCGCGCTCGATCGGTAGTTCGGGTAGTAGTCCATCCTCACGAGCCGTTCGCCGCTGAACGTCCATAGCAGGGCGTCGGCGCGCTCGAGCCACGCCGCTGGTCCGGCCGCAGCCGGTGGGCGCGAAGGATCCTGGCTTCGTCGACCTCGACCCGCTCCAGGGTTCGAGGCTGTAGTCCTCGAACGCCTCTCGCCAGTCCGATACCCAGCGACGCCACCCCTCGCGGCCGTGGTGCACGGCCGAGTCGGGCAGCTCGTGGTCGTGGACCTCGAAGTCAGGCGCGACAATCGACCAGTCGAGCTCGCCCGTCCGCTCGAAGGCCTCGTCCTGGCGCGCCAGCAATTCGGCGCTGGTCACGGCGGGCGCCGCGGTCAGGCGGCGTCGCGCTCTCCGGCCTCCTCGCCGCCCTCCTCGGGCTGGGCGTCCTCCCCCGGCGCCGCGGCGCCATTCGCCTGCGCCTGGCTCGCGGCCTCCTGCGCACCCTCGGCCTCCCCCGCTCCCTTCCGCTTGCGGCGGCGGCCGCCGCGGCGGCGCTTGCCCCTCGGGAAGTTGCGCAGCAGCTCGCGCGCCAGCGCGCTCGGTTTGCGCGCCATCCGCATCCGCGCTCCGTCCAGGACCTGCTGGGCCTCCGGCGTGTGCGCCAGCGCGGCCGCCAGCAGCGCCGCCGAGAGGCGACGGTCCTGCTTACGCGCGGCCTGCACCAGCCGGCGGGCGTTGCGGGCGTGCGCGGCACCGGCCGAGTTCACGAGCAGCCCCAGGAGGCGCTTCGTCTCCGGCCAGCGCTGCACCGCGTATTCCTCGTGCACCTCGCGGCTGTACTCGGCCAGGTGCCAGAGCCAGCGCGCGGCCTGGTCGCGGCGGCCGATCTGCTTCTCCGTCAGCGCCTGCAGCAGCACCTTCACACCCTCGCGGCGCTCGTCGCGAGACCAGCTGCCGACGATCTCGACCGCGTCGTCGAACGCCTCGGGGTCGCGCAGGTTGCCGACCTCCCCGAGCGCCCGCAGGCGCAGCTGCGTGTTGCGGTTGCGCCGCAGGCACGTCACCAGGAACACGCGCCGCAGCTCGCCGGTCGTGTCGAAGTGCAGCATCGCCTTGGCGCGGCGCCAGTTGTTCGAGGCGACCCGAGCGCCGGCGAGCATCGCCCACGCCTGCTGTTCGCCCCAGGTGAGGTGCTCGACCGCGATACGCCACAGCTCGCGCTCGAAGACCTGAGCGCGCCGCTGCGGGTCCGCCGTGACCGGCACGACGCGCCGCTCCACACGCAGCCGGCGGCCGCGGCCGCGCCGCACCGGGCCGACGACGATCGCGCCGCCGCGGTAGACGTCACGGTCGAGCAGCGAGTGGAGGGTCACCACTGGATCGTCGTTGGGAGTGGCGGGGTGCACGAAGTCGACGATGATCCCCGCCTCCTTGCCGGGGGTGCGCCGTGTGACGCGGCCGACCCGCTGCTGGTACACACGCTTCGAGGCGGTGGGGGCGAGGTGCATGCAAACTGTCGCTCGCGGCGAGTTCCAGCCCTCCGCCAGCAGCTGGGCATTCACGAGCACGTCGATCTCGCCGCGCTCGTAGGCCGCCAGGGTGCGGGTGAGCTCGCGCTTGGGGGTCTCGCCGGAGACCGCCTTCGCTTTGATGCCCACCTCCTTGAACGCCTTTGCCACGTTGTGGGCATGCTTCACCCCGGCGGAGTAGACGACCCCCGGGAGATCCTTGAAGCGCGTCTTGTAGAGGTCGGCCACGGCGACGTTGAATGGCGTCTGGTCGAGCAGGGCAGCCAGCTCTTCCTGGTCGAAGTCCTGATCCACCTCGCCGCGGCGAAGCGGCACCTTCGCGATCGAGCGCACCCCAACGCCGGGCGGGATGCGCACGCACCGAAGCGGGGCGATCACGCCGCGCCGGGCCGCCTGTGCGAGGTCGAAACGCGAAGTCTGAGTGGGGAAGAGGTCCGTCACGTGGCGGGCGATCAGGGCGCCCGTGGCGGTCATCCCGATGAACACCGGGCCGATCCACTGGCGGATCGCGGCGCTCGTCTTCTCGCCGAGGGCGGTGTGGGCCTCGTCGCAGATGACGATCGTGTACACGTCGGAGACCTTGCCGGCGTTGCGGACGAACCACTGGTAAGTCTCAACCGTCACCGGACCACCCGCGGGCGGCTCTCCGGTCCCGTTCTTCAGCAGCGGCCCCGAGACGCGCTGGCGGTAGCCGCGATCGCGCAGCTCGCCCAGGAACTGGTCGACCAGGTTGCGGCGATGCGTGAGGATCAGGATGCCGCCGGTGCGCGACGCCTCCACGAAGCCCAGCGCAGCCACCGTCTTGCCCGCCCCCGTGGCGTGCTCGAACCAGAAGCGCCTACCCGACCCCGGGTCGTCCACGTGGGTGTCCGCGGCCGCCTCCTCCTCCGCCTCCTCGGCGGGATCCCAGTCGAGCGGCTCCTCCTCGATCAGCTCGTCCCCCTCGATCTCGACCTCACCCGAGGGCAGCTCCTCCACCGGGCCCCGGCCGTTGCTGCGGGCGGCCGCCATCTGGACCTCGGAGGTGAGCGCCACCAGCGTGCCGGAGAGAGCGTCGACCTGATGGGCGGACAGCACGGCCCCGTCCGCCAGATGCGGCTCCTCCTCGCACAGCAGCCGCTCGAGCCCGAGCATGAGCGAGTACTTGCGGCGCCACTCGATCGACGGCTCGCTGCGGCCCGCCGCGATCTCCGCCAGGGCGTCGTCGAACGCGGCGCGGCGCGCGCTCCCGGGGGCGAGCGCGGCCTCGAGCGTCTCGCCTTCGAGCACGAAGGGTTCGCGCGCAAAGTCCTGCGCGCGCTTCAGATCGTCGCCGGAAACCGGCGAGGCATCGACCACGGAGCTTCTCTCAGCCACGGTAAGGCGTTCTGGTTAGGGGGAGGGACGGGCCTAGCTTCAGCCGACGAATCGCCGCGGCGTCAGCGGGGTCCGCCCGTCAGTGCCCTTGCCGCTCTGACAGTCCCGCGAGCGGCGGGCACGCCAAGTCCATGGGGACGGACGGCGTGTACGTATTACAGCACACGAACGCGAAAATCGGTGTGCCATTCTTCGCCGCGTGCGCCCCGTCGCCGTTGCCTGGGTCTGCGTCTGCGCTGCGCTCGCGGCCTGCGGCTCCGACGACCAGCCGCCGAGCGCCGCGGTACAGCCCTCCAAGCTGGCGGGCGCGCCCGCCCCGATCGCGAAGCTCCATTCGCAGGCAAATCAGCTGCTGGACGGGGGCGCCGACGCCTTCGAAAAGCGTCTGGAGCGGCTGCGCGGCTATCCGGTCGTCGTCAACAAGTGGGCCTCGTGGTGCGGGCCCTGCCGTTTCGAGTTTCCGTTCTTCCAGAGACAGGCGACAAAACGCGCCAAGAAGGTTGGATTCGTCGGGGTCGACTCGAACGACAACGACGGCGATGCGCGGGACTTCCTCGCCGACTATCCGGTGCCCTTCCCCTCCTACAAAGATCCGAACCTCGAGATCGCCGCGGTGTTCAACGCCGTGCAGGCCTTCCCCAGCACCGCGTTCTACGACTCCAAGGGGAAGCTGGCCTACGTCCACCAGGGTGGGTACTCGAGCGAGGCCAAGTTGGCGGCCGACATCGGACGCTACGCTCGCTGATCCTGGACATCAGGACGGTACGCACACAGGAAGAGCTCACCGCCGCGCTCGAGCTCCGCGAGCGGGTGTTCTGTGGGGAGCAGGGGGTGTCGCTGGAGGCCGACCGGGACGGGCGCGACCCCGAGGCCGTCCATCTGGTCGCCGTCGACCAGGGACGCGTGATCGGCACCTGCCGGCTACTGTTCCGCGGTCGCGTGGCGCGGCTGGGCCGACTTGCCGTGGAACCCGACGAGCGCGGGCGGGGCGTGGCCGGGGCCATTCTCCGCGAGGCCGATCGGGTCGCGCGCTCGTGCGGCGCGGACCGCATCTCTCTGCACGCCCAGACTTACGCCCTCACCCTGTACGAGCGCGACGGCTACGCCGAGCTTGGTGCGCGCTTCATGGAGGAGGGAATCGAGCACGTGGCGATGGAGAAGGTCCTTGCCTGAGTTGCGCATCGACCCGCTCTCGGGCCTGAAGGTGATCGTGGCCGGCGAGCGCGGCGCCCGGCCGGGCGCATGGCTCGACGTCGAACCGCGGCCACCCGTCGATCCGGAGCGCGACCCCTTCTGCGCCGGTCACGAGGACCAGACCCCGCCCGAGGTCTACACGCTGCGCGAGGACGGCGGCTGGAAGGTGCGCGTCGTCCCCAACCTCTATCCCGCGCTCACCTCGGGCGAGCCGGGCGGACGGGAGGACCCTCTCGCCTCCGGCCGCGGCGAGCCCGACCTTTTCGCCGTCGGACCGGCGCTGGGCGCTCACGAGGTGATCGTGAACGCGCCGGACCCGGTCTCCTCGCTGGCCGAGCTGGGGCCGGGCCAGGTCGAGACCGCCATGTCCGTCTGGCGCGAGCGGATGCGCGCGCACGCCGACGCCTCTTACGTCCACGTCATCGTCAACGAGGGCAAGGAGGCAGGCGCCTCGCTCCCTCACACCCACGCCCAGCTCTACGCGCTGCCCTTCGTCCCCGCTGCAGTGGCCCGTGAGCGCGAGCGCTTCACTGCCTACTCCAATCGCATGGGCGGCCGCAACCTGCTTGAGGACCTTCTGCAGGAGGAGGTGCGCCGCCGGGAGCGGGTGGTGGCGATCGACGACGAGGCGGTCGCGCTCTGTCCCTTCGGCGCTCGGGTACCGTTTCACCTCCAAGTGGTGCCGCGGCGGCCCACGGCGCGCTTCTCCGACGATGGGCCGCTCGGCGCGCGGATGCTTCACCAGGCCCTGAACCGCCTGGCGGTCGTGCTGGGCTCGCTGCCGCCGCTCAACATGTGGGTGCGCACCGCCCCGCGGGACGCCGAGCGCTTCTGCTGGCACATCGAGCTGCTGCCTCGCCTGGCCCAGCTTGCCGGCCTCGAGATCGGTACGGGCGTGCACCTGAACGTGCTGGCCCCCGAGGACGCGGCGGAGCGGCTGCGGGTGGTGACCGTATAGGTTCCGCGCGCCGTGCCGCCAGTTCCGCGCCAGATCCCACTGTTCGCCGCCGAGCCCCCGCAGGAGCCGCTTCCCTACGGGCGCTGGGCGGAGGCGCTCGGCGAGCGCTTCGCCACCGCCGCGGAGACGGAGATCGGCGCCATCGCCTGGTTCCCCGATCGCACCTTCGCCGGGCGAACCTACGTTCCGGCGACCGCGCCGACGGCTGACGGCGGCGAGGCCTTCGGCTACGTCTCCTACACGCGCGAGCACGAGGGCGCCGAGGCCACCGCCTTCGAGGCCGTGGCGGACTCCACCGACGAGACGGCCGAGCAGAACCCCGATTGGACCCTCGATCTCTCGGACCAGGAGATCGGCCACTGGCGCGGCCCCGAGGGCCGCCGCGGCCTCATCACGCTCGTCTGGGGAGTGGCGCTCGTGCAGGGCGGCGCCGTCGCCACAGCCGAGCTCGGCCCCAACACCACGGACCAATGCGAGCTCGTCGAGGACCGCTTCACGCTCGTCTCGCTCGACGACTACACCGGCGATTACGTCGAGGTGCGACTCTACGGCGCCCGCGGGGCGGAGCTCGCCCGCGAGTCCCTGTACGAAGACGAGTAGCGCGCGCTAGCTTCTCCTGGCAGATGGAGGATCTGCGCGGCAATCGTTGCGTCTTGCTCAAGTTCGGCGAGCTCGCCCTCAAGGGGCGGAACCGCCCGCTGTTCGTGAGCGCACTCGAGCGCAATCTGCGCCGTCTCACCCATGACCTCGGGCCGCTCGACGTACGCCACCGAGGCGGCGTCCTGCTGGTTACGAGCAGGGCCTCGCAGGAGGAGCTCGTCGAGCGCTGCCTGGCTCTTCCGGGTGTGAGCGTGGTGCAGCCCGCCGTGCGCTGCGAACGCGATGCCGCCGCGGGCGCCGACGCCGCGGTGGAGCTGCTTCGCGGCCGGCCGGGGCGGACCTTCGCGGTGCGGGCCCGCCGGCGAGACAAGAGCTATCCGCTCCGCTCGATCGAGCTGGCGCGGGTGATCGGCGAGGCGGTGCGGGTCCGGCTCGGACTCGAGGTGGACCTCTCGCGACCGGATCTCACCCTCCACGTGGAGCTCGACCACCACGAGCTGCTCGTTTCGGGCGAGCGCCTGCGCGGCGCCGGCGGGCTACCCGTGGGGACGAGCGGCCGGGCGCTGGTGCTCCTGTCGGGCGGGCTCGACTCGCCCGTGGCCGCGTATCGGATGATGAAGCGCGGCCTTCGCTGCGACTTCGTGCATTTCAGCGGCCGGCCCTACACGGGCCCCGAATCGATCTACAAGGCCTATGCACTGGTGGGCCGGCTCGACCGATTCCAGGGCGACTCGCGCCTCTTCGTGGTGACCTTCGGCCCGGCCCAACGCCGGCTGGCCACCGCGGGGGCGGGCCGCCTCCAGGTCCTCTCGCAGCGCCGGCTGATGGTGAAGGTGGCGTCCGCCCTGGCCCGCCGCGAGGGGGCGAACGCCCTCGTGACCGGCGACTCGCTCGGGCAGGTCGCCTCGCAGACCCTCCCGAACCTCGCGGTGGTGGAAGAGGCGGCCGAGCTGCCCCTGCTCCGTCCCCTGGTCGACCGCGACAAGGCCGAGATCGTCGAGATCGCCCGCCGGCTCGGCACCTACGAGATCTCGATCCTCCCCGACGAGGACTGCTGCAAGCTGTTCGCGTCGAAGCTCGCGGTCACCCGCGGCCACGCGGACGACCTGCGCCGCATCGAGCGCACGGCCGACGCCGAGGAGATGGTCGAGGAGCTGGCGGCCTCCGCCGAGCTCTTCCGCCCCGAGCTCGCGACGAAACCGGCGGCCGCGCTCACGCCCGCATGAGCCGCTCTGTCGAGGAGAACGTCGACGTGATTCGGCGGGGCTACGACGCGATCAACCGCGAGGGCCCCGACGGTGCTCGAGCCTTCATGGATCCCGACATCGTGCTCGACATGCCAGCGGGACTCATCGACGCCGGCTCATACCACGGACGCGACGCGCTGATGCGGGTCTGGCACGCGTACTTCGACGAATTCGACGAGTTTCGCTGGGATGTCGAGCGGCTTTTCGGTGTCGAGGACCGCGTGTTCCTCCAGGTCCGCGAGCGGGGCCGCGGCCGGCAGAGCGGCGTCGAGGTCGACTGGCAGCGCTGGTGGGTCTACACGTTGCGCGACGGGCTCATCGTCCGCGCCCAGTTCTTCCTCGATGAGAGCGCCGCCCTGGAAGCCGCGGGCCTGGCTGGAGATGCGGCGATGCGGCTATCGTCCTTTGATGAGGCCCCGATAGCTCAGCCGGATAGAGCGACTCCCTCCTAAGGAGTAGGCCGCAGGTTCGAATCCTGCTCGGGGCGTTTTTTCCTGCAAATCGGTGCTTGCTGCGCCTGCGGTCGCGCCTGACTCCTGGGGAAGGAAATCGACGCTTTCGTCGAACGAATGCGTCACGACGGCCGATTGTCCGCGCATCGCGCACGCTGCTTAGGGCCTCCCGTACACGCGGCCGGGATCTTTCGCGCACGAGGTGCGGGGGCGATCTTGTGGTCGCGGAACGCCAATACTGGGGACTCCCGGAGTACCTGGTGCAGATCGGTGTGCTGGGCGGCGGCGCGTCGGGGCTTAGCCAGGGCTGCACCTGGCGGACCACTCGACGCGCTAAGTCACGGGGCACTGGGTCCATCGATCGCCTCGATGAATCCCCGATAGGCCTGTTGACGCCGGCGTGTTTCGGCGAGGTCCGCTTCGAGCTCGGTGACGCGCGCCTCAAGCCGGGTAACTGCCTCCACGGAGGGCTCCTGGGCAGCGAACCCGAGCCCTCGTATGAGCTCGACGTCCTCCGGGTCCATCCTGGCAAACACGGCTTCGTCCACCCGCCAAGCCTCGAGGTCGCGAACCGCCTGCTCGAGCCGCGTCATGATCGCGCCCTCGCGCTCCAGCTCCAGCTCGAGTGTGGCTAGCGCCTCCTCTCTGCGCTTCGCGCGCGCGATCGCCTGCCGCTCCACCTATGGCCCCTGGAGGGCGGCGTGGAAGCGGAGCGCCACCCGCTCATGGATCGCCGCCCGCTCTTCTCCAGACTGGCCACTGGGGGAACGCGCGGGCGGATGGACCGCACGGAAATAGCGGTCGCCACGCTCCCGCGCGAGAGCGGCCCGCGGTAGCCGCGGCCCCACGGTGAGAGCGACGAGCCGGTACCGTCCACGCCCCACGAGGCCGAGCGCACGGTCGATGCGGGCACGGGCTTGAAGCCAAAGGATCGAGATCCGCCTCACCGCGGGTGTCGGGGGAACCGCGAAGCGACCGATTCGCACATTGTATGCTATCCGCCGTGGCCAAGCTGCTCCACGATGGCCAGCGTCCGATCGCCCGTCGCACAAGCGCAGCAGCCACGGAGCTCATCCGGGCGGCGATCGTGGAGGGCTGCTTCGCTCCGGGGGAACGCCTCAAGGAGGAGGAGCTCGCTCAGGAGCTCGGCATCTCCCGAACGCCTGTGCGGGAGGCGCTGCTGATGCTTCAGAGCGAGGGCTTGGTCGAGTCGGTGCCCAATCGTGGAGCCGTCGTCCGCGCCTACACGCCCGCCGAGATCGAGGAGCTGTACGAGTTGCGCGCGCTCCTCGAAGGGTTCGCGGCCCGCCGGGCGGCGACACGGATCTCCGAAGACGGGATTCGCGATCTCCATGCATCAAATGAGCGCTTCAGGAGACTCCATGCCGGCGACGATCTCGCCGACCTGATCCGCGAAAACCTCGTCTTCCACAACACCATCCTCGAGGCCGCGGGTAGCGATCTTCTCGTCGGCATGGTCCGGAACGTGGTCGAGATCCCGCTCGTGTACAAGTCGTTCTTCTGGTACCCGCGTGAGCAGAAGCGCATTTCCGAGCATTACCACGACCAGCTCGCGCGGGCGTTGGAGGCGCGCGATTCCGAGCGGGCCGAGCTCATCATGAAGGAGCACGTTTTCGAGGCCCGTGACTTCCTCAAGTCGCGGATGGAGGACAGCGGGTGACGGACGTCGCAACCACTTCCTTCGACGTCGCCGGTCGGGACGAAAGCGGCGTGGGCCCGCTCGCGGGCGTCCGGGTGATAGAGCTCGGAATGCTTCTCGCCGGGCCATTTACCGGGCGCCTGCTAGGCGACATGGGCGCCGAGATAGTCAAGGTCGAGCCACCGGGCCAACCCGACCCGCTACGCGAGTGGGGCCCAACTCGCTACAAGGGCCGTTCGCTCTGGTGGCCGGTGCAGTCGCGCAACAAGAAGTGCGTGACTCTCAACCTGCGCACCGAGAAGGGTCAGGAGCTCCTGCTGGAGCTGGTGAGACGTAGCGACGTCCTCGTCGAGAACTTCCGACCCGGGACGCTCGAGCACTGGAACCTCGGCTTCGAGCGGCTGAGCGAGGTGAACCCGCGCATCGTCCTCTGTCGCATCTCGGGGTACGGGCA
>DATDLN010000144.1:0-7304 GCA_036519295.1 Thermoleophilaceae bacterium
TGGAGGTCGCTGGTCGGACTGATCACGAGCGCGAGCGTGCTGATGTACGCCGGCGCGCCGCTGGCGCTCGGAGCCCTCCGCGCCCGCCTCCCCGACGCCGAGCGGCCGTACCGCTCGCCCGCCGCGCCGGTGCTCGCCCCGCTGGCCTTCGCCGTCGCAAACCTGCTCATCCTCTGGTCGGGCTGGACCACCGACTGGAAGCTAGGCGTAGCGATCCTGATCGGCTACGCCATCCTCGCGGCCAACCAGCTCTTCAAGCTCAACCCGACCGTCCCCCAATTCGAGGTCCGATCCGCGGTGTGGCTGCCCGTCTATCTCCTGGGCATGGGCGCGATCGTCTACCTGAGCGACTTCGGCCCGACCGCGCACCCGTGGTTCCCGCTCTGGTGGGACATGCTCGCGGTGACGGTCCTCAGCCTCGCGATCTACTACTGGGCGCAGCGCGTCGCCCTACCGGCCGACAAGATCCGGCAGCTGACCAGCCGTGGCGCCGCGCCCGAGGACCGCCCCGTACGACAAGCCGCATAACGAGGGGAGCCTCCCTAGAGGCCAATCTCCCAGGTGCTGCGACCGAACGTGCCGGCGAACAGCGTCTCCGACGGCGCGTGCAGCCTCAGGTCGAGCACCGGAGCCAGCGGCAGGCCGCCGCCGACCGCCCTCCAGTTCCTCCGGTTGTTCCTGAGCGAGAACACGCCGACGTCGGTGCCGACGTAGACGGTTCGGCGCTCTGTGTCGATCACGACGTCGTTCACCGGCGCATTCGGCAGATTGGCGCTGATGTTCCGCCACCTGCGCCCGCCGTCCTCGGTCCGGTATACGTGCGCGGCGGCCTCGCCGTTACGGAAGCCGGAGAACGTCGCATACGCCACGTCTTCGTCGCGCGGATCGACCGCCACACGTGTCACCCACCGTTGCGGCAGACCCTTGCCCACGAACTCGGTCCAGTTTGCGCCGAGATCTGTGGTCTTCCACAACCGCCCGGTGTCGGTCCCGACGTAAAGCGTCTCGGGCGCGCTCTTGGCCACGCCGATCGTCGTGATCGTGCCCCAGTTGCGGTAAATCGGGTCGTCGCGGCCCTGCTCGAAGGTGCCGGTGAGGTCGTTCGGATGCGGCGGGCTGATGGCCGTCCACGTGTCACCGCGGTCGGTTGAGCGGTTGAGCTGGTTGCCCGCGAAATACAGGATGGACGGGTCGTTGGGATCGATCACCAACGGCGAGTGCCAATTCCAGCGCACCGAGGCGGCGCCGTCCTGGATATTGGTCGACCCGCCCGCCGTGTCGTCGTAGCGCCGGCAGGCGCCGTACTGGGAGCAGCCGTAGTAGATGTTCGCGTCGCGCGAGTCGATCGGGACGTACTCGCCGTCACCGCAGCCGTAGCCGTTCCACCGCGTTCCCCCCCAGGTGCGGATGCAGCCGTTGTCCTGCGTGCCGCCGGTGAGCCGCGTCGGGTCCGTCTCGGCCACCTCCACCTGGTAGTGCTGCGTGTACGGCTCTCGCGTCGCCTTCGTCCACGTGTCCGGCGCCCCATTGGCGTCGGAGCGATAGAGGCCACCGTCGTTGCCGAGGTAGATCCGGTTCGGGACCTTGGCGTCCCACTGGAACGCATGCTGGTCGGCGTGGACGCCGGAGGAGTTGCGCCAGGTCTGGCCTCCGTCGAGGGACTCGCGCAGGTTCACTCCGGCCACGAACAGGTGGTCAGCGTTCGTGGGATCGACCCAGATGCGCCCGAACCACCAGCCGAACCCGCCCTGTGAGCCCGGCAGCGTCGCGGTGTTGAACGACTCGCCGCCGTCATTCGAGACGTAGAAGCCCTTGTCCTGGCCGAAGGTGGCCGTGGTGATCACGTACACACGGTCCGGATTGCCGGGCGCCAGCGCGACGCCGATCCGGCCGAGGCTCGCGTCCCGCGCAAGCCCGGTGGCGTCGCCCGGCGTCTTCGTCACGACGTTCTCGAGCCGCGTCCAGGTGGCCCCGCCGTCGTCCGTGCGCCAGAGGCCGGAGCCGACGCCGCCGTAGGTGCGCACGTCGGGCTCGCGCAGGTGGTCCCACATCGCCGCGTACAGCCGGTTCGGGTTGCGCGGGTCCATGACCAGGTCGGCGCCGCCGCTGAACGGCGTTGCCGGGGCCAGCACGCGATTCCAGGTGGCGCCGCCGTCGGCGGTCTTGTAGACGCCGCGGTCGCCGCCGGCGGTGAAGAGCGAGCCTCCGGCGGCCACGTACACAGTGTCCGGGTCCGTGGGGTGGACGACGATCCTCCCGGTCGTGCCGCTGGCCGCCAAGCCGCGCGGCTCCCATGTCGCGCCGCCGTCGTCGGAGCGGTAGACGCCGGTGCCGCCGAATGTGATGCTGCCTCCGCCCGGATTCAGCTCACCAGTCCCGGCCCAGATCGTGCCGTTCGGCCCGATGGCGATCGCGCCCATTGCCTGTGACAGGTCGTCGGGCCACGCCTGCTGGAGGGTCACCCCGGAGTCGGTGCTCTTCCACACGCCACCGGTGGCGGCGGCCACGTACACGGTGTCCGCCTGCGTCGGGTGGATCGCCAAGTCGACGAGCCGGCCGCCGATGTTGGTCGGCCCGGCCAGCGACCAGCGGTCAGCCCGGCGCTGAGCCGCCGAGGCCGTGGCGGACCGGATCCGCTGCGCCTGGCGCACCGCGCGCCTGAAGTCGCCGCGGCTCGGCAGGTCACCCTCGGTCGACCGCTGGAGCAGGAAGTAGTCGTCCGGCTCGGCAGGGCCGAGACCCTCTTCTTCCTCTCCCTCCTCTTCGGCTGCAACTTCCCCCGATGAGGTGGCCGTAGCGGGCGGTCCCTCGCGATCGTCCCCGACGACGACGAGCAGCACCACGCCAACCGCGAGCAGCAGGCCCGCTGACGCGATCGCAATCCCAGCTTTCATGGTTGCCCCCTCCTGCGCTTGCGACCCCAGGTCGGGCCGATGGTACGGCCTCTGCCCGTTCTTCGTCGTCTCGGATGACCTCGCCAACGCTCCGCGTTCCGGTGCCGGCCGCGCGAGGGGTCACCAGCCGCGCCCGCATCGCTGGCAGTGCGTACACCGACAACGTCACCAGATGGGGCTCCAGGCTGATGCCGCTCTGCGTCTACCGCGGAGCAGCCGGCCGCGGGAAACCGTCTACGAGGACCGCGCCCCTGGCGCTCCGGCGGACCGAATCAGAGCGTCGTCTTGGCCACCAACTCGTAGAAGCACAGCGCAAGCACCGCGGTGGTCGCCCCCCACAGGACCGCCCAGCCGGCGCGCTCGCCGGGCTGCATCTGGGGCCGGGCGAGGCCGAAGATCACGACCAGCTCGAACACCACGCATGCGGCGACGAACACCCAACGTGACCACAGGCCGGTGATCGCCATCAGGATGTACAGCGGAACCTGCGTGCCCGCCGCCGCCCCGCCGGCCGACAGGAACAGCATGAAGTACTCGTTGTAGGTATCGCGGTAGATCGGCTGCCGCGGATCGAGCGCCGCCGCCAGCCGGGTCCGCTGCCTCTCATCGGCCACGAACGGGATCATGCCACGGCCGACCGCCGGCGCCTCGACCACCGCCGCGGCCCCGCGGCAGGAGACGACCCGCCACGGCGGCACCCCGCGCGCCACCCGCAGCACGCAGCCGCCAGCGTCGAGGAAGACGACGTCGAGCGCAAAGCGCATCCCCACGGTGTGCACCGAGCTGCACCGCGGCAGCACCAGGGCCCAACCGGCGGGCGGCGCCCGCGGCATCATCGCCAGCCCGAGTAGGCGCGCCCGCCGCGAGCGGGCCACGAACAGGCGCAGCCCGCCGGGAAGGTGATGCGTCTCGAACTTGGCCAGCCGCGCTGGGGTCATCGACCGGTTAAGTCGCGCCAGTGTGAAGTTCTTCCCCGGAACCGCAATCCGCGCGTTTGCGAGGGCCGGGCCCGGATATGACACAAAGTGAGGGAGGTGTGTCGCTGCTCGAGATCGAGGAGCTCGTCGTTCGCTTTGGCGGGGTGACCGCGCTCGACGGACCGTCGTTCGAGGTGCCCGGCGGACGCATCTGTGGCCTGATCGGCCCGAACGGCGCCGGCAAGACCACGCTGTTCAACTGCATCAGCCGCCTCTACACGCCCGCCTCCGGGCGGATCGTCTTCGACGGCGACGACCTGCTCGCCCGGGAGCCGCACGAGATCTCGGCGCTCGGCATCGCGCGCAGCTTCCAGAACCTCGGCCTCTTCGCCTCCATGACGGTTCGCGAGAACGTGATGCTCGGCGCCTACAGCCGCACGCGGCCGAGCTACCTCTCGAGCGCGATTCGGCTGCGCGCCACGAGCAAAACAGAGCGCGAGCTGCAAGCGCACGCGAACGAGATCCTCGCGAGCCTGCAGCTCGACGCGGTGGCCGACCACCCCGCTGCCGGGCTGCCCTACGGCACGCTCAAGCGCGTGGAGCTCGCGCGGGCGCTCTTCCAGCGGCCGCGGCTCCTCATGCTCGACGAGCCGGCCAGCGGGCTGAACCACTCCGAGGTCGAGCAGCTCGCCGGGCTGATCCGCTCGATCCGCGACGACTTCGACCTCACCGTCCTTCTCGTCGAGCACAACATGGGGCTGGTCATGGGCCTGTGCGAGCAGGTGATCGTGCTCGACGTGGGCCAAAAAATCGCCGAGGGCCCGCCGCGCGCGGTCCAGGAGGACCCGTCCGTGATCGAGGCATATCTGGGGGCGCCGGCGTGACCCCGCTGCTCGAGGTCGAAGGCCTGCGCGCCGGCTACGGCCAGCTGGAGGTGCTGGAGGGGATCGACTTCGCCGTCGACAGTGGCCAGAAAGTCGTGATTCTCGGCCCCAACGGCGCCGGCAAGACGACCACGCTGCGCGCGCTGTCGGGCATGGTGCACACGAGTGGGAAAATCGCGTTCGACGGAGGGAGCCTGGCCGGCGTGCGGACGGCGGAGATCGCCCGCCGCGGTGTTGCGCACGTTCCGGAGGGGCGCGGAACATTCCCCGAGCTGACCGTGCAGGAGAACCTCCGCCTCGGCGCCTACGTACGCCGCGACGGCGCCGCCGTCAAGGAGGATCTGGGGCGCTGCTACGGCTGGTTCCCGCGCCTCGAGGAGCGCCGGTCGCAGCCGGCCGGCAACCTGAGCGGCGGCGAACTCCAGATGCTGGCGACGGCGCGGGCCCTGATGCTCCGCCCCCGCCTGCTGATGCTCGACGAGCCCTCGCTGGGGCTCGCGCCGATCGTCACCCGCGAGCTGTACAGGGTGCTCGGCGAGATCTGCGACGAGCAGGGCATGACCGTGCTCCTGGTGGAGCAGAACGCCGGGCTCGCGCTCGACTTCGCGGACTACGCGTACGTGCTCGAGTCGGGTCGGATCGCGCTCTCGGGTGCGGCACAAGACGTCAAGGACAACGACGACGTGCGTCGCTCGTACCTGGGGTTCTGAGATGGAGCGCTTCATTCAGGTGATCGTCGACGGCGTGGCCACGGGCTCGATCTACGCGGCCCTGGCAATCGCGCTGGTGCTGATCTTCCGCTCCACCGGCATCGTGAACTTCGCCCAGGGGGAGATGGCGATGTTCAGTACCTTCATCGCCTGGGGGCTGTACGCCGGCGGCGTGCCGCTCGGGCTCGCGGTGCTCACCACGCTCGCCCTCTCCTTCATCGCCGGCATGGTGATCGAGCGCGGCCTGATCCGACACTTCGAGGGCGGCGAGACGCTCACGCTCGTGATCGTCACGCTCGGCCTCTTCATATTGCTCAACAGCCTCGCCGGCTGGATCTGGGGCTTTGGCAACCGCAGCTTCCCGAGCCTGTTCGGCGACTCCACCTTCACGCTCGGCGGCGTCCGGCTGACGGTGGAGTCGGTCGGGATCGTTGCCGTGCTGCTCGCGGTGGTGGGGCTGCTGTTCCTCCTCTTCCAGCGCACCAAGATCGGCCTGGCCATGCGAGCGGCGGCGCTCAACCCCGAATCGAGCGGGCTGGTGGGCGTGCGGGTCGGTCGGATGCTGATGCTCGGCTGGGGCCTGGCCGCCGCGCTCGGCGCGCTGGCCGGCGTGCTCGTCGCGCCGCGCCTGTTCCTCGACGTGAACCTCATGGGCAGCGTCCTGATCTACGCCTTCGCGGCGGCGGCGCTCGGCGGCTTCGACAGCGCGATCGGAGCCGTCGTCGGCGGCTGGGTGATCGGCATCACCGAGAACCTCGCCGGCACCTACGTCGACTTCATCGGCGCCGACCTGAAGATCCTGGTCCCGCTCGCGATCATCTTCGTTGTTCTGCTCGTGCGGCCCGCGGGTCTCTTCGGCAGGCGGGAGGTGGCGCGAGTATGACCGAGCGCAAGCTGCGTCTCGGGGGCGTCTGGGCGCTGGTGGTGCTGGCGCTGCTCGTCCCGTTCCTCTTCGGCCCTTACCGCGTGGGCCAGTTCACGCTCGTGCTCGCGTACGCCGTGGCCGTCCTCGGCCTCAACCTGCTGGTGGGCTACAACGGCCAGATCTCGCTCGGCCACGGCGCCTTCTTCGCCCTCGGCGCGTACACCGCCGCGCTGCTCATCGAGAAGGGCGGCCTGCCCTACCTGCTCACGCTGCCGATCGCGGGAGTCGTGGCGTTCGCCGCCGGCTTCCTGTTCGGGGTGCCCGCGCTGCGACTGCGCGGTCTTTATCTGGCGCTCGTGACGCTGGGGCTGGCGATCGCCCTGCCGCAGCTGATCAAGCGCTTCGACGGCCTCACCGAGGGCACCCAGGGGCTCACCGTCGAGCAGCCCACCGCGCCGTCATGGCTGCCGCTGGCCGACGACCAGTTCCTCTACCTGCTCACGCTGCTCGTGGCGGCGGTCATGTTCGTGGCCGCCTCGAGCCTGATGCGCAGCCAGGCCGGCCGCGCCATCAAGGCGGTCCGGGACGGGGAGATCCCGGCGTCGACGCTCGGCGTCAACCTGGCCAGCACCAAGACCCGCGTCTTCGCGCTGAGCGCCGGCTACGCCGGCGTGGCCGGGGCGCTGTACGTGTTCGCCATCGGGTTCGTCGCACCGGAGGCGTTCACGGTCACGGTGTCGCTCGCATTCCTGGCCGCGATCGTCGTGGGCGGGCTCGCCACGATCGTCGGCGCGGTCTTCGGTGCGCTCTTCATCCAGTTCGTCCCGGAATACGCGAGCGACGTGAACGACGCCCTCACGGGCGTGATCTACGGCGGCGTCCTGATCCTTTTTATGTACCTGCTGCCCGACGGCGCGGTGGGGCTGCTGCGGCGGATCGGGAGACTGGTGGCGCGGCGTCCGGCCGCGCCGGAGGAAGCGGAGCGGCGGCCCGCCGTGGCCCCACCTGGGCCCGGCGTTCCGGCGGGGAAGGCG
>DATDLN010000145.1:0-7742 GCA_036519295.1 Thermoleophilaceae bacterium
CCATGCCTTGATCGACTGGCTCACCGGTCGAATCGCCGAGACGGGTTACGCGCGATAAGCGCACGGCGAAGCCGCGCTCCGCGAGACGCTCCGCCGACGGAGGCAGCGTCGAAGCTGCCATCCCGCAGAGCGCTGCGACGCGGGAGCGTGGCTCTTCCGTCCCCGTTCACCCCGATCGCCAACTACCGGTTCCTGTAGAACTGCCACACGGGCGCGCTCGTGGCCCGGACGGCACGGTCGACTGGTTGTGCGTCCCCCGGTTCGACTCGCGAAGCGTGTTCGGTGCCCTGCTCGACCGCGCGGGTAGCTTCAGGTTAGGCCCATTCGGGATCAACGTTCCCAGTGACAGGATCTACGAGCCCGGAACCAACATGCTGGTGACGTCGTGGAAGACGTCGACGGCTGGGTCGTCGTGCGCGACGCGCTGACGATTGACGAAGAAGAACTTCGACGAGTTTCGCGATGTCAGCCCGCGGGACGTTCACGTGCAATGGCGCTTCGCCCGTGACGCGTTGCGATCGCCCGAGCTTGGCGTGAGCCGCTTCACCTATGAACCGGGTGCGCGCATGCCGTGGGGTCACCGGCATCGTGTGCAGGAGGAGGTCTACGTCGTGGTTGCGGGGTCCGGGGGACGTGCTGCGCGTCGCTCCTGCGGTCATCCGGTCGTTCGAGGCCGGCCCGGAAGGCTCCTTGTCGCGGCGTCGCCCCGCTCGTCGCGCGAAGCAGGATCCCAGCGTTTCATGATGCGGCCGCTGCCTTCCGCCGAGACTCTCCACGCCCTGACTCTGCAGGAGTCGGAGCAATGACCTCGGTTATCAATCGACGCTGATAACCGAGCGTTACGGACGTGGTGCCCTCGATTTCGGCGTTAAGTACGAAATTTTCGATCCGTCGCAGCCACTGGTCGAGCCTCCGCCTGGCCCGCCGCCTCGTGACGAGGTGAATCATCCGAAATTGGTGACGACCGGTCATCCGCCTCGCCATCACCCTCCAGCGGACCACTACAAAGGAGTTGAGAGGGCGATATCAGACGGGTTCACGAGGGTCGCGACGCGTGCCAACGAGACCGCCGAGCGTGCCGGAGCACTGACGTTGCATCGTGAGGGGGACTCATGAGTCGCGAGCAGAGCGAGGCGCTCGAAGCGCAACTGCGCGAGGCGCCCCTGGACCTCGGCGGGGAGGTGGCTGAGCAGCGAGTGGTCATCGAGGAGATGATGGCCTCGACCCCGCTGGCCGACGACGTCACGACGAGCGACGCGACACTCGGCGGAATCGAAGCGATCCTCGTCGAGACGTCCGAGACGCGCTCCGATCGTGTGGTCCTGTACCTGCATGGGGGCGCGTACGCGCTCGGATCGGCGGGGGTCGGCGTTGGGCTGGCCTCCGAGGTCGCTCGGCGTGCGAGGGCGCGTGCCTACTCGATCGACTACCGCTTGGCGCCCGAGCATCCCTACCCTGCCGGCGTCGACGATTGCGTTGCCGCGTATCGCGGCCTGCTCGACAGCGGCGTCGACGCGCGGCAGATCGCGATCGTTGGCGAATCGGCCGGAGCGGGGCTGGTAGCCGCGGCGCTCGTGAGGGCAAAGGCGGATGGGCTGCCCCAGCCGGCGTGCGTGGGCCTGATGTCCCCGTGGGTGGACTTGACGCTCACGAGTACGACGTTGGACAGCAAGGCCGACGTCGATCCGCTCCTGTCGGTGCAGGCGCTGCGACGTCGTGCTGACGATTACGTGACGCCGGCGGATGCCCGGGCGGCCAGCCCGCTGTTCGCCGACCTCTCCGGGCTCGCCCCGCTGCTCGTCCAGGCCGGCACGCACGACATCCTTCTGGGCGATGCCATGGGTCTGGCTCGACGCGTGGCGGAGTACGACGGTCGCGTCGGGCTCGACGTCTGGCCCGATGTGCCGCATGTCTTTCAGAGCTTCGCGAGCATGCTCGACGAAGGCGTCGATGCGCTCGATGCGCTGGGCGCGTTCGTCGACCGCTGGCTCAGCGCGGTCGATTCCGCGAGGACTGCGTGAAGGACTGCCAACACCCCAGGGTCGCCGAGGCGCGCGCCTTCTTGCGCGAGGTCGAAGCTCACGGCGCTGATCAGGGCGCCTGCTCCGAAGGCGAGCACGAGCCCGACGAGGCGATCGTGCCAGGGTCTGGCCGTCCCGAGCAGCGCGCCGATGACAAGCGACGAGGCAGCGAGCGCACCCCATCCGAGCGCCGCGCTCACGACGAGGACCCTCTGCGCAGGCGGCGCTCAGATATGGAGGGTTCCCTCTCTCGCTCATTCACCCCTAAGCATCTCTCGTGCTGGCTCGCAAAGGGGATTTCAGTTCGGAGCTTCCGACCAGGGATACTTGCGAGATACACAGCGACGCGCCCAATAGCGGGCGTTGTCTCAGGACACGATCGCCTCCGGTGGCGGTCGTCTAGAGGAGGGACTACCAAATGAGAGGTGCTGGCCGCGTCCTCTTCGCCGCGATCTTCCTGCTGATCGTGGGAACTCTGAACATCATCTACGGGATTGGCGCAATCGCCGATGCGAACTTCTACGCCAACGACACGAGGTACATCCTCACCAACCTCAACGCGCTCGGCTGGGCGCTGATCATCCTCGGCGTGATCCAGCTGACCGGCGGTTTCTCGCTGATGGCGGGCCGTGTTTGGGGCCGCCTAGTCGGGATTGTTGGCGGCAGCCTCGGCGCGATCGGGGCGCTCCTGTCGATGGGCAACGATCACCCATGGTGGAACCTGGCCCTCTTCGCCCTGTGCCTCTGGGTCGTCTGGGGGATCGTCGTCTACGGCGAGGATTACGACCGGTACGTCGACCGGGGCCGGGCAGGTCCAGGGGTCTGATCCGCTGCACGAGCCCGGCCCAGGTAGATCGAGGGCCGGGCTCGCCGTCATCCACCTGATGCAGTTCGATGAGCTGCCGCGCTTGCTTCTCTAAGTGCTGCAGCGACCGTAATACTGGACGCCGTCTGGCGCCTGCGCGACGCGTTGCTTTTCGTCGGCACTCGTCAAGCTGAGACGATTGGCCGAGGCGATCACGGCCGGCTGCCTCGGCTGGGCCACATACTTTGGCGCGGTCTGGATTCGCTACGCGCACGTTCGCCGGACCAGAGCGCCCGGCGCCGACCTCGACTCGTTCATCCCCGACCCGGAGATCGAGGAGGCCCACGAGACGCGGGTCGAAGCGCCCGCCGCGATTTGCCCTGCGCCGCTAAGAAGCTCGATATTCAGCGTTCTGCCTGGTTTGGCTGATCTTCGCCCTCGCACCCCGTCGCCCGGCTGCGCGGTAACCCGGCCCGATGGGAGAGGCCAGGGTCGTCGAAAAAGACCGCGCATCGGCTGGGGCGTCCTTGCGGACGTCCCGGGCCAGCGGTTCGTCGCCGGTGCCGTTACACGGCCGTGGGAAGCGGATGTGAAGCTCCGGGCTCTGCCGCCGGAGGAGTTCGCAACGTTCGACGATCCTGGCTACGCGAAGATCGTCTGGACGCTCGAGTGGCCTGCTCCCCGGTAGGTCGTTGACAGTGCTCGGGGTGCGGACGCGGTCGGAGCTGAGCCCGTAGGGCGAGGCGCAGATTGCGTCCGGCGCGCCTTCGAGCATGGGCCGCTCAAGGAGTCAGGAGACCCTGTTGAGCGACAAGCGCAAGTACCGGAAGTTCACCGCCAACAGAAGGTCGAGCTCGTGCTCGCGTCCTTCCGCGCTGACCGCTCGGTGGCGGAGATCTGCCGCGAGCACGACCTCTCAGAGACGCTGCTGCGTCGCTGGCGCGATCAGATGGTCGAGGCGGGCGCCGAGCGCTTCACCGATGGCCAGGACCGCTCGTTGGCCGCCGAGCAGCGCCGGCGGATCGCCGAGCTCGAGCGGGCGCTGGGCAAGAAGACCTATGAGCTGGAGGTCTCGGGAAAGCTCTTGCGGGACTGGGAGTAGGAGTGCGCGTCACCCGGTCGTGAGCTCGTCGCCGAGGGCCACTCGCCCTCGGTGGTGGCGCGCGTCGCGCAGATCAGCCGCCAGGCGATCTACCGCGTCCCCAAGACCCGGCCGCCCGCGGCGCGGCGCTCAACGCCGCCGGCCGATGGCATCGAGGCGGCGATCGTCGCGGTCGCGCAGGCCAACCAGACCGACGGCTACCGGATGGTCACAGCGCTCGTCGCGCGCAAGCTCGGGCGGGCGGTCAACCGCAAGCGCGTGCTGCGGGTCATGCGCGAGCGCAGCCTGATCCAGCGCCGCCGGCGGTTGGATCGCCGACGGCGGCCCGGGTTCTTCCGGGTCACACGCCCGGACGAGCTCTGGCATCTGGACATGACGTCGGTCTGGGTCGCCGAGCACGGATGGTGCTACCTGATGGCTGCCATCGACTGCTGCACGCGCGAGATCGTCGGCTGGCACCTGGAGCTGCGCTGTCGCGCCACTGAGGCGGTCGCGCTGGTCGAGCAGGCGGTCGCGACGCGCGGCGTGGCGCCCGGGACGCTGACGCTGGGCACCGACAACGGCTCGGCGTTCACTGCCCGCGCCTTCAACCTCGTCCTCTCGGGCTTGGGGATCGCGCATCGCCGCGGCGGCTACCGCGACCCCGAGAGCCAGGCCTTCATCGAGAGCTGGTTCGGAAAGCTCAAGGAACGCTGCGTCTGGCTGCACGAGTTCGAGACCCTCGCCGAGGCCCGGGAGGTGATCGCAGCTCACATCGACGGCTATCACCACCGGCCCCACTCGAGCCTGGACTGCAGGACACCAGCCGAGGTCGCCCAGACCTGGGACGATGCCCTCGGAGACCCACAAACCCACGCGGCCTGAACCGTCAACCACCGCGGGGAGCGGGCCACGAGGCGAGCGCGCTTTCGGCGGATCTCCGGCGAGACGAGCGCCCCCTCGGCGATCGCGCGCTCCACGATCGCGATCTCAGCGCCGAGGAAGGCGATCTGGCGCAGGCAGCCCTCGATCGTGACGCACTCATCGACCGGCAGCTCGACGCGGGCGAGCCAGGCCCGCCCGGCCTTGCCGAACAGGTCGCTGACGCCGGGACCGGTCAAGGTGCGCACCAGCACGGCGTGGATCTCGTGCTTCGCCCGCGTGCGCTGACGCACGAGCTGCGCGCGCCGCGCGATCCAGCGCCGCAACGCCCGCGTCGCCTCGTCGGGCATCCACACCGCGTCGAGGAACCCCGAGGCCAGCACGCGCGCCAAGGTGCGCGCATCCAGGCGGTCGGTCTTGGTCTTGGCCTCGGAGATCTGGCGCAGCTTCTTGGTGTTGGCCACCACCACCCGCGCCACATGCCCGTCGACCAGCCGCGCGATCGCCAGCGCGTTCGCGGTGGCCTCCAGCGCAACATGATCGTCGGGCCCCAAGCTCTAAGCGAAGAGTTCAAGCTCGACGCGAGTGGTCTTCACCGCCCCGCTGAACGCACCTGCCCATGCTCGGCGATCGCGATCTCGCAGAAGTCCTGATGGACGTCCATCCCGATGAACCGCACCTACGTCTCCCTTCACTCGACAACGGTGGGAGAGCGGATGGGCGAAACGACAACGGCGGATACGTGCTCACGGCACACCCGGGCCAAGTCGCAGGGGCGGCCACCAGGAATAACGGGCCCGCAGCCCACCGGACAGCGACGGCCTACCCACCACGATCTCGCCCTCGACGAGCCCCTGTCCCGGAAGCCGACGACGCTACACACGCCGCCAGCCCTGCATCCAAGGCACACGCCGATCACCGCAGTTTCATGCCTGGGGATTGGTATCTCGAGAGGCCGCCGGTTGCGGTCGGTTCGTCGTTGCACGCCGGGTTCGGCGCTCGTGCGAGCGTGCTGTGCTTGGGCGATGACCGCTCGACCCGCGTCGGTGAGCGACGTCGGCTCGGGTCAGCGTCCGTTCCTGCGAGACCTTTGCCAAGGAGCTCCGCGTGGACGTGCGCCAGCCAGAAGACAACCGCCGTGACCAGGACGGCCAGCAACGCCCTCGGCATCGGACGGACCGGACTCCGCGAGACCACGATCACCGCCGCCGCGAGGACGAGGCTCTAGACGCCGGTCGCGCTTCCGCTCGTGCGGACGACGAGCGGGCACACGCTAGCGCGGACGGGACGTGGTCGAGATCGGGAGGATCCAGCCGCGCACGCGTCCGGTGGCCAGGCGATGCCCGGCCACCGGGGGAGCTACTCGATGATGCTCAGGCGACTACGTCGCGGCGGCCACGGAGTCGGCGTTCATCCGCGCCAGCTGCGCGTCGAGGACCGCGTACTCGGCCTCCTCGATCGCCGCAGCAGCGAAGTCGACCGCGTCCTCCGCGTCCGCCTCGGCCCACTTGGCCTCATGCTCGGCGTCCTTGCGGTCGAGCTTCGCCTTCTTCTCATCCATGCGCTGCCGAATCTTCCGGGTGTGCGCATCCCAATCGCCCTTGACCTGCTGCCAACCCGACTCGGCGCCCTCCTTGGTCTCCTGCGAGCGCGCGCGCATCTGGGCGGACTGCTCGTCGGCCTTCTTGCGCGCCGCGTCGACATGGGCCTGCAACTTCGCCTTGTCCTGCGACGCCGCCGTCTTGACCTCGGCCACAGCCTGATCGATCTGGACGCCAAGCCTCTCGAACCTGGCAGATGCCGACATGGGTGTCCTCCTTGCGTTGGATGGCGCCGTCAGGGTGCGCCCTGGACGGGTGAGCTGTCGTCATCCAGTTTGGGTGATTCCGCCAATGACGCAGAGCGAGTGACGACAGGTCACCGGCGGATGTTGCTCCTATGTCAATGAAGGCTGGATGGGCGGCAAAGAACCCGGTGGCGCGGGCGGCGCGGCCGCGGCGGCATCGCAAGGGAGACTCGGACCCAGATCTTCAGTTCTGACGCTGCGCGTGCGCGTGCGGCGGCGGGTGTCAAGTCCGCTCGAAAACGGACCCTCTTGTTCGGCTTGGAAATGGACCCGTCTGGCTGGTGGTCCCGAGCTGCGGAGCGGAGCCCGTAGGGCGGAGCGGAGCGGCTCGGATGGGGGCGTGTCAGGCGGGCTCGGTGGCGTGGGTGGGTGTGGTGCCGCCGAGGTCTTTGTCCTTGAGGCGGTAGCTGTCGCCTCTGAGCGACACCAAGGGGACGCAGGCCTGAACTACCGCGGCGTTCTGGTGTGCGAGGCGAGCCCGGCGGACGCGGAGCTGTATCGGAGACCTGACCACCGGCGGCGGTCTCGGCGACCGCGGCCGGGCGCGAGTGGGGCCGATAGTGTCTAGCCAAGAGTGCCGCAGAGTCCAGGGAAGTGCGCCGTATGTCCTTCTGTCCTGCGGAGTATCTACGCTTCATGCGGCGATTATCGATGCACAAGTCTGTCGGCACGGCGAGGACGGCATTCATGGCTGGACAGCCCGTGCGGCGCGGAGGTGGGTGAACGCGGATGGCGGAATCGGCGCGCTATCGGGCAACGGAGCGGGCCGGGCTGCTTCATCCGGCGCCCGCGGCGGTGAGCGCGGAGGCGTTCGGTTCGCACCCGGAGTTCTTCGCCGCTTACGACAAGGTGCAGGTCAAGTACGAGATGCTGCGCGCTCACGTCGTCGACGGGCAGACGGCGACCGCCGCCGCGGCGGCGCACGGCTACTCGCGTGCGTCGTTCTACCTGGTGGCCGCCGCGTTCGACGATGCGGGGATGGCCGGGTTGTTGGACGAGCGCCCGGGGCGGCGGGGGCCGCTGAAGCTCTCGCCCGAGGTGCTGGCGTTCCTGGGGCGGCGCCGCCGCGAGCGCCCCGAGGCCTCTGGGGCCGAGCTCGCGCGCGAG
>DATDLN010000146.1:0-5196 GCA_036519295.1 Thermoleophilaceae bacterium
GTCGGGCGACGACGGTGCGAGTGCGTGCCGCGCGACGTGTGTCCGGTCCGGCTTTGGCGGCCGTCGCGCTTCCCGGGCGGGTCGCGAGCGCTCCGTTCGCGCGTGCCGCTCGGCGCCGCACGGGGGAGGTCCTCGACGCCCTCCTCTCCGGGCGCGGCTGGATCGCGCTCGTGTTCGTGCTGCTCGCGGGGATCGTTTTCTTCAACGTCGACCTGCTCCAGATGAACCGCGACATCGCGCGGGACGCCGAGCGAGCGTCGACGCTGAAGCGTGAGAACGCGCGCCTACGCCTCGATGTCGCCCGGCTCGCGTCGAGCGAGCGGATCCAGGAGGCCGCCGCAGGGCTCGGTCTCGTGCTGCCGGCTCCCGGGGCGGTTCGCTACCTGAAGGCCCGCCCCACTGTCGACGCTCGACGCGCCGCCAAGCGCATCACCGAGCCCGACGCCACGCTGCTGCCGCCCGCGCCGGTGTCGACGGCGCCCCAGACCACCATGCCGCAGGCTACGATCACAACCCCGCCCGCCGCCACCACACCCCCCACGACCACGACGCCGCCCACGGGCGCCGCCACGACCACGCCCGACGGCACGGCCACCCCGCAGGCAACCGCGCCCGGCGTGCTCCCGCAGGCGACGACCGGCCAAACGACCCCGCCGGCCAGCGGGCAGGCAACGCCGGCCACTCCGCCGGTCACGGGCCAGACGACCCCACCCACCACGGGCCAGACAGCGCCCACGACCGGCCAGACCGCCCCGCCCACAACCGGCCAGCCGACACCCTAGTGGTACCTCCGGCCCTCATCGACCGGAGGCGCCGCTAGTGCCCGTCGGGGCGCCCGGCACGCGGGGCCGCGGCGGGGCGACCGCCAAGCGCGTCCCCGCACGGTTGGTCGAACGCAGGATCGGCCTTCTCTTCGCGCTCTTCCTGCTCCTGCTGGCACTGGCCGCCCTGCGCGCCACCTGGCTCGGCACGGTCAAGGCCGGCTCACTGTCCGATCGCGCGGTGAGCCAGCAGATCGAGGACCTGAAGGTTCCGGCCAGGCGCGGCACGATCTTCGACCGTCACGGAGTCGAGCTGGCGGTCTCCGAGGACGCGATCAGCGTATTCGCCAATCCGTTCCTCATCGACGACCCGGCGTTGGTGGCCAAGCGGCTGGCGCCGCTGATCGGGCGCCCGGAGCACGAGCTGCTGCGCAAGCTCTCGGATCGCGACGCCGGCTTCGTGTACCTGCGCCGGAAGATGGATGCCTCGCAGGGCCAGAAGGTCGAGCGGCTCGAGATCGAGGGCATCGGCACGATGGTCGAGCCCAAGCGCACCTATCCGCAGGGCTCCCTGGCCTCGCAGGTGATCGGCAGCGTGGGCACCGACAACTACGGCCTCACGGGCCTCGAGGAGGCGCGCAACCGTCAGCTGCGGGGCGAGGACGGGGAGCGCCGGCTGGTCAAGGATGCGCTCGGCGAGCCCGTCAGCATGGTCGAGATCGAGCGCGCCGAAGCCGGGCACGACCTTCACCTGACGCTGGATGCGGCCATCCAGGAGCGCACCGAGGCGGTGCTCAACGAGGTGGGGCAGACCTACCGGCCGGCGGGGGCGACGGCCGTGGTGATGGATCCGCGCACGGGCGAGGTCCTCGCGCTGGCGAACTGGCCGCGGGTGGACCCGAACGACGTCGGCGGGGCTCCGGCGTTCGCGCGCCAGAACCGGGCCATCCAGGCGAGTTACGAGCCGGGGTCCACCTTCAAGGCGATCACGGTCTCCGGCGCGCTCGAGGAGAAGCTGATCGAGCCCGAAACCCAGCTCGCCGTGCCGGCCACGCTCCAGGTGGCGGACCGTACGATCGGCGAGGCGCACGAGGGCGGCGGAGGGATGCTGACCGTGGCGGACATCGTCGCGCGCTCGTCGAACGTGGGCTCGGTGATGATCGGCCTCAAGCTCGGGGCGGAGCGGTTCGACCGCTGGGTGCGGCGCTTCGGATTCGGCAAGCCGACGGGCATCGACCTGCCCGGGGAGCAGCAGGGCATCGTGCTGCGGCCGGACGAGTACTCGGGCTCCTCGATGGGGAACATGCCCATCGGCCAGGGCATCGCGGTGACCCCGATCCAGATGGCGGCCGCCTACACGGCCATCGCGAACCACGGCCTCCTGCGCGAGCCGTACGTCGTGGCCAGCGACCGCCGCCCGCCCCGGCGGGTGCTCTCGAAGAGGAACGCCGACCGCGTCTCCCGCATGCTCGAGGGCGTGCTGGCCGCGGGGGGGACTGCGGAGGAGGCGCAGGTGGACGGCTACAGGCTGGCCGGAAAGACGGGCACCGCGGAGAAGGCCGAGAACGGCGGCTACTCCACGACCGACTTCGTCGCCTCGTTCATCGGCTACGCGCCCGCGCGCAACCCGCGCCTGCTCGTGGCGGTCATGGTCGACGAGCCCAGGGGGCAGATCTACGGCGGCGTTGTCGCGGCGCCCGCCTTCGAGCGGATCATGGAATTCGCGCTGCCATACCTGAAGATCCCGCCTCAGTAACCTGCGCCCCGACCATGACCCTTCGCGAGCTGATGGGGAATGGCGCCCCCGAGGTGGAGATCTCGAGCCTCGCCTATTCGAGCCAGAGCGTCACGCCGGGGGCGCTCTTTTTTTGCGTTCCCGGGTTCCGGTCCGACGGCCATGACTTCGCGCCCGCCGCGGTGGAGCGCGGGGCGGTGGCGCTCGTCTGCCAGCGCCCCCTCGGGCTCGGCGTGCCGGAGGTGCTGGTGCCCGACGTACGTGCGGCGATGGGGCCCGCGGCGGCGCGCTTCTACGGCGACCCGACGGCCGAGCTTGACGTGGTGGGCATCACCGGCACGAACGGCAAGACCACTACCGCCTTTTTGGTGTGCCATTTGCTCGAGGCCGACGGCCGCAGCTGTGGGCTGCTCGGCACCGTAAAGCGGGTCGTCGGTGGGGTCGAGGAGGAGGTCGAACGCACCACGCCCGAGGCAATCGATCTCCAGGCCACCTTCCGGCGGATGGTCGACTGCGGCGACCGGGCTTGCGCGATGGAGGTCTCCTCGCACGCCCTCGAGCTCGGCCGTGTGGTCGGCATCCGCTTCGCCTGCCGGGTGTTCACGAACCTCACCCAGGATCACCTCGACTTCCACGACACGATGCACGCGTACTTCGAGGCCAAGCGCCGGCTGTTCGAAGAGCCGGGCAACGCGGTCGTCAACGTCGACGACGAGTACGGACGGCGCATCGCCGCCGATATCGAGTGCGTGACCTTCGCGATAGCGGGCGAGGCGGACTATCGCGCCCGCGACGTCGAGTTCGACCTTATGGGCTCGCGCTTCACATGCGAGACGCCGGCCGGGCCGCTGGAGCTGGAGTCGCCGCTGCCGGGCCTCTTCAACGTTGAGAACGTGCTGGCGGCCGTGGCCGCGGCGCGCTCGCTCGACGTGCCCGCGGCGACGATCGCGGAGGCCCTGCCCGCCTTCGGGCGCGTGCCGGGGCGCTTCGAGCCGGTGGACGAGGGGCAGGAGTTCGGCGTGCTGGTGGACTACGCGCACACACCGGACTCGCTCGAGAACGTGCTGCGCGCGGCCCGGGAGGTCACGCGCGGCCGGCTGCACGTCGTGTTCGGCGCCGGCGGCGACCGTGACCGCGGCAAGCGCCCGCTCATGGGGGCGGCGGCCCGGCGGCTCGCCGATCGGGTGCTCGTGACTTCGGACAACCCCCGCAACGAGCCGCCCGCGGCGATCATCGACGAGGTGATGGAGGGCGCGGGGCCCGACGCCGAGCGGGAGGTCGACCGGCGCCGCGCCATCGCGCTGGCGGTTGAGACGGCGGAGCCGGGCGACGTGGTGGTGATCGCCGGCAAGGGGCACGAGCAGGGCCAGGAGTTCGAGAACGGCCGCAAGGAACCGTTCGACGACGTCGCGGTGGCGCGGGAAGCGGTTCGTGTCCGGCTGGGGGCGCGCGCGTGATCGAGCTGGCGGCGGAGCGAGTCGCGGCGGCCGCCGGGGGAACGCTGCTCGCGGGCGACCCCGAGCGGCGGGGTCCGAAGCGCGCCGTGATCGACTCCCGTGCGGTCGAGCCGGATGATCTGTTCGTAGGGCTGCCCGGCGCAACGGCCGACGGGGCCGAGTTCGCGCCCGCGGCGCTCGAAGCCGGCGCCTGGGGCGTGCTCGTCGCCGACGAGCGGCGGGAACCTGCGCTCGCCGCGGCCCGCGGTGCGCGGAACGGCTCCCAGGCCACCGTGATCGCGGCAAGCGACCCGCTCGCCGCCCTCCAGCGCCTGGCCGCCGCGTGGCGGCGCCACCTCGGCTGCAAGGTCGCGGGCGTAACCGGCTCCACCGGCAAGACGTCGACCAAGGACATCCTCGCCGCGCTTCTGCGCCCGCGGGCCCGCATCCATTCGAGTCGCGAGAACTTCAACAACCAGATCGGGCTGCCGCTGACCATCCTTGAGACCCCGCCCGGCACCGACGTGCTGGTGCTCGAGATGGCCATGCGGGGCGAGGGCGAGATCGCCGAGCTGGCCGCGATCGCGAAGCCGGACGTGGGCGTGATCGTGAACGTCGGGCCGGTGCACCTCGAGCTATTGGGGACCGTCGAGCGCGTGGCCGCGGCCAAGGCCGAGCTGATACGCGACCTGCCGTCCGGCGCCGCCTGCGTGGTCCCTGCCAGCGAGCCGCTGCTCGCCTCCCACCTCCGCGAGGACCTCGACACTTGGACCTTCGGCCCGGGCGGGCACGTACAGCTTTTGGCGATGGAAGGCCCTCGGGCCGAGATCGAGGCTCGTGGCGAGCGAATCGAGCTCGAGCTGCCGTACAGGGAGCCCTACAACCTGCTGAACACCCTTGCTGCGGTGGCCGCGGCGCGGGCGGTCGGGCTTTCGGTCGGAGGGGCGCTCGACGTGCGGTTCTCGTCGCTGCGCGGCGAGATCGTCGAGCTGCCCGGGGGCGTGGTGGTCGTAAACGACTGCTACAACGCCAACCCAATGTCGATGCGGGCCGCCCTCGACCACCTCGCGGACAGCCCCGCGGAGCGGCGCATCGCGGTGTTCGGAACCATGGCCGAGCTGGGCGAGGGCTCGGCCGGATACCACCGCGAGATCGGCGCGCGCGCGACGGCGCTCGGCATCGACATCCTTGTGACGGTCGGGGACGCCGCGCTCGCGTACTCCGACGCCTTCGCCGGCGAGACGCAATCCGTGGCGACGCCCGA
>DATDLN010000147.1:0-5169 GCA_036519295.1 Thermoleophilaceae bacterium
CTGGCGCTGCTGGCGGCTGCGATCGCCGTGGCCGCCCGGGGCCTGGGCGCGCTGCTCGTCCTGGCGGTCCTGGTCGCCCCGCCGGTGGCGGTCGCTCGCCACGCCGGGACGCCCGCCCGCGCGATGCTCGCCGCCGGGGCCGTGGCGGTGCTGGCCGCCGTGGTGGGCATCGAGGTCTCGTTCCACGCCGGCACCGCCGCGGGCGCGTCGGTGGCGCTGGCGCTCTGCCTGGCGGCGGCTGTGGGCGCCGCGCTCCCGGTCAGGCGGGCGGCTGATGAAGCCCGAAGGGCGAGCCCTGATCGTCGCGGCACAGTTTGAAGCGGCCGAACCGGGCGACCGAATCCTCGCCCCCCTCGACGTCCATCTCCTCGACGACGCCCCCGAGCTCGCGAACACGGGCCAGAGTGGCCTCCATGTCGTCCACCCCGAAGAACACGTACGGCGCCGCCCCTCGATCGCCGCCGTGCATGCCGCCCGCGACATTCGGCGTCGTGATCGTGAATCCCTGTCCCGACGGTCCCGGCTCGAAACGCCAGCCGAACAACCCTTCGTAGAACGCCCGCCCACGCTCGACGTCCTCCACGCCGAGCTCGAAGAACGACAGCTCGCCAGCCATTTCCATCTCCCTTCCCCTTCTGGTGTCGAGCCACGCTATACGCCGGCCGCTCGCCGGTCTTGGAAGAAACTGACTCCGCGGTCGCCGAGCCGCCGGCCGCGCCACGGCGAGGCCGATATGGGGTGCGGCACGAAAGTCAACCGATGGTTGAACAACGTAACCAACCCCCACCCTCCTACCCCGCCAACCTGGGGCCGCGACCCGCAACGCCCGCGCGGAGCGCGCCGACTGACGAAGGCCTACGCCGTCGCCGGCCGCGGCACCTTCCGGCGCGACCAGAGGACGGCCGCGCCGAGCGCCATCATCGCTAGGCTCACGAGCTGTGGGAGGGTGAGGCCGGCCACGACCGAGTCGTTGCGGCGGATGATCTCGACCAGCAGGCGCTCGGTGCCCGCGAGCACGAGGTAGAGGCCGAAGATCACGCCGGGAGCGAAGCGATCTCGCAGGTGCCATAGGACCAGCGCGACGGCGCCCATCGAAACGGTCTCGTATACAGGGGTCGGGTGCACCTCCTGTGTGGTCGGAACCGTGCCGTCGGGGTAGGACATCGCCCACGGCACATCGGAGGCGATGCCGTAGTCGCCGTCGCCGGACAGCTGGCAGCCGATGCGCCCGATCGCGTATCCGAGCGCCAGGGCAATGGAAGCGGCGTCGAGCAACTGGGCCGTCAGCCAGCCGCGCCAGCGCGCCCAGAGGATCACGCCGAGCGCGCCGCCGATCGCTCCGCCGAACCAGACGAGACCTGTGCCCGAGAAGATGTTCCCGAACACGTCGCCAGAGACCTTGTCCCAGTTCTCGACGATGTAGTCGAGCCGGGAGCCCACGACTCCGCCGATCAGCGCGGCAAAGACGATTTCGTAGGCCCAGTCGGTGGGCTTGCCCAGCTCCCGGAGGCGGCGACCCACGACCGCTCCGGCCGCCAGGAAGCCGACCGCGAAGCAGATCCCGAAGGTCTGGAGATCAATCGGCCCGATGTGGATCTCCGGCAGCACCGGAGCGCAGGCTAGCGGCCCCCGATTTCCCTACGATGAAGCTCAGTGCGGAGAGCGGTGCTGGCGACATTCCTCTGCGCGACGCCGCTGTTGGCAGCGCCTGCGTACGCCTCGGGGGACCTCCCGGACCGCGTCGCGCTGCGCGAGGTTCTGCGGCACGAGGCGCGGGCAAGCTCCGGTGGGGTCGTGCCGCTGCCGCTTCCGGAGGGCACCGGCGCCTCGGGACGCGAGACGCCCAGCGCCGCGGCGGCGTCGGCATCGCGCGAGCTCGCCTCGATCGCCCGCAACGACGGAAGCGAGCGGGTGCTCGTCGGCGCGCGTGGGCATCAAGACCTCGCAGCGCTCGCGGCGGCCCTCCGGCGGCTGGGCGCGAAGCCCGAGGCCTTCGAGGCGATCGGCGTGGTCGCCGCGACCGTGCCCTCGGGCGCCGCGCTCGCCGCGCGCCTCGGGGACGATCCGCGCGTCGCCTACATCGAGCGCGATCGGAAGCTGCGCGTGGCCGGCGACCCCTTCGACGTCGTGGATCCGCAGACCGGCGTCAAGTTCACCTGGGCCTACGACGGGGTGCGCGCGGGAGAGGCCCTGGCGGCGGCGGGCGGAGGCTCGAGACGCACGATCGCGGTGATAGACACGGGGCTGGACCTGACCCACCCGGAGTTCACGGGACGGGTCGCGCGCACCTTCGACACCGCGAGCGGCGGACCGGACGTGACCGACTTCGTCGGCCATGGGACCTTCGTAACCGGGCTGATCGCCGCCGTGGACGGGAACGGCGCCGGCGGCAAGGGCGTGGCCGGCAACACCAGGGTGATCGCCGTGCGCGGCTCGACGGACGGCGGTTTCACGGTCGGCGACCTCATCCGCGGCATGGAGTTCTCCGTCAAACGGGGCGCCGACGTGCTGAACCTCAGCCTGGCGGGGCGGGGCTTCACGCGCACCCAGGCCCGGGCCCTCGAGGGCGCATTCATCAACGACGTGCTGCCGGTCGCGGCCTCTGGCAACAACGGACTGAGCGGCAACCCGCTCGAGTTCCCGGCTGCCGCGCTCGGGGGGGAGCGCGGCAGTCGCGGGATCGGCTTGTCGGTGTCGGCCACCAAACCGGACGGCAGCTTCGGAACATTCTCGACCCACAACAACTTCGTCAGCCTCGCCGCCCCCGGCGCCGGGCCGTCCGGCTGCGAGTTCGGTGTCTTCTCGACCCTTCCCGCCGGCGCGAGCGACTGGGACGACCCGAAGCTCTCATGCTCGAAGACGTTCATCCACGGCTCGGCGCGCTATGCGTACGGCGAAGGCACCAGCTTCGCGGCGCCCATCGCCGCGGGCATCGCCGCGCTGGCGTGGCATGTCGAGCCACGACTCGCCTCGGAGCAGGTCGCCGACGTTATGGTGCGCTCGGCCCACCAGACGATGGGGACGGGCTGGAACCAGTTCACGGGCGCTGGGGTCGTCGACGGATCGGCCGCCACCGCCCTGGCCCGCACCTACGACGTGAGCGCCCCGCGCGTGCACGCGAATGCGCGCCGCCGCGGCGGCCAGATCGCCGTCGGGGTCCGCGGCTCGAAGGACCGGACCGAACGCGGACACGAGCTGGCGGGTCGAGTGTCCTACGGGCTTCTCGTGTCGCGTGACGGTGGCCGCGACTTCTCCACGGTCGTCCGCCAGCGCCGCCGGCCGTTCAGAAGGTCGATCCGCATCCGAGGCGCTCGAGCCAACGTGGTGGTCGCCGCCGTATGCGATGGGAACGGCAACTGCGGCGTGAAGCGCCTGGGCCGCTTCTCCGCGTTCTAATGGACGTGCGCGTCCTCCATATCCGGTAGCCGCTCCGGCGCCTCCCCCAGCGCGAGGGCGGCGGCGAGCGCGGTTGTGATCGGCACCGCCGCGATCAGCCCGATCGAGCCAACGAGCGTCGCGACGATCTCCTTGGCCACGATCTCGAAGTTCACGGCGTCAGCCACTCCGAGGTCGGTCGCGCTGAAGAGAAGGAGGATGGGCAGGGCGGCGCCGACGTAGGCGAGCACGAGCGTGTTGACGGTGGCGCTCACGTGGTCGCGTCCAACCTCCAGAGCGCGCCCGAAGAGCTCGCGGAACCGGAGCGACGGGTTCGCGTGGCGGAGCGCGAGAACCGTCGAGGCCTGGCTGATCGTCACGTCGTCCAGCACCCCCAGAGCGCCGATGACCATGCCAGCCAGCAGCAGGCCCTGGAGCGACAGGTCGGCCTGACCGAGCTGTAGGAACGTCGCCTCCTCGCTCGACAGCCCTGTCAGATGCGTCAGCTCCGTGAACAGCACGGCCAGCCCCGCCGTGAGCATGAGGCTCACGGCGGTGCCGAGCATCGCCGAGAGGCTCTTGGGCCCGCCGCCGTGGGCGAGCGGGATCGTGATGAGCGCCACCGCGAGCGAGCCGACCACCGCGACGGCCAGCGGCGGCTTGTCGTCCAGGATCGCCGGCACGACAAACAGCAGCACGATCGCGATGCTGAACGCGAGCCCGGCGAGGGAGAGCGCGCCGCGAAGTCTGGCGAAGAGGACCACGATCGCCACGAAGATCGCCGCGAGCACCAGCATCGGCCCCCGGCGCTCGAAGTCGTAGAAGGAGTAGCCGGTGCCGGTGACCCCCTCGGTGCCGGGTCGGGCCTCCGGCCCCTTGGCCACGCGAATCTGGTCGCCCGGATC
The DNA here is from genome assembly GCA_036519295.1 of Thermoleophilaceae bacterium. Taxonomy (GTDB): domain Bacteria; phylum Actinomycetota; class Thermoleophilia; order Solirubrobacterales; family Thermoleophilaceae; genus JACVRW01. Next base: position 4,281 of record DATDLN010000147.1, read on the forward strand.
GAGGTCCGGGTCCAGGCCGCTGCTCGTGTTGAGCTGAAGCCGGGCGTTCTCCCCGGAGTCGGGGCCGCTCTCGAGCCGCACGGTCACGAGCTGGCACGTCTGCTGCGTGAAGTTCGGGCAGAGCCTCTCCTCAACCCGCTGGACTTCAGCCCGCTGGGTGTCGACCGCGAAGCCCTCTGCGAGCGTCGTCTCGACATGTCCCGGCCAGAGCACCACGAGGCCGACGACGGTCGCAACGGCGAGGACCGCCACGACCGCGGTGAAGAAACGCATCACTTTTGTGGTCCCTCGACCACCCCACTAGAGATAGCCCATCGGGTCGACGGGCGATCCATTCACGCGCGTCTCGAAGTGCAGGTGGTCGCCGAAGCAGTGACCCGTGCAGCCGACGTACCCGATGACCTGTCCCTGGCTGACCGAGGCGGCGTTCGAGGTGGCGAAGCTCGACTGATGGGCGTAGCAGGTGGAAAGGCTGCTCGTGTGCTGGATGCAGGTGTAGTTGCCGTAGCCGCCGACCCAGCCCATCAGCACCACGCGCCCCGAGTCGGCCGCGCGGATGGCCGTCCCGCCGGGCACGGCGATGTCCACCCCCGCGTGAAGGCGACCCCAGCGCATGCCGAAGGGCGACACGACCGGACCGTTCACGGGCCAGATGAGCGCCCCGCTGCCCTGCCTGATCGGGCCGGCCGGACTCGCCTGGGCGCCCTGGAGCGCGGCCTGCACCCGCGCCTGCTCGGCCTCGAGCGCCCGCAGGTCGCCCTCGAGCGACACGCGCGTGTCGCGCACCTGCGAGAGCGCTCCCCGCTTGTCCTCGCGAGCCGCCGCGAGGTCGTCGCGCGAGGAAACGAGCTGCGCTTCGGCCTCGGCGATCACGTTGCGCTGGCGGAGG
>DATDLN010000148.1:0-36132 GCA_036519295.1 Thermoleophilaceae bacterium
CCAGATCGGCATCTGGCTGGGCGCGGCAACGCCGCGCGCGCTCGCGCTCACCGAGCGCGTGGCCGAGGGCTGGGCCGCGCCGCTGATGAACTACTACCCGCCCGCCGCCGTTGCCGAGTCGCAGACCGTCATCGACCGCGCCGCGCGCGAGGCCGGGCGCGGCCCGGGCGAGATCAGGCGCATCTACAACGTGCCCGGCGCCTTCACACGGCGGCGGCGCCCGCGCCCGCCAGCGACAGCGACGAGGCGATCGTCGGACCGCCCGACCACTGGGCGGAGGTCCTGACCAGCTCGCGCTGGACCTCGGCTTCGGCACGTTCACCCTCGCCGCGCCGCCCGATCCGGACACGCTGCGGACCTTCATCGAAGACGTCGCCCCGCGGGTACGCGAGCGCGTTGCGTCCGCGCGGGACCACGCCACCTCCGGCATCACCGGTGGCGGGCGATGACGAGCATCGAAACAAGGCCCGAGACCGCGCGTGGGCGCGCGATGTACGAGATGCTCCTCGCGGTCCACGCCGTCATTCGCCGCAACCTCGAGCTCATTCAGGAGCTCGCGGCGCAGGCGCTCGACGGCGCCGACCCGGAGGAGCTACGCCGGCAGCTTCACACCCTCAAGCGCGACGGCATGCTTTGGCGGCTGCAGGTCAACTGCCTGCGCTACTGCAGCTTCGTCCACTCCCACCACAACGCCGAGGACGCGGACTTCTTCGTCGAGCTGCGGGAGACCAATCCCGCCATCAGCCCGGGCATCGACCGCCTACAGGCGGACCACCGGCGCGTCTCCGACGACCTCGACGCCGTCGAGGACGCCGCCAACCGCCTCGCAGAGGACGACGGCCAACAGGCCCGCGAGGCGGTCGTCGAAACGCTTCAGGCTCTCCGCGAGAACCTACTCGCCCACCTCGAATACGAAGAGCGGGTCATCGAGGCGACCGTACGACGCGTCCGCGAGCTGCCGTGACGTCATTGCAGGGGCCGGAACGCGGCCGCGGCGGCGACGCCCCCGACAGCAGGTTCAAGCGAGACGGGGCCGCTCACCGCTGCTTGAAAGTCGCGGTGTAGGTGCTCGAGCTGTTCGCGATCACGTCGTGGGTCTGCGCGCCGAGGTCGGACCACGCCTTGAACTGCCAGGCCTTCTTGGCCTTGGTCTGCGGTGAGGGGGCGGAGAGCGAGTTCCGCGATCCCTGGATAACGGTTCTGGTAAAGGGCGTCGCGGCCTGCGTGCCGTTCAGCGCCAGGGCGAAACCGCCCGGGCTGGAGTTCAGCGTCAAGGTCACGGTCCGCGGGTCGAGCTGAACGGACTTCGTGTCTGTCAGTCCGCCGGAGTCCGTCGCCTTAAGCCGAAGCTCGAGGTAGGAGGGGTACTCGTGGTCGGGCGTGTTGAACGAGCCGCCCGCTACGCCGTCGAAGCTCTGCAGAAGATGGGTGTGGCAGTTCGACGGGCAGTGGTGGAGGATCAGGCTCCAGGACAGCGCCGAGGCGGGAAGTGCCCCGTCCTGCGCGTCGGTCGCGCCTCCCGCGAACTGGATGAGGTCGCCGACCTTCCAAGTGGTGCCGGGGGCCGGCGAGGTGATCGTCGCCGTCGGGGCGCTGTTGCCCACGGTGATCGTCACCGCGGCGCTGCTCGACGCGTCGTGGCTATCGGTGACGCGGAGGCTCGCGGTGTAGACCCCCTGGCTCGTGTAGGTGTGGCTGGGGGCCACCGCCGTCGAGTCGTCGTATTGGCCGTCGCCGTCCAGATCCCAGGCGTAGCTCAAGCTGTCACCCGCGTCCGGGTCGCTGGACCCGGAGCCGTCGAACTGGACGGTCAGCGGCGCCGAGCCGGTCGTGGGCGTGGCGCCGGCGACCGCAGTCGGCGGCTGGTTCGCCGGCGTGAAGCTGACCTGGCGGATGGTGCCGCCGTCGAAGTCCGGGTAGAACAGGTCGCCGCCCGGCCCGATCTGGAGCTGCACGGGGTTCGCGGCGCCGGCGGCGAAGGTGCGGATCTGGCCGGGGTCGGGAACGCCGTCCGAGCCCGGCAGCATCGCCCAGATGCAGTCGCGCGAATAGTCCGCGAAGAAGAGCGCGCCGCGGTACTCGCTCGGGTACCCGCCGTTCACCGGCTCGAAGGCGATCCCGGCCGCGGACGAACTGCCGGTCGGGCAGGTCTCGCCGGGCACAACCTGCGAGCCGTGGTTCCACGAGAACAGCGGGGCCCGCACCGCCGCCGCGCCCTCGGCGTAGAGGTTCTCGCAGATCGACAGGTTGGCCGAGTCGTACCCGCTCTGCCGGGCGGAGCCCTCATAACAGGGCCAGCCGAAGTTGGTCACCGCCGCGGTCGGGGCCTGCAGCCGCTGGATCTCCTCCCACGTATTCCAGCCCACGTCGCCGATCCAGACCTCCCCGGTCCCAGGGCGCACGCCGAACCTGAAGGGGTTGCGCATTCCATACGCGACGATTCGCCGCGCATTGGGGTCGCTGCTGGCCGCGTTCGGGTTGTCGGGAAGCGCGGCGCCGGTCGCCGGGTCCACGCGCAGCAGCGCACCGTCCAGGCTGGTGGGATCGGCCGGCGTGCGCAGATCCTGGCTGCGGAGCGCGCCGCCCTCGGCGCTCGGCGGGGTCAGCGCCGCGCCGACACCTCCAGGCGGATCGCCGCACGGGTTGAGCGGGCTGCCGTCCTGGCCATAGTCGACGAAGTTGAAGCTCGCGCCGTCGCCGCCGGTCACGTAGAGCGCTCCGTCCGGCCCGAAGTCGAGCGTCCCGATCGAGTGGCTCGGATACTGCTGGCACCAGTCCTCGATCAGCACCTGCTCCGTCCCGACCATCGAGTTGCCCGATGCGGCGAGGCGTGACAGGCGCCCGCTCACGACGCACCCGTCGCCCGTCGCCCCGGGCGGCGTCGGGCATCCATCCGAGGTTGTGCCCGGCGTGCCCCAGCGCGGCGCGGTGCCACCGATCGCCGCGTCGTGGGTGTACAGCACGTACACGTACGGCGTGTTGGGGAAGCCCGGGTCCAGAGCGAGCCCCAAGAGTCCCCGGTCCCAGAAGTTGTGCACCTGCGTCCTCAGATCGGCGAACAGGTCCGGCTGCGGGTCCGAAAGCGAGTCGAAGACCTTGATGAGACCGCTCTTCTCCGCGACGAAGACACGTCCGTCGGGAGGCGAAGCGGATCGCGGTTGGATTGGTCAAACCCGAGAACACCGTCCGCTCCGAGAAGCCCATCGGGTAGGTCGCGGCCTGCCCCGCCGCGGGCCCGGCAATCACGAGGACCGCGATCGCCGCGGTTGATACGACCAGGACACGGCTCCACCACGGGAAGCGACTCACCTCTGGAAAACGAGCGGCAACGCGCCAGACTTGCGTCCGCCGCACAGATGCCGGGCCAGCTGCCAGCGCGTGCGGTCAGCGCGAGCGGCGGCGCCGCCGCGACCGCCGGTACTCGGCGATAGCCATGCCCGGTGGAATCGTCGTTTCCATGTACTCCAGCGGGATGCTGGGCTCGAACCGCAGAGTTGTGAGCGTCATCCCTGTGCCTCCAAAATCTCAGCCGACCTGCGGCCCGAAGAGCTCGGCACGCAGTGTCGCGATCTCGGTGACCGCGGCCTGGATATAGGCGCGGCTCGTGTCGGCGATCTCACCATCGAGGTGAGCCATGTAGGCGCTGCCGACGGCGATTCCCTCGTCCGTCGCCATCAGGCGTTCGGCCTGGAGCTCTTTCAGTCGGATCTGCAGTTCGATGGCGAGCATGACCTGGCTCCTTGATCGCTTGTGGCGGGCAGCCTCCCGTGATTCACCCCTCGGGACATCGGCGCGACCCCCTGATCGGCACCCTGATTTCGCTCAGGGACTCGACCCCGTACTGCCCGCAAAGGAGCGGAAGGAGCGGCGGGGCAGGGGTTATGCTCCCCCCGGACTCGACCATGGCCTTCTCTGTCGAGCGACTCGTCGGACGCGCCGCCGAGATTGGGATGCTCGAGCACGCCCTGGACGAGCTCAAGGAAAGGCGGGGCGGCGCCATCGAGCTGGCTGGGGAACCGGGTATCGGCAAGACCCGTTTGCTCAGGGAGCTCGGCGCGCGTGCGGACGCGCAGGGGCAGACCGTGCTGTCGGGGAGCGCGTCGGAGCTCGAGCGTGAGCTGCCGTTCTGGGTCTTCGTCGATGCGCTCGACGACTACCTCCAGGGACTGGATCCCCGCCGCCTGGCCGCGCTGGACGAGGCCGATCGCGCGCAGCTCGGCCACCTCTTCCCCTCCTTCGATGACCATGCAGCCGGCGTGGGGCCGGGACTCCGGGACGAACGCTTCCGAACGCATCGCGCCGTACGCCAACTGTTCGAGCTGCTCGCGGTGCCGAAGCCGCTCGTACTGGTGCTCGACGACTTGCACTGGGCAGACGCGGCAACCATCGAACTGCTCGGCTCGCTGTTACGCAGTCCGCCGGCGGCAGCGGTGCTGATCGCCATTGCGGTCCGCCCCCGCCAGCTGCCCGCGCGACTGTCGGGGACCCTGGAGCGCGCGATCCGCACCGGCGCCATGAGCCGAGTTGAGCTCGGTGCGCTGAGCGCCCCCGAAGCGCAGCAGCTCATCGGCGAGGCGGTCAAGGGTCGGGCAGCCGAGGCGCTGTACGCCGAGAGCGCCGGCAATCCGTTCTACCTCCAGCAGCTCGCGCGTGCGCCGCTGCGTCCCGGCGCCGGCGGCCGCGGCGCCGGAAGCGTGTCGCTCTCCGGCGTCGAGGTGCCCGGGGGCGTGGCGGCGGCGCTGACTGAGGAGTTCGCGTTGCTGGTCGAGAGCACGCGGCGCGTGCTGGAAGGAGCCTCGGTGGCGGGTGACCCGTTCGAGCCCGAGCTGGCGGCCGCCGCGGCGGGGGTGTCCGAGAACGACGCGCTCGAGGCGCTGGACGAGTTGCTGCGACGCGATCTCGTGCGCGGCACCGAGGTGCCCAGGCGGTTTCGCTTCCGCCACCCGCTCGTACGCGCCGCCGTCTACGACGGCGCGCCGGGAGCATGGCGCCTCGGCGCACACGAGCGCTGTGCCGCGGCGCTCGCGGTGCGCGGGGCGCCGGCCGCCGAGCGGGCCCACCACGTCGAGCGCTCGGCGCGGCATGGCGACACTGCCGCCGTCGAGGTCCTGCGCGAGGCGGCACGGTCAGCCGCGCAACGTGCGCCGGTCTCAGCTGCGCGCCTGTACGGCGCGGCGCTACGGTTGCTGCCCGAGACGGCGCCGGCCACCGAGCGCGTCGGACTGGTCTCCGCGTTGGGCGAGGCGCACTCTGCGGCGGGACAGTTCGACGAGGCGCACGCCGCGGTGCTCGACGGCCTCGACCTGCTGCCCGCTGGCGACTCAGCGTCGCGGCTGCGGCTGACCGCCCGCTGCGCCGTCCTCGAGAGCATCCTCGGCCGCCACCAGCAGGCACACGCCCGGGTGAGAAACGCGCTGGACGGTCTCTCCGACGCGGGCTCGCCCGAGGCCGTCGAGCTCATGCTCGTGCTCGGACTCGACGCCTTCTACCGCCGGGACTACGGGTCGATGCGCGACTGGACCAAGCGCGCGCTGGCCGCGGCGAAACCACTCGGCCATCGTTCGCTGACAGCCACCGCGGCGGCGACCCTCGTCCTGGCGAACCTCCTCGCCGGGGACGTGGCGGCGGCTCGGACAGGGCGCGACGAGGCGGCGTCGCTGGTAGCTGCGCTGAGCGACGCCGAGCTCGCGCTGCATCTCGACGCCGGCGCCAACCTTGCGCGCGCCGCGCTCTACCTGGATCGCTACGACGAGGCCGGTGCGCTCGCCGAACGGACGCTCGCCGTCGCCCGCGCGACCGGCCAGGACGCCTTCCCGGTGCCGTACTGGGTGGGAACCGTCCGCTTCATGCGCGGTCGGCTCGCCGAGGCCGCCGAGCTCCTCGACGCCGGGGTGGAGGCGGCGCGGCTTCCCGGGTACCCCGAAGTGCTCGGCTGGAGCCTCACGAGCCGCTCGCTGGCGGCCACCGCGGCCGGCGACACCGCCGCCGCCCTGGCCTGCGCCGAGGAGGGCATGGACGTGGCGCGGAAGCTCGACGCCGGCCCATTGGCCCCGTGGTGCGGCGCCGCCCTTGCTGCGGCGCTCTTTGCGGCCGGCGAGCCACGTCGCGCGGTCGAGGAGCTGGTCGCGTCAGCGGGCGGCGACCAGCTCGCGGAGATCCCCGGGCCCTGGAGAGTCAACTACCTCGAGCTCCTGACGCGCTGCTGGCTGGCCTCGGGCCGCCGCGACGAGGCGTCGCACGCGGCCGCCGGCGCCGAGGCGGTGGCCGACACGCTTGACCTGCGCCTCCCGCGCGCGATGGCGGATCGCGCCGTTGCTGCCGTAGCGCTCGACCGCGGGGATGCGGCGACCGCGGCCACGCGAGCGCTGGCCTCGGCGGCCACCGCCGACGCTGTCGGCGCCGTAGTCGAGGGCGCGCTGTCGCGAATCCTGGCGGGACGCTCGCTGGGCGAGGCCGGCGACCGTGAGCACGCGGCCGCCGAGCTCCAGCGCGCGGCCGCGGATCTCGAGGCGTGCGGCGCGCCGGCACAGCGCGACGCCGCCGAGCGCGAGCTCCGGCCGCCTCGGCCTTCGGCCGCACCGGCGGACGCGGCGGGGAACGCGGGACGGCGGCGATGGGATCGACTCGCTCACGGGACGCGAGCTCGAGGTCGCCCGCCTGGTGGTCGACCGTAAGACCAATTCGCAGATCGCGGCCGAGCTGTTCCTGAGCCCGAAGACGGTTGAGTCGCACATCCGCCACCTCTTCCAGAAGCTCTCGGTGTCCTCGCGCGTCGAGGTGGCGCGCGTCGTCGAGCGGGCGGACCGTGAGAGAGAGCGGAGCGGCGCGGAACCCAGATGAGTGGTGCAGCGACGACAGCGTTATCGCACCCCCGCGGCGCGGCGGCCGAGCCGCTCCGTCTCGGTGGCATCGTCGTGCTCTCGCTCGGCGCGCTCGACTTCGGTCTCGAGCAGTCGCTCATCATCCCCGCGCTTCCCGCGCTCGCAGAGCACTACGGTGCGTCGCTCGGCGCGATCGCGTGGATGGTGACCGGGTTCGTGCTCGCCTCGATCGTGGCGATTCCGCTGGTGGGCCGGCTGGGCGACATGTTCGGCAAGCGGCGAATGCTGCTCGCCTCCCTCGCGGCGTTCGCCCTCGGCTCGCTCGTGTGCGCGCTCGCTGAATCGAGCGGGCTCGCCATTGCGGGTCGAGTCATCCAGGGCCTTGGATCCGCCGTCACGCCGCTGACCTACGGGCTCGCCCGCGATACCGTGGCTCCGGAACGCCTGCCGCACGCGATCGGCGCGGTGGTCGGCGGGGCGAGCGCCGGGGGCGCGATCGGCTTCCTCCTCAGCGGTCTGCTCGTCGACACGTTCACGGCCGCAGCGGTCTTCTGGTTCCTACTGGGGTTCGCGATCCTCATCGCGATCGCCGTCAGGGTGCTGGTGCGCGAGTCCCCGGTGCGCGCCGACGTGCGGCTCGATCCCGCCGGCGCAGCCCTCCTCGGTCTCGGCCTTCTTGCCCTGCTGCTCGCGATCTCCAGAGGAAGCACGTGGGGCTGGACGTCGGGACGAACGCTCGTGACCCTCGTCGGGGCGCTGGCCCTGCTGGCGGCGTTCGCCCTCGTCGAAGATCGCGCCCGGCAGCCTCTGGTGAACCTCGGTCTGGTCGTGACCCGGCCGTTCGCCTCCGCCAATCTCTGCGCTTTCGCGTTCGGCTACTCGTTCTTCATCGCCGTGTTCGTCATCCCCCAGATCGCGGCGGCGCCCGCTTCGACCGGCTACGGCCTGGACCTGTCGACAACCGGCATCGGACTCATCCTGCTGCCGACCGGCGTCGCGAGCCTGGCGGGTGGCTTGGCTGGCGGTCGCACGATCGAGCGCCTCGGGCCGCGCACGCTCGTAGCGAGCGGCTCCGCACTGGGTATCGCCGGCTACACATCACTCGCGCTCGCCCACGCCTCGCCAGCGACGCTCGCGATCGGGAGCGCCGCGCTGGGCCTCGCGTGGGGGCTCATCCTGACCGGCATCGCGTCCGTCGTCATCCGCAGTGCGGCCCCCGACAGCACGAGCGTCGCCGTCGCCGTCAACGCCGTGACGCGCAACACCGCGGTGGCGATCGGCGCGCAGGTCGCGTTCGCGATCATCGCCGGAGCCGTCGCCGGGACGTTTCCGGTCGAGTCCGGTTACACGTGGGTCTTTGCAATGGGAGGCGTCGGCGCGGCGCTCCTTCATGCTCACGTCAACCTTGATGCCCGATCGGACGTTTCTCCTCGTCGCGGAGGGTGCGTGAACCCGAGCCGAGCTCCGCAGGCAGGACCGACGAGCTGGTGCGCCCGACCTCAGCGGTTGCGCAGGTGGTCGGGCCAGGGGTCGATCAGCGGAGGCGGTCCTGGATCTGCATCCGGTTGCGGGCGATTGCCTTGGCGATGTCCGGCTTGCGCAGGCGATACAGATAGTCGATGCACCATTCAAGCTGGTCCAGCGCACGCGTGGCGGCCTCCCGATATCGCTCAAGCTCACGATCCGGGTGGCGCCCGCCACCCTTGATCCGTCGCGAATCCATCACGCATTCCCTTCCCTGAGGTGGTCGGCTCCTGCGTCCCGCCTACCCGCCCGGGCGGGACGCAACCACCACGCGCCCGCATAGCAAGGTGAACCGACCATTTTCAGCCCAGGAGCAGGACGAACCGATGCTCGCGGTCTACCTGCTTCTTGTCCTCGCGATCCATGATCGGCTCCTACTTGGAGGGGAGTGCAATAGGCCAAGCAGCGTGGGACGGGTGCGAGCTGCCCGCTCCTCGAGCTGTAGCGAATCACCCATGAGCCAGAACATCGGCGGCCAGAGGCCGACGAACAGCGCCCGCCGCTCCGCGTTGCCGCGCTCCTCCTGGTCGACCGTCTTGGCCCGGATCCACAGGGCGATGCAGAGGTAGATCGCGCCGAGCGAGCCGGCGTGAAGATGCCAGCCGCGCAACCCAGTGCCGCTGAGCGCCTTTGTGAGCATGCCCGGCTGCTACCCGCGGGGAGCCGGCGCATGCATGCGGCAGGTGTGGGTACGGGGCATGCGTGGCGCGCCCGAGGACACTGCCTCGTCTCCGCACCCGCAGGCTGCCATTGGCGCGGTCCATGGCGACGGCCGCTCGCTGGCCCGCTGGGGTCGCGCTCACATCGTGGCGCTACATGTGGCGCACCACGCCCATCTACCGGTCTGAGAGTCCGGGCTCCCGGCCGGAGGACGCCCCGCCACCCCTGCCGGACGGCCTCGTGGACGAGCAGGTGCAGCATTTGCGCCACGGGACGGGCCCGCTGTTCCATCGCCGTTACCTGGCGCACATCCGCAGCCCGCTCGTCTCGCCCGAGGAGCTCATGGCGCGCCTGCAACGGAATCCTGACTGCGCCGCGCCAAGCGAGTTCGCCACTTTCAAGAAGGCGACGGGCAACGGGGACCGCATGCGACCCGGTGACGAGTACGTGGTTCGCATGCCGGGGCCGTGGGATGGGCCCGTGCGGGTCTTCGAGGTGTCTCCGCGCTCCTTCAGCCTCATGACGCTGGAGGGTCACCTCGAGGCAGGCCAGATCGTCTTCCGGGTCAGCGGCGGCGGGGATCGGATCGAGTTCGAGATCGAGTCCTGGGCCCGCAGCGGCGACCGTCTGTCGGACTTGCTCTATGACCGACTGCGAATGTCGAAGGAGGTCCAGCTGCACATGTGGACCTCGTTCCTCGAGCGGGTGATCCGCCTGTCGGGCGGGACGCGCGACGGCGGCCTACGGATCGACACCCGCCGGCTCGAGGAGGTGCCACTTGCTGATTGATCGGCTGCGGAGGCGGCCGAGCGACCCAAGGTCGGCGCTCGCCGAGCTACGCACCCGCCCGCTCAACTTCGACCTCGCACGGGAGATGGAGTACACGCCCGAGAACGGCTGGCATGCGGACGACGTGCGCCGGGCGCTGCCGTCCGAGCCGCCCGGCGACCCCGTGCCGGCCGGGAGCTGGGACACCGCCCGTCGGATCGCCCGCAACTACGACTTCGCCGAGCCGTCGATCGTCCAGGGCTTCTACGACCCGGACGAGCCGCTCGAGGACCGCACCATGCTGCTGGTCCTGCACTTCCATGCGCTGCGCATCCACGTCGGTGTGCGCGTAGGCGACGTCTACGACGAGGACCGCGAGCTCGACGGACGGCCCGGCCGGCTCTTCGGCTGGAACTATCGGACGCTGGAGGGACACGTCGAGAAAGGTCAGATGGACTGGCAGGTCTGGAAGTTCCCCGACAGTGGGGAGGTGCTCTTCCGCATCCGCGCGTTCTCGCGCGCGGCCGGCGACGGGAATCTCCTGGTCAGAATCGGCTTCCGGCTGTTCGGGCGCCGGGAGCAGCTGCGCTTCTTGAAGCTGACCGCAGAGCGGATGGCGCGGCTGACGGAGGAGCAGACCGGCCCCATGCCCGCCGCGGGAGGGGAACTCGACGTCGGGGTGAGCCCATGAGCGCGCGCGGGCAGCACTGGGGTCGTGTGTTCCGTCGCGACCTGCGCGTGTGGGACCACTCTGCGCTGTGCGCTGCCGTCGAGCGCGCGGAGCGGGTCGTTCCTTGCCTCTGCTTCGACGATCACCTGCTCCATGGCCGGCATGCATCCGGGCGCGCACCCAGTTCATGCCCGAGTGCCTGGTGGACCTGCGTGACTCCTTGCGCGAGCTCGGAACCGACCTGGTGATTCGTCCACCGGCTACCCCGCTCGTCGACGGCGGCATGCGCCAGCTCCGCCGCGACGGCGGGATGCACAACCGTGCCCGACTCGTCGTCGGCTCGTTCCTGACCAAGGACCTCGGCATCGACTGGCGTTGGGGCGAGCGCTGGTTAGTGCGCCTGCTGATAGACACGGACGAGGCCAACAACAACGGCAGCTGGCAGTGGATCGCATCGGTGGGCGTCATCAGCAGCCAGTCTCCCGCTGGCTCTACAACCCGACGCGCCACATGGAGCGCTTCGACCGCGCGGCGACTACGTGCGCCGCTACGTGCCGGAGCTGCGCCTGGTGCCGGACCCCCGCTCCCGCCCGGGCGAAGCGGGAGCGCCGGGGGCGCCCCCGCTCGGCGATGCAGATCGCGCTCGCGCTCTCCGCCCCCGCGGAGTACCATGGTCTAACTGGCCCTGTGGCCAACAGTTCCGGCCGAAGAAGCGGTAGTACGCCGACGCGCGACCAGCGCGATGAGGCAACGCACTATTGAGGCCAACGGGATCGACTACGGGGCCAGTTGTTGCGGAAAGGGTCGCGTTTAGCTGGGGCGTGCAGCTGAGGACTCTTCGCCGGTCCGGCGGAGACGGGCTGCGGCGCCGTCGGAGGCACGCTGGAACTCCTCGAGCCGGGCCACGGTCACGGCCCGCCCACCGTAGAGCCGTGCCCGATAGAGGTCGAGGCGTTGGCGGTGGTAACGGGCCTCCGCTGCCAGTTGCTCCAAGCGCTGGCGTCGGGATCGGTCATGGCCGCCCGCGGCCGAACTGGCGCTTGACATGAGCGGCGCGCTTCACGGGCGTCATCCCCCTGACCATTGAGGACCCGTGCTTGATCCGCCGAGCGACCTGTCTCAGCTCCTTGGCGCGGCGCTCGTCCTTGCACTGGCTATCGGTCGTCATGGCCCGTGCCTCTCCATCGGGATCTAGTAGTCCCGCTCGATCCATTTGAGCCATGCTTCCCGGGCGGCGAGTTGCTCCTCGGCTGCCTGCAGCTTTGTGAAGGCGGGCAGCTCACTGGGCGAACCGCTCGCGGCGTCGTACTGCACGGCTCGCTGGTCACGCGCCTCCCGCGCCGCCTGGAACCTCTCCATAGCGCCCGAGTGGCTCTCGCTCTGGTCCATCTGGTCCTCCCGTACCCCTCGATGTCGGACCGCGCGATAGGAGAGGGGATGACCCAACGAGCGAAGTGCACGTCCGACGATAGCGGCCCGCGCCTTCGCTCGACCTGTCGTTGAGGCCGTTGCCCGTGATGGTGCTACCGTCCGTCGTGTTCAAGTCGAGCGGATGCTCGGCCAAGCAGTGCCAGCGCCCGTAGTCGTTGCCTCACAGCATCCTCCGCGAACGCAGCACTCGATTAGCGGAGGTATCAGCAATGGCAACCGGAACCGTGAAGTGGTTCAGCGATGACAAGGGCTTCGGCTTCGTAACGCCCGACGAGCTCGGGAAGGACCTGTTCGTCCATCACAGCGGCATCGCCGGCGACGGCTTCAAGTCGCTCGCAGAGGGCGCCAAGGTCACCTATGACGCGGAGGCCGGCGACAAAGGGCCCAAGGCCGTGAACGTAAGGCCGCTCGTCTAACCGGGCGCGCGAGCGCAAGATGACCGCGGCCGAGCCGTGGGCGGCTCGGCCGCGCACGCTCAGGGTCGGGCGACGAGGACGTTCAGGAGATCGCCGATGCTGCTCTCGCGTGCGAGCGGGTCGGGCAGGCCGCGGTGGGTGGTGAAGGCGGAATGGTTGCGTCGGCCCATGCGCTCGCGCTCGAGGTAGCCGGCGTCGACCAGCTCTCCGACGATCCGGTGCGCAGCCCGTTCGGTGATGCCGACCTGCTCGCCGATCTCGCGCAGCCGGACACCTGGGTTGTGCGCGATGCAAAGCAGCACCTGGCCGTGATTGCTGAGGAAGGTCCAGTTGGGCATATGGGTCGGCGGGGCTAATAGTAGATGTGCATTTCTAGAATTAAGATGCGACCGTAACGGAAGACTTCGATCGGAAGGCCTCGTGCCCTACCTCAAGTGTGTGCCCTGCAAGGTACGTGTCTCGGGCGCGGGAGCTGCCGCGGAGTTGACGGACGGATCGTGCCCGGGCTGCGGTCAGCCGCTTGAGCCGGTTGCGAAGCTCGCCGAGGTGCTGGGATACCGCTCCCCCAAGCTTCACGACTCCCCGGTCCCGGCGCGGGTGGCCGACATCTCCGGCGGCCGGGCCGCCAGCGAGGCCCATCTCGACTCCGACCGATGGTTGGACGACGGCGGCAGCCTGTCGCCGGAAGCACTCGCCGAGGCCGTGGCCCTGCCCAGACTGCCGCAGACGGGCGCCTGATCGCTACCACCGCACACCCGGCTCAGTCCTCTCGCTCGAGCTCCTACTTGGGCTCCTGTAGCTCCGAGCCAGCCGGGCAGCAGGCAGAGGTGCTCATGCTCGATGGCGACTTCGACGGGTCTAACACGGCGGAGTTCGAGCAGGCGCTCGCTGATGCGCTGGGTGCCGGCAGGCCGCGACTGATCGTCGACCTCAGAGGCGTCAGCTTTCTGGACTCGACGATGGTGAGGGTGCTTGTTCGCGGCTTGGGCGACGCGGTGGCCGAGGGCGGCCACCTCGCGCTTATCCGCCCCAACGCGACCGTTTGGAGGGTGTTCGTGCTCACCGGCCTGAGCCAGAGCTTCCCCGCCTTCGGCCGCTTGGATGAGGCCCTGGCGAGCTTCGAGCTGCGTTCTTAGCCTTCGCGCTCGACGCGGCATTCTCACATCGATCACCCGGCAGCAAGGGGTGGCGGTCGACAACGGCGGCGGCATATCGACCAGCTTGCGGTTGCCTGCGCGCGAGTGCTCGCGCAGCATCTCGAGGGCAGTCCCCCCGTCTACCGAGCGGCGCTCCATGAAGATGCCCTTGGTGCGGTCGGTGACGGCCCGTCGCCCGAACGCGCCCTCCAGGTCGTGGTACTCGGTGAAGCGGCGCAAGACGATGTCGATCGAGCTCTGCCAGTCCTTGGCGTCGGAGTCATGCCCAAGATAGGCGACGATCGGCGCCACGAGGGCCAGCCGATCTTGCCTCCGGGGCGGCCGAATCTAGTCGTCCTTGTACCCCGTGGTACGCTCGACAGCGCTTCGCCCCAGCGAAACGGCGGGCAGTCTTTCCGGCTCCAACACTCGGCCGGCGCCGGGTGCCGACCCCGAGTGGTCGGCGCGGACGCCAGCGTTAGGAGCCGACCGTGTTGGAGTGGGACGAGTGTGTCGCGCGCGAGGTAGAACGACAGGCGCGTATTGAGGCGACCTTCGATCGGGCCGACGCGTGCGAGCGGCTCGGCCACTTCGAACATGCCCTCGAATGGCTCCATAGGGCAGACGCGCTGAGCGGCGGCTTGTCGCCAACCTGCCTCGCGCAGCGCTCGCGGCTCGCGAACGCCGCCCACGGCGCGCGCCGGCGGCTGGCGATCAGCAGACCCGCGCCGACGACTTAGTTCAGAGAGAGCGGGAGACCGATCATTAGCCCGTCATCAAGACTTCTCCGGGACGAAAGCCACCAGC
Organism: Thermoleophilaceae bacterium; assembly: GCA_036519295.1. Taxonomy (GTDB): domain Bacteria; phylum Actinomycetota; class Thermoleophilia; order Solirubrobacterales; family Thermoleophilaceae; genus JACVRW01. Next base: position 14,234 of record DATDLN010000148.1, read on the forward strand.
TCGGGGACAGGCTTGCCTTCGCGCTCAACGGGGGCGCGAAGCCGCCTCGGCGGCACGCCGAGAGGTGCTGGCACGGCGCCGGGCACTTGTGTGTGGTTCGAAATCCGGTCCGAGGTGTGAGGGCCCGATTCCCTGAGATTCGCCGACCCGCCCGGACGGAGTGGCGTGAGCGCGACGACCGTGGCAACGATCGCGATCGGTGCTGGGCCGGGCACGGTGCGGCACGCCGTGCTCCTTGAAGAACATCTGAATCGTGATCCCGTAGAAGCGGCTGATCGTCGGCACGACCGAGCATCATGTCCGCCCCGGATGTGGGCCCGGTGTGCGACCTCGCGCAGGTGCTCTAAAGCCCACGGACCTCGATGAGCGGCGGAGGGCTCGTGCGCGGGGCGCTCCGTCTTCTCGCCCGTCCGCGACAGCGACGCGCTCGAAACTCCACAACTCGGGAGGACACGCATGGCCTCAACCAGCAAGGGAAAGACCATGGTGGCAAAGCTCAACCGTGAACGCAGGCTCCCTCGAGCGTCGGCTGGAGAAGAAGGCCAAGAAGGACGCGAGGAAGCGGGCGTCGGCACACGATCCGGGCCGGTTGCGCACGATCGTGTCGATCCTCGCGCTGTCAGACCCTGCCACCATGGAGAATGCGGGACATCGAGATCGAGGGCGACATGTTCCGCCTCGGCCAGTTGCTCGGACTGCTCGCGGTAGGGCTCCTGCTCCTGGCCGGCGGCATCGTGCTGATCGTCTGGGCCGTGCGGCGGAGCTCGACGCGACGCCCCGCCAGCGGCGCAGCAGCAGCGACCTGACACTCAGAACGGAGGACTCTCGCTGTGCTTCGGTAGCAGCGCGTGGCCGTCGACCACCGCCGAGGCGATGTCGACCAACTTCCGGTTCGCGGCGCGTGAGTGCTCGCGGAGCATCCCGAAGGCCGTTGCCTCGTCGACCGAATGGCGCTCCATGAGAATGCCCTTGGCCCGCTCGGTGACAGCGCGACGCCCGAATGCGCCTTCCAGGTCGTGGTACTCGGCGAAGCGGCGCAGGACGATGTCGATCGAGCTCTGCCAGTCGCTGGCCTCGCCATCGCTGATGTAGGCGAAGATGCCGCGCTTCGACGCCTCCTTGATGAAGTCGGGATCGGGCGCATGGATAAGCACGATCACCGGGCAGGCGGCCTCCTGCACGATCTTCTCGATCAGGGCCAGGGCGTGCTGGGAGCTCTCGCCCAGTCCCACCAGGGCGACGTCGGGTCGTTCCCTGGCGGTCACGGGCCCGACGTCGTCGACCTCGATCTCGCGCGCGATTACTTCGTGCCCAAGTGAGGCGACAATCGGTGCTACGAGAGCCAACCGGTCTCTCCGCTCGTTGGCGATCAGCACTCGCAGATGCTGGGTCTCGCGATAACTCATCCTGTCTCGAGGAGAGCCGAGTTTAGTTGGTTCGCGCTATCGGTAATACTCTCCTGCAGCGCTTTGCCCCAGCACCCGGCGGGCGCTGTTTCCGGCTCCAGCACCTGGCCGGCGCAATGCGTAGGCCTTCATCGGCTCACGCGAAGCGGCGTTAGGAGCCGAGTATGTCAACGTCCTCGCAGGACAGGGACCAAATGAATCAGCGGAGCGACGGCCTCGGCGCGACCGACGGCTTCGACTTGCTGCTGAAGAACGACCGCGGGGCGGCCTTCGCGGCCAAGCAGGTGGTGCTCGCCGGCAACGGTCTCGTGCCCGCCGCCGTCCGTGACCATGTCCGGCTGTTGGTGAGCGAGTTGGTGACCAACGCGCTGCGCCACGCCGGCATGCGATCCGACCGGCCGCTACGCGTCGGGCTTCGCCGGTCCCCAGGCCTCGTCCGTCTGGCGGTCGTCGACGAGGGCGCCGGCTTCACACCGGGTCCCGAACGCCTGGGTAGGGACAGGTCCGGCGGCGAGATCCGGTTCGAAGAGTGAGCGCCGATCTCCTGACATCGGTCGGCCCGCTGCGTGGGGCGAATAGTGATGCTGCCGGTGCGATCCGGGGCGCCGGGGGCGTAGCCGGCGTCCCGGCGGGTCGCTACTGGAAGGAGGCCCTGGCTCCGTACGCTCGGCCGCACCTCGGGCGCAGCTCGTTGGACCTGGCTACTTCCGTCGCGCCATATCTGGCGCTCACGGCGCTGATGTACCTGACGCTCCAGGTCTCGACCTTGCTCGTGTTGGGGCTGGCGGTGCCCGCGGCCGGCTTCCTGCTTCGGACATACATCGTGTTCCACGATTGCGCTCACGGCTCGTTTCTCCCGTCCAAGCGCGCCAACGCGTGGCTCGGCCGGGCGCTTGGGCTGCTGGTGTGCTCGCCGTACCTGAGCTGGCGGCACAGCCACGCGGTACATCACGCCACGGCCGGGGACCTGGACCGCCGCGGGGTCGGGGACGTCCCCACGCTGACTGTCGCGGAGTACAGGGCCTCCTCGTGGCCGCGCCGGTTGGGCTACCGCCTGTTCCGGAATCCCTTTGTGATGTTCGGGCTGGGCCCCGTGTATGCGCTGCTTGTGCAGCCGCGCCTGGTGTCGCGCTCGGCGCGCCGGCGCATCCGGCGCAGCGTGATGGGGACGAACGTCGCGCTGGCGCTGGTCGTGGGCGGGCTGTGCTGGCTCGTGGGGTGGCGCGCCTTCCTGATCGTGGAGATGCCGGCTGCGCTCTTGGCGGGGTCGGCGGGCGTTTGGCTGTTCTACGTCCAGCACCAGTTCGAGGACACCTACTGGGAGACCGCCCACGAGTGGAGCTATGCGAACGCGGCGCTGCGAGGCAGCAGCTATCTCAAGCTGCCAGGGGTGCTGCAGTTCTTCACGGGCAACATCGGGTTGCATCACGTGCACCATTTGAACGCGCGGATTCCCAACTACAACCTGCAGCGCGCCCACGACCGGAACGCGATCTTCCACGACGTCCCGACGCTCTCGCTCTGGGACGGTCTCCGCGCGGTGCGTTTCAAGCTGTGGGACGAGGACCGTCGCCGGCTCGTCACGTTCGCTGAGGCGCACGCCGCCTGAGCGAGGCAGCCCGTGGCCGACCGCGACGACCTCGAGTTCACCTACTCGCTGATCGACCGCGTCTTCCGGCTCAGCATGGGAGAGCTTGCCGACTTCAGCGGAGCGAAGTACGACGGTGACTTCTCATTGAGTCTCGAGGAGGCCCAACGGCGCAAGCACGACTACGTTGGCGAGCAGATCGGGATCGGGCCGGGCCGGCGCGTCCTCGACCTGGGCTGCGGCTGGGGCCCGCTGCTCGACTTCGCACGCAACCAGGGCGCGGCCGGGGTGGGTGTGACCCTGTCTTCCGCGCAGGCCGCCGCCTGCCGCCGACACCGTCTCGACGTTCACCTCCTGGACGCCCGCCACGTCACGCGCGACAGCTTCGGCCCGTTCGACGCCGTGGCGAGCTTGGGCGCATTCGAGCACTTCTGCTCCCCAGAGGAGCACCGCGCGGGACGACAGGAAGAGATCTATCGCGGGCTGTTCGCCCGGATCGCCAGCCTGCTGCCGGACAAAGGCCGGCTCTATCTCCAGACCATGGTGTTCGGGCGAAACATGATCCCTCTGGACCGCATCAACATCGATGCTCCGCGGGACTCCGACGGCTGGTATCTCGCGCTCCTGGGCCACCAGTTCCCCGGCTCGTTCCTTCCCACCGGCCAGGAGCAGATCATCGGCAGCGCGACTCCCCACTTCCGACTCGTCTCGAGCGTCAGTGGTCGGCTCGACTACATCGAGACCATCCGTCAGTGGCGCAAGCGGTTCGCCGCGCCGAGCCTCTCGAAGACCCTGTTCAAGCTTCAGCTGCTGCCCCGCTGGCTAACGAGCTCCGACTTCCGGCTGGCGTTCACCTCCGGCGTAAGCGCCAATAGCGTCTGCTTCGAGCGCGAGCTGCTGGACCACTACCGGCTGGTATTCGAGAAGCATGACCACTGGCGAACGCCGCATTCGCGCCTGGCTGGTCGTTGACACGGAAACATCGTCAACTTAGTGTTGACGTATGCCCGATGCTCGGTTGCCTTCGCTGGATGAGCTGGCGGCGCTCGTGCGGGAGGGGACCCGTTCGGGCGACGAGCAGCCGGCCGCGGCCCGACTGCGCACCGCGATCGAGATTGGCCGGGAGCTCACCGCCAGCGGTGATGCTCTGGTCGAGCGCTTCGTCTCCGAGGCGCGCGCGGCCGGCCTCACCTGGACGCAGATCGGTCAAGAGTTCGGCACCAGCAAGCAGGCGGCCCAGAAGCGCTACGGTCCTGGACCCGCCGACGAGGGCGCCTGGCCGGGCCGCTGGGCGCCTCGCGCACACGACGCGCTCAACCGGGCCGGCGAGGCCGCACGCGACCTCGGGCACGACTACGTCGGCACCGAGCACGCGCTGCTCGCCCTGTTGGCGCCCGAGGCGAGCCTCGCGTCGCACGTGCTCGCGGACTTGGGGGTCACCCGCGAGAGGGTGCTCGCGACGAGCTGCATGAAGGCCGGCCCGCCCCAGCGGCATCGGCAGGACTGTCTCGGAGTAATGCCGCGCCTGAAGCAGGCGATGGAGTACGCGTGGCGTCTGGCCGAGCGGCTCGGCGTCGGTTCGGCCGACACGGAGCACCTGCTCGCCGGGGTCGTGGCGGTCCCCGGCGCAATGGCGATCGAGATCCTCAAGCGGCTCGGCGTACGCCCCGAGGACGTGCGCGAAGCGCTGGCCGCGGAGCTCGATGTCGACGCCGATCGGCTGGTATTTGCGCATCGCCGGCGACGCCGCCGACTGCTCGCCAAGCCGAGCTGACGGCGTCCGCCAGGCCAAGCGGGGTCACGAGCCGAACCGCTCGACGATTCGAGCCGCCCGCTCGAGAAAGCGGTCCTGGTGGAAGCGCTCGAACTCCGTCCAGGTCGTCAGCGTCCTCGGATCGAGCACGCGGTCGACGAACAGTGTGCCCTCGAGGTGGTCCACCTCGTGCTGAAAGGTCCCCGCGGTCAGGCCCCTCCTGACCTCCTCGTGCTCGCGGCCCTCCCGGTCGAGGTATCGCACGCCGACGCTCATATGCCGCGGCACCTCGCCGCGCAGGTTCGGCACGGACAGGCAACCCTCGTTGATTTGCGCGACCGGGTCGTCGAGCGGCTCGGTCACCGGGTTGACCATCACGGTGAGCGGAATCGGGGGCTTGTATGGGTAGCGCGGGTTGCCGTGCGTGACCTCCACGACCGCGATGCGCAGCGTCTCGGCCACCTGGTTGGCGGCCAGCCCGGCTCCGTTCGCGGCGCGCTTCGTCTCGATCAGGTCGTCGATCAGAGCCTGCACCTCGTCCGATCCCAGCTCCTCGGGCGTCACCTCGCGCGCACGCTTCCGCAGGACCGGATGGCCGATTTCGACGATCTCGCGGGCGCTCACTCGAGAGCCCCGATCGCCGCCTCCACCGCGTCGAGCACGGCCCCCGAGGCGACCAGCGCCTCGGCCTCCGCCAGCTCGGGAGCCAGCCAGCGGTCGGGTCCCGGGCCGGGAATCGCGGCCCGCACCGCGGCGCGTGCCGCCGCCGTGCCCGGCCCGGGTTCCAGCGGGGCGCGCAGGTCGAGGGCGTGTGAGGCGCAGGTGAGCTCCACGGCGAGGATCCGGCCGAGGTTCGCGACAAGGGTGCGGAGCTTGCGGGCGGCGCCCCAACCCATAGAGACGTGGTCCTCCTGCATCGCGCTCGTGGGCAGCGAGTCGCTGCTGGCGGGGACGCACAAGCGGCGGTTCTCGGCGACCATTCCGGCCTGGGTGTAGTGGGCGAGCATCAGCCCGGAGTTGACGCCCGCATCCTCGGTCAGGAACGGCGGCAGGCCGTGCGACCGGCTTGGGTCGAGCATGCGGTCGGTGCGGCGCTCGGCGATGGCGCCCACCTCGGACGCGGCGATCGCCAGGAAGTCGCAGGCGAGCGCCACCGGCGCACCGTGGAAGTTTCCGCACGACTCCACGCGGCCGTCGGGCAGCACCACCGGGTTGTCGATGGCCGAGCGCAGCTCGGCGAGGGCGACCTTCTGCGCGTGGGCCCACGTGTCGCGCGTCGCCCCGTTCACCTGCGGCGCGCAGCGCACAGAGTAGGCGTCCTGCACCCGCGGATCGTCGTAACGGTGGCTCGCCACGATCGGGGAACCGGCGAGCAACCGGGTGAGGTTCGCGGCGCTCCGCGTCTGCCCGGGCTGCGGGCGCATGGAGATGAGGTCGGCGGCGAAGGCGCGGTCGGTGCCGAGGAGCGCCTCCGTCGACATGGCCGCCGTGACGTCGGCCAACTTGAGCAGGCCGCTCAAATCGTGCAGGGCGAGCAACAGCATTCCGAGGATGCCGTCCGTGCCGTTGATCAGGGCAAGGCCCTCCTTGGCGGTGAGCGTGAGCGGCTCGATCGACGCGCCGGCGAGCGCCTCGGCGGCCGGGATGCGCTCGCCCGCGGCGTTCCAGACCTCGCCCTCGCCCATCAACCCCAGGCCGCAGTGGGCCAGCGGGGCAAGATCGCCGCTGGCGCCGAGCGAGCCGTACTCGGGTACCACCGGATCGAGCCCCGCGGCGAGAAGGGCGAGCATGGTGTCGGCAACCACCGGCCGCGCTCCCGAGCGCCCCATCGCCAGCGAGCGGACGCGCAGGAACATCATCGCGCGCACCACCTCGCGCTCCACCGGCGGGCCCATGCCCGCAGCGTGGGAGCGGATCAGGGCACGCTGGAGCTCCTCGCGCCGCTTGGGCGGGATCCAGGTGCCCGCGAGCGAGCCGAAGCCCGTCGAGACGCCGTAGACGGGCGCCTTCGAGGCCTCCAACCGCTCGACCACCGCGGCGCTCTCGGCCATCGCATTGCGGGCCTCCTCGGAGAGCATCGCGGGTGCCCCATGACGCGCGACCGCCACCACGTCCGCGGGCTGGACGCCTCCAGGGGTGATCGAGATGGGCGCCGTCAGGGCCACCCGACGATTTCATCACGGACGCCCAGAGGTTTGACGCTCCCCGGCGCCGGGCTACTGTCGGGCCTAGGGCACCGCCCTCGATCGATTTTCAGCGCTGGCCGCCGGCGCGAAGCTCGCTGGCCGGCGCGGTTGGCTACTCGCAGAAGGCGATAAATGGAACTCCGATGAGCGTGGTCCGCTTCGTCTTCATGCTCACGCCGAAGATGATCCTGCCGCCGCCGCTCTTCGGGATCCTCACCAGCGTCAGACCGAAGACCCGGTCGGTGCTGTGGTCGACCTTGGCCTTCGGAAACGCCGCCTTGATGGCAGGGATCATCGCGCCGATGCCCACACCGTGGGCCCTCGCGCCACCGCGAACTGTGATGTCGGTGATCTTGCGGGGTTTCCTCTGCGTGTAATTGACCTGCCCTTTGAGCGGGGCCAGCAGCTTCGCGGAACGCGTATTGGGACCGCCCAACTCGCAGCCCCTGCGGATCCTGCCTACCAGCCCCCGCCGTCGAAGCTGCCCATGGCTCATGCCGATCCTGACACCGTTCACTCGCGATGGCGTTATCCGTTTCGCTGCGGCGGGATCCGTCTCGGCCGGCGCCGCGGCGCTGCCGATCGCAACAGCCCCGGCGGCGAAGATCAAGGTGGGTACGACGATGCCCGCCAGGCGTTCAGTGCGCACGCGCTGCAAGCTACCGCGGCTCCCGGTCGCCTTGACCGCGTGCCTCACTGACGGTTACGGTCACTCGCACTCGCTTGCCTATGGACTCGGGATCTTCACGCTACGGCCGGCCGGCGTCGGAGCGAAGGCCCGTAACTGGCGCGTTCGACGCCGTCATGAGCAGGGTTCTCCCGTCTAAGACTTGCGGCCCTTGAGAAGACTGCGCGGGGGCGCCGCTGACCGCGACACCGGGGCAATGAGCGGCCCGCTCGTCGGGATCAGCTTCATCGGCGGCGTGGGCGGAGGACTCGCCCTGGCCGATCATCCCTACCCCCGTCCCGGCTCGCCGCCGGAGGAGATCCGACGGTACTTCGGCGAAAGCTCCGCACCGGGCCGAGTGAGCGCCGCCGGTCAGTTGGTCTCGGCCGCGTCGCTCATACCGTTCACCGCGTCGGTGGTGAGGCTGGGCGGGCGCGCGGCCCCGGCTCGTGGAAACTGAAGGCGGCGGCGATCGCCGGCGGCGGAATCGCCGCCACATCGCTTGCCACCTCGGCAGCGTGCGCCGCGGCACTCACCGGCCCCTGGGGACGCCAGGACCCGGCGCCATCGCGATGCACAGGTGGGGCTTCATCGGCGGCGGCCGGGTGCACGGCGCCGGCTTCGGAACGCTGGTCGGCGCACTCAGCCTGGCGGGGCTGCGCACCGGCGAGCTGCCTCGGCCGCTCGCCATCACCGGGCTGGCCTCGGCCGCAGCGGGCCTGATGTCGCCGCTCTACCTGGTCACCGAACGCCCGCGTTGTTGATTCCCGCCGGCCGGGTCACCGGGCTGATCGTCAGCGGCATCGCCGGGGTGCGGCTCGGCGCGCGCGAGATCTGAGCCGCACGTTTAGGCGCAGCGCACCCCGGAAAATAGTTGATTGACTCACACAAATGACGTCCCGGGGATGGCGGTCCTCCCGCGCCCGGAAGATTGGAGGCAATCGATGAGCACGCGCGCAACCGGCACGTTCAAGATCCAGGGCTGGGACGAGAAGCCCTACGACGAAATCGAGGGCGGACCAAAGCTCACCCACGCCAGCGTCAAGCAGGCCTTCGCCGGCGATGTCGAGGGGGAGGGCGCCGTGGAGTGGCTGATGTGCTACCGGCCGGACCAGACCGCGGACTTCGTCGGCCTCCAGCGTATCGTCGGGCAAATCGAGGGGCGCTCCGGCAGCTTCGTCCTGCTGCAGACGGATGGCACCTTCGACGGCAAGGAGGCGAAGGGCCGGCTGTCGGTGGTGCCCGGCTCGGGTACGGGAGGGCTCGAGGGGCTTCGCGGCGAGGGCGAGTTCAGCGCCCCTCACGGCGGTGAGCCGTCCCTCTCGCTCGACTACGACTTCGACTGACTCATGGCCCGGCGCGACACGGACCTTGACCGCACGGGGAACCTGCTCGGCGCCCTGTCGCTCGCGGTGACCGACCGCACATCGGCCGCCGTGGGCGGCGCCGCCGGCCAGTCCGACTCGGCGGCCGTGGCGCTCTCGGCGCTGCACCACTTCCTGGACGACCCGTCCGTGGACCTCCTCCGCCAGGTGCTCGGGCTCACGCCATCCGGGACCGTCCGGCTCGTCGACCGGCTCCAGGATGCCGGCTACGTCACACGCCGCCACGGCCGCGACGGCCGCTCCGTCTCGCTTCGCCTCACCGCCTCGGGCCGGCGGGCGGCGGCGCGGGTATCGACAGCGAGGGGAGAGGTGCTCGAGGACGCGCTCTCGGGGCTCGCCCCGGCGGAGCGTCAGGCGCTGGACGAGGTGGTGTCCCGCATCCTCGTCGGACTCATTCGCGGCCCCGGAGCCACCCGCTGGATGTGCCGTCTCTGCGACACCACGGCCTGCGGCCGCCAGGACGGCAGGTGCCCGGTTGCGAACGCGGCACGAGAGCGCTACGGGTAGGTGCGAACGATGGCCAGGCACGCGGCATTTCTACGGGGGATCAACCTTGGCCGGAATCGCCGGGTCAGCGGCGCCGAGCTTTGCTCGCAGTTCGAGGCGCTGGGCTTCCAAGGTGTCGCGACGTTTCGCACGAGCGGCAACGTCGTCTTCGAGGCCGGCAGGGAGGCACCGGCCAAGCTCGCGGACCGGATCGAGAAGCGGCTGGCCGAGTCGCTCGGATACCACGTCGCCGTCTTCATCCGCACGGCGAGCCGGCTCCGGGAAATCGCGAGCCACGAGCCGTTCCCGCCCGCGATGGTGAACGCCTCGAAGGGCAAGCTTCAGGTGATGCTGCTGCCGGCGAAGCCGGACACACAGACGCTGAACGAGGTTCTCGCCTCGGCGACGGAGGAGGACAGGCTGGCGTTCGGCGATCGAGAGCTCTACTGGCTTCCGAGCGGACTCATGCGCGACTCGGCGTTGGACCTCAAGTCGATCGAGAAGCTGCTCGGGCCGACCACGATGCGCACGAAGGGCACGATCGAACAGCTCGCCGCGAAGTACTTCGCCGACTGATCGGGCGCGACCGAGTGCCTCAGTAGACCTGTGGAACGAAAGTCTGCTCGTCCAGCGGCGGGCGGACGTAGCCCTCGTCGGGGCCGCGGGCCGGCAGCTCGAGCGGCGGCGGAGTCAGGTCCTCGTAGTCGATCAGCGAGAGCAGGTGGGCAATGCAGTTGAGTCGGGCCCGCCGCTTGTCGTCGGCGTCGACCACGTACCACGGCGCATGCTTGATGTCCGTGTAGCGGAACATTTCGTCCTTGCTCCGCGAGTACTCGACCCAGCGGGCGCGGGACTCGAGATCCATCGGACTCAGCTTCCAGCGGCGCATCGGATCATGGACGCGCGCCTGGAAGCGGCGCTCCTGCTCCTCGTCGGAGACCGAGAACCAGTACTTGATCAGTTGGATCCCCGAGCGCACCAGCATCCGCTCGAACTCCGGGCAGGAGCGCATGAACTCCTCGTACTCCTGCTCGGTGCAGAAGCCCATCACCCGTTCGACGCCCGCTCGGTTGTACCAGGAGCGGTCGAACAGGACGATCTCCCCGGCCGCGGGCAGGTGCGCGACATAGCGCTGGAAGTACCACTGGGTCTTCTCGCGCTCGGTCGGCGCCGGCAGCGCGACGACGCGGCACACGCGTGGGTTCGTCCGCTCGGCGATCCGCTTGATCACCCCGCCCTTGCCCGCCGCATCACGCCCCTCGAAGACCACGACGATCTTCAACCCCTTGGCCCTGACGTACTCCTGCACGATCACGAGCTCGCGCTGGAGCTTCCGGAGCTCTTTGTCGAACTTTGTGCGCGAGAGCTTCTTCTGTGTGACCTCGCGGTCCGCTCCAACGCCGTCCGATGATCCGCCCTGTGATTTCTTGGCCATCTGCTTCGCTCCCTCAGCCCGATTTTATGCCCTTTGCCGCGCCCTCCTTAGGATTCCGGCCGTGGCTACCCCGGGGGACCTCGGCATCGCGGGCTTCGACTACACGATGATCCGGATTGGGCCGACGGTCTATCGGCCGGGGATTGCGGGCAGCGGACCGGCCGTCCTGCTCCTGCACGGCTTCCCGCAGACCCACTATTGCTGGCATCGAGTCGCCCCGGAGCTCACCGAGTTGAAAACCGTCGTGGTCTGCGACCTGAAGGGGTACGGCGAGAGTCGCTCCGCGTCGGGGGGTCCGCTTGGCGAGGGCTACAGCAAGCGGGAGATGGCCGCCGAGCTCGTCGAGCTCATGGCGCGCCTCGGCTTCGATCGCTTCTCGGTCGTCGGCCACGATCGCGGCGGCCGCGTCGCCTACCGCATGGCGCTGGATCATCCCGAGGTCGTGGAGCGCCTCTGCGTGCTCAACATCGTCCCGACCGTCGATCAATTCGAGCGGATGGCGGGCGAGGCCTCGATCGAGTACTACCCGTGGTTCTTCCTGGCCCAGCCGCCGCCGTTCGCGGAGCGCCTCGTCAGCGCCAGCGCCGAGTATTTCCTCCGACACACGCTGAGCTCCTTCGCGGGGACGCCCGACGCCCTCTCGTCCCACGCCACCGAGCGCTACCAGCGCGCCTTCACTCCCGAGGTCATCTCGGCCATCTGCGCCGACTATCGAGCCGCCTTCCACATCGACCGGCCCATGGACGCCGAGGACCGCGAAGTCGGACGTAAGATCTCCTGCCCGGTCCTCGTGCACTGGGGAGCCGAGGAGGGCTCGCTGTCCGACGGTCCGCTGCTCGTCTGGCGGCAATGGGCGAAAGATGTCCGGGGAGGCCCGCTGCCGTCTGGGCACTTCATCGCGGAAGAGGCGCCGCAAGAGCTTCTCGCTTCGCTGCGCGGAGCCTGGTAACCGGCCAGTTTAGGCGCTCATGTTGTCGAGCAGCTGCAGCAGCTCGTGAGCGGCGAGCTCGATCTCCTTGTGGCGCCACTCCGCCGCCCGGTAGTGGCACGCGATCAGTCCCATTCGATGGACGCGACGGAAGTCCCCGTACACGAATGCGTACCTGGCCTTCGTCCGCTCCGGTGCACCGTCGGTGAGCCCGAGATGCCATTCCGCGTATTCCTCCCAGCTGTGCGACGCCAGGAAAGCGTTCTCGGCCGCGGCCCGAGGCTGGACGGTGCCCCAGTCGCTCACGAGCACGTACTGGCGAGCCTCTATCAGCCGCCGCGCGCGGGCGACGCCACGCTCGTTGACCGAGTAGGTCGCCATACCAGGATCTTGACCGATGAGTCGGGCGCCGTTGCGTGGTCCTACTCGAAACCGAAGGGGAGGCCGAGGTGGCGGGCAACGTTATCTGGCACGTGACGATGTCGTTGGACGGCTTCATCGCCGGACCCGACGATGAAATGGACTGGGTCTTCGAGGTGGACGCAGCACCCAGTGCGATTGCCGAGGAGATCGTCGAGACGACGGGCGCGATCCTCGCCGGACGGCGCTGGTACGACATGGTCACGGCGAGGTACGGCCGCCAGGAGGGGATCTACGGCCCAAAGGGCGTGTACGGCGGCAAGTGGAGAGGGCCCATCTTCGTCCTCACCCATCGCCCCTCGGACGTTCGGGACGACGCCGGGGTCACCCTCCTCTCCGACGGCATCGAGGAGGCCGTCGCGACCGCTCGCGCGGCGGCGGAAGGCAAGAGCATCGTCGTCTTCGGCGCCACCATCGCCGAGCAATGCCTGGAGGCAGGCCTTCTCGACGAGATCGCCGTCCACCTGGCGCCTGTCCTCCTCGGCGATGGCGTCCGGCTCTACGGCGAGCCGGGTGTCGGGCGAGTCGACCTGGAGCGGACCGCCGTCGCGGAGTCGGGACAGCTCACCGATCTCCGGTTCCGGGTGGCTCAGCCGGACTCTTCGCGACCGGTCACCTCGTAGTGCGCGACGGTGTGGTCGCGCTCGACGAGGTACCGGTCGTCCTCGGGGTAGTAGACCGCGGCCTCGACGTCCTCGCCGGCGAAGGCGCGGATGGCGTCGAGCGACTCCCAGAGCGTGAAGGTGACGAACTCGGTGCGATCGCCGACGTCGCGCCGCAGCATCCACGCGCCGCGGTTGCCCGGTGTGGCCTCGTAGCCGGCGAGACCGGTGTCGCGGATGTAGTCGGCGTAGGCGTCGCGATCCTCGCGACGCACCACGCCCCTCCAGATGCGGGCAATCATTGTCGGATCGTATGCGAGAGCCTCTCCCCCGCGCCGCCATGAGTGAACGCCTGCGATCGATCGTCGAGCAACTGGACATCCGGCCCGACGACCGGGTTCTCGAGATCGGATGCGGGCACCGGGTTGCGGCCATGCTCGTGTGCGAGCGGCTCGACGGCGGCCATCTGACCGCGGTTGACCGCTCACCGAAGATGATCGAAGCAGCCGAGCGCCGAAACGCGGAGTACGTGGAGGCCGGGAAGGCCGAGTTCCTCGTCGCCCGCCTCGAGGACCTCGAACCCGGAGACCGCCGCTTCGACAAGATCTTCGCCGTCCGCGTGGGACTCTTCCACCGCGACGCCGATCGTGCGCGCGGCCTCGTCGAGCCGTGGCTCGCCCCCGGGGGCGAGGTCTTCGCGTTCTTCGACCCACCGAGCGAGAGGAGCACCCCTTGACCGAACAGGATCTGCCGGCGCCGGTCGCGCGAGCCGTGAACGCCGTCAATGCCGGAGACACCGACGCATTCCTGTCCGCGTTCGCGACGGATGGCTGGATCGACGACAACGGCCGCCGCTTCACCGGACATGACGAGATGCGCTCGTGGAGCGACCGCGAGCTGATCGGCGCCAACTCCCGCTTCGAGGTGACCGGGAGCGAGCGCGCCGATGGTGGCTTATCGGTCGACATCGAGGTCGCCTCGGACGGCTTCAACGGCTACAGCCGCTTCGAGTTCGAAGTCGAGGGCGACCTGCTTCGCTCCATGACGATCACGGTCTAGGCGGGCGCGGCGACATGGCACCCGCTCTCAGAGCCTCGCTGCGTCGCGACGCCGGGGTGGAGCAGCGCGCGACCACCCTGGAGCTCTTCTACGACCTCGTTTTCGTGTTTGCGATCACGCAGGTGTCGCACCTGCTGCTGGCACATCTCGACTGGACGGGGGTGGGTCAGTCGGTGCTCGTGCTGCTCGTGGTCTGGTGGTCGTGGAACTACACGACCTGGGTCACGAACGAGCTCGATCCGGGGTCGATCGTGGTCCGTCTGTTGCTTATCGCGCTGATGCTGGCCAGCCTCCTGATGGCGATCGCCATCCCGGAGGCGTTCGGCGCCAAGGCGCTGCTGTTCGCGGCCTCCTACGTCGCGATCCAGCTCGGGCGCCACGCCTTCCTGACCTTCGCCGCCGCGGAGCGCGGGACGATCGAGCGTCTGCGAGCCGGGCGCATCCTCACCTGGTTTCTCGCCGCAGGCGTGCTCTGGATCGCGGGCGCGTTCGCCGACGGCTCGATCCGGACGATTCTGTGGCTCGCGGCGCTCGCGCTCGACTACGGGGCGCCGCTCGCGACTTTCTGGGTACCCGGGAGACCGCGCCTCAGCCCCGAGGTGTGGCAAGTCGGCACCGGGCATTTCGCCGAGCGCTTTCAGCTCTTCATCATCATCGCGCTCGGCGAGACGATCGTGATCACGGGCGCGACGACGTCCGAGCTCGAGCTGACCACGGCGAGGGTGGTCGCCTTCGGGCTCGCGTTCCTCGCAACCGCGGCCCTGTGGTGGCTGTACTTCAGTCTCGTCGCGACGATCGCCGAGCGCCGGCTCGCGCTCGCCGAGAACCGCACCGTGCTGGCCCGAGACGCCTACACCTACCTACACGTCGTGATCGTCGCCGGGATCCTCCTCAGCGCGGTCGGCGACGAGCTCGTGATCGCGCACCCCAGCGAGGAGCTGTCGAACGCGGAGATCGCCGCCGTCGTCTGTGGCCCGGCGCTCTACCTGCTGGCTCACGTGCTGCTCCGGCTGAGGATGACCGGGACGATCAGCGACCGGCGGCTGGCGGGCGCGCTCGCGTGCCTCGCGATCGGTGCGATCGGGACGTTCGCGTCGGCGCTCGTGGTGGCAAGCCTTCTTCTGCTGGTGCTGGTCGCTGTGATCGTCGGCGATCAGGTCGCCGCGGCTCGCCGCAGGGGTCGAGGGGAGCCGTCTCCGCTCGAGCGGCTCGAGACCGCCGGGTAGGGGGTCATCGGAGCCTGGCGGCGCGCGTCTCGAGGTAGCGCCGCTCCGGGAGGCTGGTGGAGCGGCGCGCGGCCGTCCGGTAGCTGGCGAGCGCTCCCGTGCGGTCGCCGGCCATCTCCAGCAGGTGGGCACGGACCGCCTCGAGGCGGTGGTGCGTCGAAATCCGCTCGTCGCCGTCCAGCGTCTCCAGCAGGTCGAGCCCGGCCCGCGGCCCCCGCACCATCGCGATCGCGACGGCGTGATTGAGGGTGACCACGGGATTGGGGGAGTTGCGCTCGAGCACCCCGTACAGCGCGACGATCTGAGGCCAGTCCGTGTCCTCCGCACGCGCCGCTTCGGCGTGGACCGCCGCGATTGCCGCCTGGAGCTGGTAGGGGCCAAGCGGCGTCCGGGAGAGGGCATCCGTGACGAGTGCGATGCCCTCCTCGATCGACCCGCGGTCCCACCGGGCTCGGTCCTGCTCCGCGAGCGGGATCAGAGAGCCGTCGGCCCCGGTGCGCGCCGAACGGCGAGCGTCCGTGAGCAACATGAGCGCGAGCAGCCCGGCCACCTCGCCGTCGTCCGGCAGCAACCGCTGGACGGCGCGGGTCAGCCTGATCGCTTCCCGGGTCAGCTCGCCTCGCTGCAGGTCGGGGCCGAAGCTCGCGCTGTAGCCCTCGTTGAAGATCAGATACAGCACGTGCAGCACTACGCGCAGCCGATCGGCGCGGTCGGCCTCCGCCGGCATCCGGAACGGGATGGCGGTGGCCTTTATCCGCTGCTTGGCTCGGCTGATGCGCTGGGCCATGGTCGCCTCGGGCACGAGGAAGGCGCTGGCGATCTCGGCCGTGGTGAGACCGCCGACGGCCCGAAGCGTGAGCGCGATCTGGGAGGCCGGAGAGAGTGCCGGATGGCAGCACAGGAAGAGGAGGATCAGGGTGTCGTCGTGCTCCGGCGGCTGATCGTCGCCGGGCGCGGGCGCGAGGGATACGTCCGCCGGCGCCTGTGCCGCAACCCTGTCCTCTCGGCGTCGCCGCGCCTGCTCGCTGCGCAGCTGATCCGCCATCCGGCGGTCCGCCACCGTGATCAGCCAGCCCCGGGGGCTCTCCGGGATGCCCTCCTCGGACCACGCGACGGCGGCGGCGAGAAGCGCTTCCTGTACGGCGTCCTCGCATGCGTCGAACTGGCCGTAGCGGCGAACGAGCACGCCGAGGACCCGCGGCGCCAGCCGACGCAGCAGGTCCTCGATGTGAACGTCCGTCCTCACATCTCGACCCCGCCCGCTCCCATGAGCGGTCGCACCTCCACCGCCCAGTAGCGGGCGTCCGGCCAGCGCGTCGCGATCTCGGTGGCGCGCTCGACGCTCTCGCACTCGAAGAGGGAGAAGCCGACCAGGTGCTCCTTCGCTTCGAGGTACGGTCCGTCCGTCACCGCCGGCACGCCGTCTCGCACTTTCACGGTCTTGGTCTGAGACAGATCGGCCAGTCCGTCCCCGCCGATCCACTCTCCGGACTCGGTGAGCTCTTTCACGATCGTGTCGACGTCCTCGAACACGGTGCTGCGCTCTTCCTCGGACAGGGCCTCGAAGCCGGCGGGGTTCTGGTAGATCAGCAGCATGTACTTCACGTGGGGTCTCCTTCCGGTTCCGGCGACCGGTATCGGCGCCGTTCGCATTTAGGTCGGAGCGGGGCACGGATTCTCGACAGGCGATGAGTCTCGCGCGTGTCGCCGGTCTTAGGTGGCATGACCGTCGTCGATGCAACGCCCCGGCTCCCCGCGCTGGACGCGGTGATTGTCGGCGGCGGGCCGGCCGGCCTCAGCGCCGCGCTCGTGCTCGGCAGGGCGCGCAAGCGCGTGCTGGTGCTCGACACCGACCGTCCGGCCAACGCCGTCTCGAACGGGATCGGCGGCCTGTTGGGCCAGGGCGGAGTCGCCCCGGCCGATCTGCGCCGGGCGGGTCGCGAGCAGCTCGCCGACCACCCCACGGTTGAGCTGCGGGGCGATGAGGTGCTCGACGCGGAACCGGGAGCCGGGGGGCTCACGGTGTCGCTCGAGGGCGGAGCGGTGGTGCGCACCCGCGCGCTCGTGCTCGCGCACGGGCTCCGCTACGACCCGCCGGCGCTCCCGGGCGTCGAGACGCTGTGGGGCCGATCGGTCGTCCACTGCCCCTTCTGCGACGGCTGGGAGGTGCGCGACCGCCCGCTGGCCGTCCACGGCAGCGGCCCGGAGGCGGCGCGCTCGGCGATGGTCGTGGCCGGCTGGAGCAGCGACGTGGTGCTCTGCACCGACGGCCCGGCGCGCCTGAACGGCGAGCGGGCAGCGCTCGCCGGCGCCGGGGTGAGGGTGCGCGAGGAGCCGATCCGCGAGCTGGCCGGCCGCGAGGGCCGCCTGGAGCGCATCGAGTTCACGAGCGGGCCGGCCGAGCGGCGTGACGGACTGTTCGTGCGCACGCGGCGGGATCAGCCCAACGACCTGGCCGCCGCACTGGGCTGCAGCCTGAGCGCCGGCGGCACGATCGTCACCGACCTCGACGGTCGCACCGGCGTGCCGGGAGTCTACGCCGCCGGCGACGCCGCGACCGAGCACTCGCGCTCGGTGGCGAACGCCATCGGCTCCGGCTCGCGGGTCGCCTATGCGCTGGCCCTGGATCTCGTGCCGGAGATGACGACGCCGTCCGCAGCCGAGCCACGGCTGGCGCTGGCCGCTTAGAGGCTGTCTCAGAACCCCGCGTGTGCGGCTGGGAGCGCCGGATCAAGCGGCGCAAGGACGCAGGGAGGCGGCCATACCTGGAAGCTATGGCGCCGACCGAGGACGCCTGCCCGCGCAGATCCGCCGCCGCCAGACGCGCGCGGGGGGTTCTGAGACAGCCTCTTGGGCTCAGTCGAGCCGGTCGGGCATTCCGAAGCGGTCGAACGCGGCGAGGATCTTCGAGGGATCCTCGAGCGGCTGCTCCGGATAGCGCTCGTAGTAGTGGCGATCGCGGCTCAGGGTTGACCGCGTGATGAAGGACGTGACCTCCTTCAGGCGTCCGTCCCCGTTGAGGGTGAGGACGTCGAGCGCGAACGGGCGGTAGGTCTCCTCCTCCGGATACCAGGCATAGCTGCCGACGGCGGCCTGCCCGCTCGCGTGAGCCGGCAGGTGACGCCAGCGCCAGTTGCCCGAGAGCGGACCCGCGACGAGGAAGCCGGTGAGCGCCTCGTGACCGTGGAACCAGGCCGCGAGCGGCGGCATCGACCACGCGGCGTCCTCTGCCAGCATCGCAACGACCGCATCGACGTCGCCGCGCTGCATCGCGTCCATGTAGCTCTCGACGACCTGGCGGAGCATGTCGTCGCCGAGCGAGCGCAGGGTGGCCTGCTGGCTACGTTCGGGAAGGCGCTCGTCGACCGTGCCGCGGGCGCGCTGGAGTGCGCTGTTCACTGACGCGACGCTCGTCTCGAGCGACTCCGCGACCTCCTTGGCGGAGAAGCCGAGCACCTCACGCAGGATCAGCACGGCGCGCTGATTGGCCGGAAGGTGCTGGAGCGCAGCGACGAACGCCAGCTCGACGCTCTCGCGCACCTCGTACCGGGCCTCCGGCGCCGCGTAGCCGTCCTCGAGGCCGAGCCCCTCGTCCGGATAGGGCTCCACCCACACCGACTCGATGGGCGGCAGGCCGATCCCGTCGTGGGGATCGGTGGCCGGGCCGTAGTCGAGCGGAAGCACACGCTTCGGCCGGCGTTCGATCGCGTTCAGGCAGGTGTTCGTCGCGATCGTGTAGAGCCAGGACCGGAGCGAGCTTCGACCCTCGAACCGCGCGAGCCCGCGCCAGGCGCGCAGCAGTGCGTCCTGGAGCGCGTCCTCGGCGTCGTGCACCGAGCCGAGCATCCGATAGCAGTGCGCGTGCAACTCGCCGCGGTAGCGCTCGACGAGGTTGCCGTAGGCGGCCTCGTCGCCGCCGCGTGCCGCCTCGAGCAGCTCGTGTTCGTGGGTCGTGGGGCTTGTTGAACGGGTGGCCATGGCGCGGCCGAGGTTAGCGCGGCGGGAGGGCCTGCACGGCCCAGCCGTTGCCGTCCGGGTCGCTGAAGAACACGAACGAGCCCCAGGGGAACTCCTGGACCTCACTGACGTCGACCCCGCGATCGACGAGCTCGGCGCGCGCGGCGTTGATGTCTGAGACGACCAGCGTGAGGCCTTGGACGGAGCCAGGCGTCGCGTCCACGATCCCTTTTCCCAGCGCGATCGAGCAGGCGGACCCGGGGGGCGTCAGCTGGACGAAGCGAATCTGGTCGTTGGGTGAGTGGTCGTGGTCCGCATTGAACCCCGCCTTGTCGCTGTAGAACGCCTTCGCCCGGTCCACATCAGAGACGGGAACCGCCACCAGCTCGAGCTTCCAATCCATGCTGTGCCTTCCTTGCGTGGTCGATACGGTGCGGCGGCCACGCTACCGGCAATTGCGGTCAGATAACGTCCGCAACCTGCGCGGCCACGACACCGGGCAGCCAGTCTCGAACGGCGGCCGCAACCGCGTCGAGATCCGTTCTCAAGCTGTGGTCGCCCGGCACCGGAACCACGGTGCGAAGGCGGCTTGCGGGCGGGATGCCGAACCGGTCTCGCTCTCCCTGGACCACCAGGGTCGGGACGGCGAGCTCGTCGAGCTCGGCCAGACGGCTCTGCGTCGGCGCCCCACCCGACCGGCGGGGCGGCTGCAGCGGAAATGCGAGGCACAGGACCGCGATCGCGCCGGTGGCCTGCGCGGTCCGGCAGGCCACGCGGGCGCCGAGGGACCGCCCGCCGACGACCAGCGGCAGCCGTCGCAGCTCGCCCGCGACCAGGTGATCGACCACCGCCGTCCAGGCGGCGTCGAGCTGGCGGGCCGGGGCGGGGGAGCGTCGTCCGGCCACGCGGTAGGGCTGCTCGACGAGCGCGACGGTGATTGCTTCCGAAAGCGCGGCGTCCGCCGTCGCCGCAAGGTCCCGCGAGGCCACTCGCCCACCTGCGCCATGACCGAGGACCAGCGCGGCTCGCGGGTCATCGGCGGGCTGGAGGTGAACGTGTGCTTCGCCGTGCGGAGTGTCGACTTCGAGGATCGTCATACCGCTGATGCTGGCAGCATCCGAGCGGCTCCAACGGCCGGGGCGCTCATCCTCGTCGCGACCTCGACCATGACCTCCTTGGGAACGTCGGGGTGATCTATCCACCAGAGAGCGAGTCCGGCGAGCCCGCTCGTCAACAGCTCGGCGGTCGGGTCGATCTCCTCGGCGGGGATCGCCGAGCCGTCCTGATCGGCGATGAAGGCGGCGATCACCTGACACGCGCGCCGATTGACCCTGCGGCGGAGAGCCCGGATCTCCTCGTCCCCCGAGCTGTCCCGGAACAGCATGATGCAGGCGTGCTGGTTCTCCCGGACGTAGTCGAACCAGCGCTCGAGGATCGCCCTCACAGTGGACTCGACTCCCGACGAGCGGTCCAGTCCGACGAAGAAGCTGGGCAGGTCTTCCTCGTGTTTCGCGAGCAGAGCGAGATAGAGGGCCTTCTTCGATTCGAAGTGGCGATACACGATCGGCTTCGTGACGTCGGCGGCGGCCGCGATGTCCTCGAGCCTGGTTGCCGCGTAGCCGTCACGGGCGAACAGCCGACCGGCGGCGCGCGTAATCACCGCGCGGCGTTGGTCGGCGGAGAGACGACCGCGCTCGGCTTTCGGCGTGCGCTCGCCCGCGGCTCTAGGCGTCGCCATGGTTACCGAAGAGTAACTTGATTTGCTAGGTTACCTGCGGGTAACTCAGACCAGCGAATCGACAGGAGCAACTCGATGACCGAGCCGACACGCGACCCCGTCCACTGTGCCCGCTACGCCTTCGAGCCCGATGGCGACAACCTCTTCGTCGACGCGTGGATCGAGCCGGGCGGCGGCCTGCCCGCCCACCTCCATCCGCGTCAGGAGGAGCGCTGGTCGGTGATCGACGGCGAGGTCCGGTTCCAGCTGGGCCGCACCAAGGGCGTGATCAGCCCGAAGGACGGTGAGCTGGTGGTTCCGGCCGGCACCAAGCACGCGATCGCGAGCGTAAGCGACCGGGAAGCGCACCTGCGTTGCCACGTCCTCCCCGCCCGGGACCTCCAGGCGTTCCTCGAGGAGAGCGCCGCAGCCGCCCGCGAGGGGCTTTTCATGCGCGGCGGCATCCCGCGGAGCCTTCGCGGCGCGCGCTGGGCGGCGGCCTTCCTGAAGCGGCACCGCGACGACGTTGTGATGTCGTTCCCGCCGCCCTTCGTTCAGTCCGCCATGATCGCCCTCATCGGGCCAGCCGCCGAAGACGCAGCAGGAACAGGAGAGCGGAGCCCGCGAACAGCACGGCGGTGATGACCAGCCAACGCCCGAAGTAGACGTCCTTCGAGCGCCCGCTTACGCGCATGAAGCTGCGTTCGCCCTTGTCGGCCGCGAGCGGGAACCAGACGAGCAGCAAGAGGCCGGAGAGAAGTGCGGGGACGCGCACGTGGTTGAGGGCTGCGATGCGCAACCGGCTGCGCGTCCCGCCGCTCACGATCGCTCCCGCCAAGATCACCCCGAGCACGGCGTACACGGGGAAGAGGACGAGGTCGTGGGCGACGATCGAGCCACCCAGCCAGAGCACGATGCGGTCGGGATTCCTGGTCAGGTCGAGCGCGCGGGACAGCGCGTAGGCTGCGACCGCGAAGGTCGCGAGGACGCACAGCAGGTGGATCGGGCCGGCCCCGTAGCGGTCGCGGAACCGGCGCATCACGCGAACACCATCGCTCCCACCCACTTGGTGCAGTGCACGCCC
>DATDLN010000149.1:0-3314 GCA_036519295.1 Thermoleophilaceae bacterium
GAGCACGACGAGATCGCCGCCGCCCAGCGGGCGCTGCGCCAAGCCGAGAAGGCGCACGACCGCGCGATCGAGCTGGCCGAGCGTCAACTGCGGGCCGCCAAGACTGCCAAGCCGATTGCAGCATACGGCCACCGCGTGATCCTCTACGCCGACCAGCTCAGCACCGCGGACGGAAACCACGAACTGACGCCGGAGGTGAGGGCCCGGACCGAGACCCCGCCTGAGGCGGGCCCGTCCCAGCGCCGCGAGCTGACGCTGACGATCGAGGCGCCGACGTGGCGCCGCGAGGTCGTCTTCCCGCGCCGGGACGAGCGGAAGGTCCGCCGGCTGGCCGAGGAGATCGAGCTCGCCGCACGCAACGTGGACCTGGTCCGCGGGGCGGCTCGAGCCGAGACCGAGCGGGCCGACCAGGACCTCGGGCAAGCGCTAGTCGACCGCCGCGCGGTGCAGGAGACCCGCGCCCTGATCCACCGGCTGAGCGACCTCGTTCACCAGGACGAGGACGTGATCGACATGGCGCCGGGAATCAGCGCTGGCCACGACGGCGTGCTGGTGGCCACCGACCGGCGACTGCTGTTCATCTCGGTGCGGCGGACGCTCTCCTTCCCGTACGAGCGGATCTCCTCGGTGGAACTCAGGGGCAAGTGGTTCGGCACACGCCTCACATTGTCGACACCCACGGGCAAGGGCGTCGTCAGCGGGCTCGCGCCGCGGCACGCCGGAGAGATCGCCGACCTGATCCGCAGCCGGATCGGGGGCCAGCCAGCGTCCGCTTAGCACGGCGAGCGCGACGTGAGGCGGGACTGGGAGCGGGCCCGACCCGCTCGGCGCCCGGTTCCTTGAGCCCTCCCCCGCGCGCGCACGGGCCCACGCGTCAAAGCCGCGGCCACGAGCACGAGGAGGAACGCCATAGTCCGCGCCCACCGCCAGCAAATCGCCACCAAGCGGTCGCCGAAGGCGACGACGCCCGCGACGATCCTAGACATCTTCGCGGCGACGGAGGTCACAGCGATCCCGGCCACGCCGTCGCCGAGCGGCAGGCTCGGCGCGGAGGCGCGGAGAGGTGACCGCGCCGCCGTGACGACGAGGGCAGTCCAGGCGCTGAGGAGCCCGCCGATCCCGCTTTCGAGATCGCCGCTCAGCGCCTCGATCACGGCGTCCGAAATACTGGCGCCGGGCGGGCCGACGAGCCGGCCGGCGATCGGCCACTGCAACGCGATACGGCGTAGCTTTCATGGGGATGCGGTGGGAGCGCTCTTGGGCCCGATGAACGCTCGGAAGTGGATCTCGCGGTGACCAGCGTCTCGTTGGCCGTCGGGGTGGGCCTTATCTGTGCGCTGTTGTCCGCGCTCGGGACGAATCTCGCCTTCCTGTTCAAGCACAGGGGGGCGGTCGCCGCTCCAGACGTCGACATGCGCCATCCGCTGCGCAGCGCGGTCGATCTCTTTCGCTCCAGGTGGTGGAGCATCGGCTGGGGTGTGGCGGGGGTGGCGTTCGCGCTGCACGTGGCCGCGCTCACGCTTGCCCCGATCTCGATCGGCCAGGCGGTGCTGGCGGGAGGCCTCGTCTTCCTGGCGGTGCTCGCCGAGCGCTTCTTTGGTTTCGAGCTGGGGCGTCGCCAGTGGGTCGGGATCGGCCTGGTGGCGGTCTCGCTCAGCTTGCTGACGCTGACCGGCGGCGGCGGAGGAGATGCCCACTCCGGTTACTCCCTGGCGGGGATGATCATCTTCGAGGGCGTCGCTGTCTGCCTGGGCCTGCTTCTGTTCCTCTCCCACCTGATCGAGCGCATGCCGGTGCCGCGCGGCGTGCTGCTCGGGATTGCCGCCGGGCTCGGCTTTGGGATCTCAGACGTGGCGATAAAGGCGCTCTCGGGGGACCTCGACAGCGGCCCGATCGGCCTCCTCAGCCCCTGGAGCGTGGTCATCGTCACGGCTGCGGTCTTCTCGTTCTTCGCCTCCGCTCGCAGCCTCCAGATCGGCGACGGCGTCGCGGTGATCGCCGTCACCTCGGTTGCGGCGAACCTGTCCACGATCCTCGCCGGGCTGGCGGTCTTCGGCGATCGGCTCGGCGACGACGCCGTCGTGGTAGGCGTGCGCATCGCGGCGTTCGCCCTGATCCTCGTAGGGGCGGCGCTGATCCCAGCGCCCGTTCGCGCCGGCGAGGCGCTCGAGGTGTCGGCCGTGGAGCCCAGGACCCCAACTGCGAGTCCCGCCGTCAGCCGAACTTCCGAAGCCGAACGAAGCCCGCAGAGCGCCGCCCGCTAGCCGTAATACAGTCGCCGGCTCCTACGAGCGCCCGGCCCGGCTCGTCGACGCCGGTGGGCCCGGTATCTGGCGGTGTGGACCGGACTGCCGACGAGATCGTTATTTGAGGTCAGTTTGGAGTGGGAGTGTGCGCATGCGGCACGCGTTGCCGCTGAGCGCCGATCAGGCCTCGTGGATTCGCGCTGCGACGACGCACGGGGTCGTCCGCCAGGCGGGTAGCGGCAAACTGCTGGACCTCTGTTGTGACAGCCGCGACAACTCCCGAGGGGGCCTGTCCTCCGAGCGCCTGGACGATTTGGGCGGAACTATCGAAGTCTGGTCTGAGCATCGCTGGGTGAAGGCGACCGTCCCACTCGCCACAGTTTTGTTCGTCTCTCAGGGCGTCGGCTTGCTCGCTGTAGCCATCCTTCTCGCCTCACTGAGACGCCCACTCCCAGGGGACGAAAGGCTCCTGCTCAGCCTCGCCGCGGGTGCGTTCGTCGTCACCCGGCTCAGTCTGCTCTACATGGCGCTCGCGGGGCGCTCCTCGCCGACACCACCGGCTGCTTGTCCTCCTCGACTGCGTGCCTTGCACGGTCTGAATGCCTCCCCTTGAGACTCTCGGGGGACAGCGAACTCATCGACGCGGTGGACATCTTGAACACGCGCGGCGGCTGAGGTCGCAGCAGCCCAGCTACTGCTCTCGCATGTGCAAGCAGACGTTTTGGTCGCCGAGCCGGAGACGCCCGCTGCGGACGACCGGGGGTGTCTCTGTAGGCGCTCGCACCGCGACTGCTCTTGACGAAGCAGCGATGTCGGTGTCGACTTGCCCACGCGACTGGTACGGCCACATCGTGCGCCACGAGTACTTCGGAAGGTCAAGAAATCCCCGATCCGGGCGCGTATGGTGAGTCCCAGTTCCGCACTAGCGAGGGAAGGAGTTCGGTGTGAGCGCTGGATTGATCGTCGCCATCGTCGTGGTCGCCTTGATCGTGCTCGCGGTAGTGCTAGTGCTCGGCGGGAGGGGCCGCGCGAGGAGGCTCGATGCGCGGCGAGATCAAGCGCGCCGGA
>DATDLN010000150.1:0-3034 GCA_036519295.1 Thermoleophilaceae bacterium
TACGAGGACGGCATCGAGGACTGGGTCGCGGCCGGCTACTCCGTCGAGCGCCAGTGAGCCAGCCCCGGGCCGCTCGCGCGGAGCCGCGTATTCGAGCGCACGGACCGAGGCGCTGATGCGCAGGTAGGACGCGTCCTAGCCGCGCCCTCCAACTGACAAGGGTCCAAAGGGAATTCTCGAGCGCCGAGCTCCGCGACGGGCATCGAGCCGGCTTGCAGAACGCATGCGCCCGCCTTGAGCAGACGGTCGAGGAATGAATGTCTCCGTTGAGGCGGGGGACATCGGAGCTAACACCACAGACCAGGAAAGGAGACCCCGTGTCGGCAAGCGTTCTCTACATGTCCGGGTCCTCGACGGGTTCGTCGCCGGGCCAAACGAGGGACCCGGCAACGGGCTCGGCGACGGCGGGCACGGCCTGCACGAGTGGGGTGGCGGCGCGACCACAAGGGAGCGTCCAGCCATCTGGCGGGCGTCAACGCCGAGGTCCTCGACGAGCTGATGGCCACTGGGGCTGTCGTCGCCGGCCGGGGGACCTTTGAGCCGACGGGCGGCTGGGCCCGCGACCACTACGACGGCGTGCCGATCTTCGTCCTCACCCGCCATGAGCCCAACAGTTGGCACTGGCGCCCGGCCTCCTCGACGAGATCGAGATTTCTCATCCCGGTGCTCCTCGGCCAAGGATGCCCTCTCTTCGACCACCTGGGTCCCGATCACATCGAGCTAGAGCGCACCCGGATCCTCGAGGGGAGTCTGGTGTCATCCACATGCGCTACGTTCATTGCGCTTCACGCGGCCGACCGGCGACGCCAGCTCGACGGAACTGCGCTTCGCCGCGACGATACCCGTCGGCAGCGCTATCGCGAGTCCGACAATCTGGACCACTGCGCCGGCGAAGCCGCCGGCCTCACCTGGGTCGCCGAGCGTCTCGCTAAAGCCGTTGCCCGCGATCGTTGCGATCGCGCCGCCGATCGATAGGAAGAGCGCTGCGATCAGCCCGACGGCGGGGCTCCAGCGCCACCGCCCGAAGGCCACCACGGCGGCGGCCGCCAGCAGAATGATCGGCCCCGGGGGAATCGTCGGGTAGTCGACGCCCGATACGTATTGGATCATGATCCCGGCTGCCGCGACGACGAGACCGACCACGTTCAGCACGGCGGCCGGCGACCGTTGCGTTTGTGTCTTTGGTGTCATGCCGAAGTTCCTCGGCGGCACTCACGAAGTCCTGAGCGCGCGGCTGGGCACCACCGCCAGGCAGGCGATCGCGGCGAACTCCTTCTCTTCATGGCACCGAGCAGTCTCGGCGCACTCGTCCATAGCAAGCGCCTGGGGCGGGGTCTGGTCGCGCTAGTGCTTTCGGTAGGGGACCGGCACGCTGCCGGATCGACCCTTTCGCGGCGCGACCGGCTCATTCCAGCGAATGATTCGCCGAACGCGGGTTTCACCGCTCGGAGGGCTTACGTTCCGCCCGCCCTTGCGCGGCGCCGGCGGCAGCCCGTAGAGTCTGCCATGGACTTCGCGATCGCCACTGAGGAGTCCAGCATTGCAGTCGAGCTCTTCGAGTTTGCCATCTCGTGAGCCCCGCTATCACGAACGGCATCAGCGGCATGCCGGCCTCACTGCCCGGCCTGGGGCGCAGCCCCGCCCGAGCACTGGCCGCGACTTGCACGCTGCTGCTCCTCGGCCTCGCGCTGAGCACCGCAGCGCACGCCGCCGCGCGGTGCCCGGACGGCGCGCGCTGCGGCAAGGTGACCGTGCCCCTCGATCGCTCGAACCCGTCCGCGGGCACGATCGATATCGCGTATGCGCTTCTGCCGCGTAGGGACACGACCCGGCCGTCGCTCGGCACCGTCCTTCCGAACCCCGGCGGGCCCGGCAGTCCCGCAATTGCCGAGGCGGCAGCCTGGAGCGAGCTGCTCGGGCCGCTGCGCAGGCGACGCGACGTCCTGCTGATCGACCCGCGCGGGACCGGCGAGTCCGGGGCCCTGGCGTGTCCGTCGCTGGCCGCGCAGGACATAACCACCATCGACCTGCAGGGCGTTGCGACGACCTGCGGTGGCGACCTCGGGGCGCGCGCCGGCTACTTCGGGTCAGCGGCGATCGCCGACGACTTCGCGGCGGTCCGCTCTGAGCTGGGCATCGAGAAGGTGGACCTCTGGGGACAATCGTGGGGCACGTACCTGATGCCGGTCTACGCCGCCCGCCATCCCGACAGCGTTCGGTCGATCGTGCTCAGCGGCGCCCAGCCGATCGCGTTCGATCCGTGGGGACGTGACCTCCTGCGCGCGTCGAAGCGCGTGATCGGGCTCGTCTGCCGGCGCACGCACTCGTGCTCGGGGCGGCGCGTGCTCGGCGAGCTCTCCCGGCTCGTCCGGCGCGTGCGGCGGCGGCCGGTGAGCTTCACCGCGCCGATCCCGGACGGGCGCGTCCGGCTCGCCATCGGAGAGCGCGAGCTGGCCTCGCTGGCCTACGGCAGGCTTCAGCCTCCCGCTGTCTACGGCCTGCTGCCAGCCGCGGTTGGCGCAGCGATCGACGACGACTACGCGCTGCTGAAGCGCGTCGTGGCGACGATCCGCCTCTCCGAGATCTACGTCCTGACGCTGGATCCGTCGAGCGGCAGCTTCGCGCAGCTTGTGGCAACGACATGCCACGACTATCCCCATCCGTTCGATATCGGCGCCCCGCCCCAGCAGCGGCAGGCCGAGTACGACCGTGCGCTCGCGACGATCGACCGGCAGGAATTCAGCCCCTTCACGCCGGCGGCCTGGTTCCAGTCCGGGATCTGGGCGGCACCCGCCTGCCTGGGCTGGCCGGCGGACCCGACCGCGGCGTCGCCCCTGCAGGGCCGGCAGCTACCCGACGTCCCGGTGCTGGTCCAGTCCGGCGACCTCGACACCAACACGCCGATCGAGCAGGGCCGCCAGGCCGCGGCGCAGTTCCCGCACGCAACCTTCGCCGTCATCGCCAACGCGGGGCATACCCCCGATACCGAGCCCTGCGGGGCGGCGATGGCGATCGACTTCATCCGGAACCTCCG
>DATDLN010000151.1:0-8962 GCA_036519295.1 Thermoleophilaceae bacterium
CCCGCGCAGGCGCCGCGAGCGGACGCGAGCGGCTCGCCGGCCGCCCGCCCTGGCGGTCGCAAACGGCGGTGCCGCCGCCGCTCACCGACGACAGGGAGGGCAAGTGCATCGCCTGCCTGTGCGAGGACGTGACAGCGAAGGACATCCACCTGAGCGTCGCGGAAGGCTACGACTCGATCGAGCTCTCGAAGCGGTACACGACGACCACAATGGGCCCCTGCCAGGGCCGCATGTGCCAGCTCCCCGCGGTGCGCCTGATGGCCCGCGAGACGGGTCAGAGCCTCGAGCAGGTGGGCACCACCACTGCCCGACCGCCGTGGCACGCCGTGCCCATGGGCGCACTTGCGGGCCGGCCCTTCGAGCCGGCGAAGCGGTCCTCGATCCACGGCCGCCATCGCGAGCTCGGCGCCAACGTGATGTGGGCGGGCGACTGGCGCCGGGCCTACGACTACGGCGACCCGCGCGGCGAGGCGCTCGCCGTGCACGAGGCCGCGGGCCTGATCGACGTCTCCACGCTCGGCAAGCTGATCGTGCGCGGGCCGGACGCGGGCGAGTTCCTCGACCGCCTGTACCCGAACCGCTTCTCGAACCTGAAGCCCGGCCGCATCCGCTACGGGGTCATCACGAGCGACGCCGGGCGCATCATCGACGACGGCACGATCTGCCGGCTCGACGACGAGAGCTTCTACGTGACCACCACCTCGAGCGGTGCCGGCGCCGTCTACGAGTGGTTCTCCTGGTGGCTGGCCGACTGGCGCCTGAGCGTGCACCTGACGGACGTGACCCAGGGCCTAGCCGCCGTGAACCTCGCGGGGCCGCGCGCGCGAGAGATCATGGCCAAGGTCAGCGATGTGGACTGCTCCAGTGAGGCCTTCGCCTACCTGGACGGCAAGCAGGCCGAGGTGGCCGGCGCGCCCAGCCTGATCCTTCGAATCGGATTCGTCGGCGAGGTCGGCTACGAGATCCACTGCCCGGCCGCACACGGGGAGCACCTCTGGGATGCCCTCCTCGAGGCCGGCGCGGGGTACGGCCTCCGGCCGTTCGGCCTCGAGCCGCAGCGGATGCTGCGCCTCCAGAAGATGCACATCCTGGTGGGCCAGGACACGGACTCGGAGTCGACGCCCTACAGCGCCGCGATGCCCTGGATCGTGAAGCTCGACAAGCAGCAGGACTTCATCGGCAGGTGGGCGCTCGAGCGCGCGGCGGAGGAGCCGCCCGAGACGGCCCTCGTCGGCTTCACCCTCGCGGACGGCGAGGTGCCGACCGAGGGCGCCGCCGTGCTGCCCGACAGTGGCGACGGGCAGGTCGGCCAGGTCACCAGCGCGCGCCGCTCGCCGCAGCTCGGGCAGGTGATCGGGATGGCCTGGGTGCCGTCCACTCTGGCGAAGGACGGCGCAGAGGTGACGATCTCGGACGACGGCCGCCGGCTGCGGGCGCGCGTCGTCACGAAGCCGTTCTACGACCCCGACGGCGAGGTGCTGCGCTCGTGAGCCTCGCCTTCCTGACGCCGAGTGCCGAGGCGGTGGCGCGCAGCCCCGTGGAGCGCGAGGCGCTGGCGGCGGGCGCACGCATCGAGCGACGCGACGGCTGGAACATCGCGGTGTCATTCGGTGCGCCGGATCGGGAGGCCTGGCGCGAGACGGTGGGCTTCGCCGATCTGTCGGCACTCGGCAAGATCGAGATCCAGGCGAGCGCCTCGGAGCTGGCCGCCGTCGTGGCCGTGGGGAGCCGCGGCGGGCGGCTCGAGCTGGGGCGCGCCACGCGCGCCGCCGGCGCCTGGTGGTGCCCATACACGGCCGAGCGCGCGCTGGTGCTCTGCGATCCGGCGGACGCGGCGCCGCTGCGCGAGCGCCTGGAAGAGGCCGCC
Organism: Thermoleophilaceae bacterium; assembly: GCA_036519295.1. Classification (GTDB taxonomy): domain Bacteria; phylum Actinomycetota; class Thermoleophilia; order Solirubrobacterales; family Thermoleophilaceae; genus JACVRW01. The sequence continues at coordinate 1,868 of DATDLN010000151.1, forward strand.
GGCGCCGTGCAGGGTCTCGCCAGCGTGGTCGACGTCACCACCGCCCACGGGGTGCTCGCCATCGCCGGGCCGCTTGCGCGCGAGCTGTTCGCGCGCTTCACCGCGATCGACCTCCGCCCGCAGGTGACGCCGGTCCGCGGCTTCCGCCCGGGCTCGCTGGCGCGCGTGCCCGGGGCGATCCTGCGCGAGGCGGAGGAGCGCTACCTGATGCTGTTCGGCGCCGCGCTCGGACGCTACGTCTGGACCGTCGTGGCGGACGCGGCCGAGAGCCTGGGCGGGGCGCCCGTCGGCGTCGACGCCCTGGGGCGCATCGAGGACGAGGCCGCGAGCCGTGCTTGACCTCTTTCGCACCAGGCGCATGTGGCGGCCGCGCCAGGAGCTGCGCGACTCCTACGACGTCGTGATCGTGGGCGGCGGCTCCCACGGACTTGCTGCCGCCTACTACCTCGCCCAGCTGGGAATCACCGACGTCGCGGTCCTGGAGAAGAGCTACATCGGCTCGGGAGCCGCCGGGCGGAACACGACCATCCTGCGCTCGAACTACAAGACGCCGGAGGGTGCTCGCTTTTACGACGCCAGCGTGAACCTCTACGAGGGGCTTTCCGCGGAGCTCGACTTCAACCTGCTCTTCTCGCAGTGTGGCCACCTCACGCTCGCCCACTCGGACCGGGCGATGTTCGTGATGGCCAACAGGGCCGAGGTCAACCGCCTGAACGGCATCGATTCGCAGCTGATCTATCCGGACGAGATCAAGAAGCTCGCCCCCGCGATGCAGGTGGACAATCCGCACGCCGTGTATCCGGTCCAGGGCGCCCTCTACCACCCGCCGGGAGGCATCATCCGGCACGACGCCGTGGTCTGGGGGTTGGCCCGCGGCGCCGACCGGGGCGGCGCGGAGATCCATCCCTATACCGAGGTTACCGGCATCCAGCGGACGAATGGCCGCGTAGAGGGCGTGGAGACGAACCGCGGCACCATCAAGACGAAGGCTGTCCTCAGCTGCACGGCCGGCTGGAGCTCGCTGGTGGCCCACATGGCCGGGATCCAGCTGCCGATCACGACCCACATCCTCCAGGCGTGCGTGACCGAGCCGCTCAAGCCGCTCCTCGACGTCGTCATCGTGTCCTCGCAGATGCACGTCTACATCTCGCAGACCGACCGCGGCGAGTTCCTGATGGGCGCCGAAATCGAGCCCTGGACGACCTATCGGACGCAGGGCACGCTGAACTTCCTCCAGGAGGTCTCGCGCCACGCCCTGGAGCTGTTCCCCCAGCTGGAGCGGGCTCGGATCCTGCGCAGCTGGGCGGGCCTGTGCGACCTCAGTCCCGATTACAGCCCCATCCTCGGCGAGACCGAGGTGGAGGGCTTCCACATAAGCTCCGGCTGGGGCACATACGGCTTCAAGGCCGCTCCGATCGTGGGCAAGACTCTCGCCGAGCTCGTCGCCACCGAGCGCACCCCGGACCTGATTGCACCGTTCGCCCTGGAACGCTTTTATGAAGACCGGCTGGTGTCCGAGCTGGCCGCCGCCGCGGTGAGTCACTGAGAGGAGAGTGTCGATGAAGAGCAGCCTCGAGATCGCCCAGGAGGCGGAGCTCCTTCCGATCGAATCGATCGCCGAGCGGATGGGGCTCCTGCCTGAGGAGTTCGAGCCCTACGGCCGGCACAAGGCCAAGGTGTCGCGGACCGTGCTGGACCGCCTGAGCGACGCTCCCGACGGCAAGCTCGTCTGCGTCACCGGCGTGACGCCGACCAGGGCCGGCGAGGGCAAGACCACCACGGCCGTGTCGCTCACCCAGGGCCTCGGCGCGATCGGCAAGGAGCCACTCCTGTGTCTGCGCGAGCCCTCGCTCGGGCCGGTCTTCGGCATCAAGGGCGGGGCCGCGGGCGGCGGCCTGGCCCAGGTCGTGCCGATGGAGGACCTCAACCTCCACTTCACCGGCGACATCCACGCGATCGGGGCCGCCAACAACCTTCTCGCCGCGCTGCTTGACGCATCGATCCTGCACGGTAACCCCCACGCGATCGACGCCCTGCGGGTCGACTGGAAGCGCGCGCTCGACATGAACGACCGCGCCCTGCGCCAGATCACAATTGGGCAGGGCGGGCGCGCGAACGGCTACCCACGCGAGACCGGATTCGACATCACCGCCGCTTCCGAGGTAATGGCGATCCTTGCCGTGTCCCGAGACGTACACGACCTGCGCGAGCGCCTCGGGGCGATCACGGTCGCCCACAGCTACGACGGCGGCAAGCCGGTCACCGCCGAGGACCTCGGCGCCGCCGGAGCCATGACGGTGCTGCTGAAGGACGCGCTCAAGCCAAACCTGATCCAGACCCTCGAGGGCCAGCCCTGCCTGATGCACGCCGGCCCGTTCGCGAACATCGCGCACGGCAACTCGTCGCTCGTGGCCGACCTGATCGGGCTCAAGCTCAGCGACTACGTGATCACCGAGTCGGGCTTCGGCTCCGACATGGGCATGGAGAAGCTCTTCAACATCGTCTGCCGCAACGGCGGGCTGGAGCCGAGCGCGGTCGTCCTGGTGGCGACCGTCCGCGCCCTCAAGCACCACGGCGGGATCGAGGACGACCCGCGCGTGGAGCGCGTCCGCGGCCTGGCAGCGATCGCGACGGGGGCCGAGAATCTCAACCGCCACCTCGCGAACGTGCGCGGCTTCGGCCTGCCGTGCGTGGTGGCGGTCAACCGCCGTCCGGGCGACACCGACGAGGAGGTGGAGCTGGTCAAGGCGCTCGCGCTCGAGGGCGGGGCGCACGCCGCCGAGGTGAACGAGGGGTTCGAGAGAGGCGGAGAGGGGGCGTCCGCCTTTGCCGAGGCGGTAGCCGACGCCTGCGACCAGCCCAGCTCCTTCGAGTTCACCTACGCCGACGACGACCCCATCGACGTCAAGATCGAGAAGGTCGCGAAGCAGGTCTACGGAGCCGGCGAGGTGGTCTTCTACCTGGACGCCCGGCGCAAGATCCGGCAGTACGAAGAGGACGGACTCGACAAGCTGCCAATCTGCATGGCAAAGACCCACCTGTCGCTCTCCGCCGACCCCCAGCTGCTGAACGCCCCCGAGGACTTCGAGTTCCCGGTGCGCGATATGCGCGCCTACACGGGAGCCGGCTGGCTCGTGCCGCTGGCCGGCGACATCCAGCAAATGCCGGGCCTCGGCAAGACACCCGCCGCGCTGAACGTGGACATCGACGAGGAAGGCCGCACGGTCGGACTGTTCTGAGCACTTAAGATCTGCCCAGCATGACGATCGGCGGCGACTCCACCGCGAGCGTCGTCCGCGAACGCCGGCCCTCCCTGGTCGACGTCGCGGAGGAGGCACTGCGCACCTGGCTCGCCACCGGGCGGCACCGTCCCGGGGAGCGGCTCCCCCCGGAGCAGGAGCTGTCCGCCCACCTGGGCATCTCGCGGGGGACCCTTCGAACGGCGTTGCGTCGACTCGAGGAAAGCGGCGAGATCGTGCGCCGTCAGGGGAGCGGCACCTACGTCGGCCGGTCCACCTCGACAACCCTCGACGAGGGGCTCGAGAAGCTCGTCTCCTACAGCGAGCTGGCGCGCCGCCGGGGCGTGACCCTCGAGCTGGGAGAGCTCACGATCGAGGAAACACGGCTGGGCCCCGAGGCGGCCGAGCTGTTCGAGCTCGATGCCGCCACGCCGGCCGTCACGGTCACGCGCGTCCTCTTGCTCGACGGCCAGCCCGGATCCTGGATGCGGGACGTGGTCAACCCGCGCGTCGATCTCCCCCCGCTGGCTCGCGTGCGCGAGGCGCTGGAGCGCGGCGAGATGGTGCTCGACGTCCTCATGAAGCACGACGTGCCGGTCGCATACACGCGCGCGCACATCCTGGCGCGGGTGGTCACGCGGCGCGACCGCGTGGGCAGGGCGCTGGACGTCACGGAGACGACCGCGGCCCTCGAGATCGAGCACACGACCTGCACCGCCGAGGGGGCCCCGGTGGAGCACTCCGTCGACATCTTCCTGCCGCGCAGCCTCGACCTGCACGTGATGCGCTGGCTCGAGGATCTGCCGCCGGTGCCGGCGATCGGGCGCGGGTCGCCGCTGCGGCCGCGCTAGTTCCACTCCGCCCCGCGCTTCTGATCGGGCTCCAGGCCGGCGGCCGGGCCGCGGGCGCCGCGGTGCCCCGTACGGGTGACTCGAACCTGCGTAACGTCCCAAACGCCGCTGTCGGCGGCGAGCATGGGAGCTTGTCACGGTCTAGCGATCAGAACCTCCCGCGTTCGGGCCGAGGACGGCACGACGGGAGGTTTTTCCACCTGGCCCCGGAAACCACACTCCCTACCCCGACGCTAGGAGGCCCACATGCAGTATGTCGGGATCGATTGGGCTTATGCGCGCGCCGCTTGGTGCGCTAAGGAGAGCGGCGGCGAGATCGCCGAGGAGGGTTTTGTGCCGGCGGACGAGGACGGCTCACCCGCCTGGTGCTGAGGCTGGGGCCGGAGGCGCGTGCCTGTGTGGAGATGATGAGCGGTGCGGCCTGGGTGCGGGACCGGCTTGTGGCGGGGGCTGGGAGGTCGAGGTCGCCGACGCGCGGCGTGTGAAGAACATCGCCCCGTTGGCGTGCAAGACCGACGGCGTCGATGCGCGGGTGTTGGCGGAGCTGTGCCGGCGCGATCTGGTCCCGGCCGTGTGGGTGCCCTCGCTCGAGGAACGGGCGCTGCGCGAGCGGCTGAGTCGACGCCTGCACCTGGTCAGGCTGCGCAGCTCGGCCAAGAACCGCATCTTCGGGCTGCTGACCCAATGGGGGCTGCTCTCGCTCGCTCGATTGCGGCAACCGGATGGGCTGGAGCTGCTCGCCGCCCGCGGTGTGCACGGGGCCTGGCGGCGCTCCGTCGGCGAGGCGCTGGCCGTGATCGACCTGCTCGACGAACGGATTGCGCCGCTCCGAGCTGTTGCCGCTGGCGCGGGCCGACCGGCGGGTCGAGCTGCTCGACACGATCCCCTGGATCGGCACATTGCTCGGTCTCACGATCGCCACCGAGATCGGCCAGGTCGCCCGCTTCGCCAGTCCGCGCAAGCTGATCGGCTACGCCGGGCTGGCCCCCAAGGTGCACCAGTCCGGTGACAGCTCGCGCAGCGGCGAGCTCTCCAAGGCCGGCTCGCGCGCGTTGCGCTGGGCCGCGGTCGAGGCCGCTCAGGGCGCCTGGCGCGAAACAAACCCCTGGCACCCCCTCTACCGCGACGTCAAGCGCCGCAACGCCGGCAAGTCGAATCCGGCCAAGGCCGTCGTCGCCCGCAAGATTCTTATCGCCTGCTGGCACGTGCTCGGCCGCAACGAGCCCTTCAAACCACCGGCGGCCAATCTCAGAACCTATGCGCGCCCCGTACAGTGCGGCCATGGGCGGTGACGCCTTCGCGGAGTTCGAGCGCGCGGGCTGGGAGCGCGCGGCGCCCCGCTACGAGGTGTGCTGGACCGACACGGTGCTGTTCGTCGAGGCGCTGCTCGACGCCGCGGCGGTGCGCGCGGGGTCGGGGCTGCTCGACGTGGCCTGCGGGCCGGGCTTCGTCTCCGAGGCGGCTGCGGCACGCGGAGCGCGGCCGGTCGGGGTGGACGTCGCGGCCGCGATGGTCGAACGGGCTCGCGCGCGCTGTCCCGACCTCGCGTTCGTGGTGGGCGATGCGCTGCGGCTGCCGTTCCCCGACGCGTCGTTCGACGCGGTCACGATCAACTTCGGAATCCTGCACGTTTCGCAGCCCGAGAGCGCGCTCGCCGAGGCGCACCGGGTCCTCGTTCCGGGCGGTCGGCTTGCGTTCACGACATGGCTGGCGCAGGCAACGCCGAGGATGAGATCATCGACGCCGCTCTCGCCGACCACGCGATCGCGGTCGAGGTGCCCGAGGGGCCGAGCTACCACGTGTTCGCCGATCCCGACGAGTGCCGCCAGGCGCTCGCCGGCCGCGGGTTCGATACGGACTCGCTGCGCATCGAGACGGTCACCGCACTGTGGCGCGTGCCGAGTGCAGACTTCCTCTTCGAAGCGCAACTCCACGCCGGAGTCCGCACCGCAGCGGTCCTGCGGGCGCAGCCGCCCGAGCGGCTTGAGGCCATCCGCGCGGCGATGGCCGACGCCGTTCGCCGCTACGCCGACGGCGACGCCTTCGTGCTCCCGATCGCCGCGCGCCTCATCTCCGCTCGAGCGTCCGGCGCTGGCAGTGGCGGCCAGGCGGCGCCTAAACGCCAGTAGCGCGCTGCCCAAGCGGGAAGCAGCAGCGAGTCGGTTTGCCTTGCCTCGAAAGCGCCCCACCTCGGGACCGTGAACCCGAGCCTTCCGCTTCGCCCGGGCGAAGCGGGAGCAGGCATCTCGTCGGCCAGACGCCTCGACCTCGTCCGCTCCGACTGTGATCTGAACTCGCGCCGGGACTACCGCCACCACAGCCGGAAAGCAGGAGTGCCGCGCTTCAGTCACGCGTCCCGTGCCTGACTGCCGAGTCGCATGGACGGACGTGGTTAGCCCGACGCTGCTGCGTTTCACGGATGCAGGGGCGTTGGCGCTTTTCGGTCGCGCGTCGCCGGATGTCTGGACCCCGTCCCGGCGGCCGGGCGCTACGAGGCTTGGAGACGCTCGCTGCTCGTACGCGCCGCCCGCTGAGGGCCACCGGCGTGGCGCCTGGCGAAGCCACAAGTGTTCCGTGCGCCGTCACGCCCTCTGGTTGAGGCGACCGGAGAACGATGACTGCAGCGGGGCCGCGCTGATCGAGGTGTGCGCGGTGCCATCAGCAGCCAGGAGGACGCGAGCATGCCGCAGATCGACGTAGACGGACTGACGATCAACTACGACGTGCAGGGCGAGGGCGAGCCGCTGCTGCTGATCCCTTACCTGTCCGCTGATCACGCCTGCTACGCGTTCCAGCTGCCGGCCTACACCGAGCACTTCAGCTGCATCGCGCTGGACCTTCCGGGCTCGGGCGAGAGCGACAAACCGGCCGGGCCGTACTCGACCGAGGTCTATGCCGACCAGGTCGCCGCCTTCCTCGGCGCCATCGGCGTCGAGCGGGCCCACGTGGCGGGCGTCTCGCTGGGCGCGGCGGTGGGCATGCACCTCGCCGCCCGCCATCCGGGC
>DATDLN010000152.1:0-8555 GCA_036519295.1 Thermoleophilaceae bacterium
CGTCGCCAGGCCTGGAAGCAGTGGAGGTCGTGCTCGGCCGACTCGGACTCGATGTGGCGCGACTCGTTCGCCAGCTCCGCGCTCAGGGGGTGGATCCGTTCGCCCTCGCCCTCGAGCACCTTGGTCACCGGATGCTGGGCGAGCCAGTCGATCTCGAGGTCGGGTACGAGCCGCCGCAGCTCCTTTGCGATCGCGACGTCGCGCTGCGCGTGGCCGAGACCGATCGGCGACGAGATGTACAGGGCGCGGCGGCGGCGGCTCTTCCCCCGCCTCCACACCGACGCCCGTGGGCGGGGCGGGTCTACGAAGTCGCGCAGCAGCATGTTCACCTTCACCGGGTCGCGGGCATGTGGGCTGTGGCCCGAGCCCTCGAGAGTGACGAGGCTTCCACCGGCGGCCTCCGCCAGGCGGCGACCGCCCTCGTGGGGCCTGACGGCGTCGTCGGAGCCGTGGATCACGAGCACCGGGCAGCGCACGTCCGCGCACGCGGCCAGCACGTCGGCCTTCGATCCCCACTCGCGGTTCTCGACGGTCGCGATCAGCGTCTCGGCCGAGCTCTCGAGCCCCCAGCCGACGCAGTCCTCGATCTGCTTCGTCGAGTGGGGCTCCGTGAACACCTGCGAGAAGAAGAACTCGACGAAGCCGCGGTAGTCCCGGCGCCAGTAGTGGCGATTCCACTTGGCCCAGCCCTCGTCGATGTCGAGCTCGTCCTCGAAGGAGTAGGTCCGGGTCCCCGGGTCCGTCGGCACGAGCGCGACCCTGGGGCCGATGAACACAGCGCCGGCGACGCGCTCCGGGTGCTCGGCACAAAGCAGCAACGCGCGCCCGGCGCTGAGCGAGTGCGAGACGAGCACGGCCGAGTCCGTGCCCGTGGCCTCCATGACGGCCAGCGTGTCGGCGGCGTACTCGCGCTCGTCGTACGCTCCCGGACCCATCGGCCGATCCGACCTGCCGTTGCCGCGCGGGTCGAAGGTCACCACGCGGCCGTGGCGGGCGAAGTAGGGGATCTGCATCTTCCAGCAGCGCGAGTGGACGATCGACCAGGGGGCCAGGAACAGAATCGTCGGCCCGCCGCCCTCGTACACCTCGTAGAAGGTCTTGACGCCGTCGCGCTCGACGTAGCCCTCCTCGTCGGGATAGCGGGCGCGGGACTGCTCGACCCGCTTCGGCTGGAGGGTCTGCACGTCCGTGGTGGCCATCATCGCTTCCCCGTCTCCATCAGGTCGCGGTGGCCGGCGGACCGTGGGCGTTCGTCGTCGGGGTGAGAGCTGTGGGCCATGCGAGTTCTCCTTCTCGCGACACGCGCTGACAAGAGCCTAACCATTTGTATTAGTCAGTTGACCAAATTTTGGGTCGAACGTCAAGCCCCCACCTCGCGCCATCTTGCTTACCACGCCACGCGATTCGGCCAACCGGCACCTTCGAACACTCCAGGAAGGACCTCCATGGACATCACGATCATCGGGAAGTGGTCTTCGCCGTCCCCTACGCCGCCGTCGGGGACGTCCTCGAAACGTACGAGGGGCAGCTCGACCGCAAGGTCATCGTCGACATCACCAACCCCATCGACTTCTCGATAACGATCGATGCGGGCTCCGCCGCCCAGGAGATTGCCGGGAAGGCGTCAGGCGCGAAGGTGGTCAAGGCCTTCAATATGACCAGGGTGCCCCGAGGGCGCCCAACTGCCCACGGAGGAAGGCCGATTGTGGGTCAGTCTCGGTCCCCGGCCTCGTTGTCGCCGCCCTGGTCGCTGTCGCCGGCGCTGTTGATCACGTGGAAGCTCTTGTCCAGGTGGACGTCGACTTGGCTGCCGTCGGCGCGCGTCACCTCGACCTCGTAGGCGCCTTCCTCGTCACCGGCCTCGGTCCCCGTCACGGTGCCGCCTCCGGTGTGCTTGAGCGCGACCGCCTCGGCCTGATCGAGTGCCTTGCCCGTGATCGCCTTGTCCGTCCCGTCGTCGTCTCCGCCGCTGGCTGCTCCGGCGATGGCCACACCGCCGATCGCCAGCGCCACGAGCACCACGCCCGCGATGACTGCACCCTTGAGCTTGTCCCTCATCGTGTATCAACTCCTCCGATCCGGCTGATCGGGTCGGACTGGAAGCTATCCCCTCTCCCTGAGATGAGCCTGAGCCGGTTCCGCGGCTCAGTGACGCTGTCTCAGGCGGTGGCGGAACAGGGGTTCGGTCGCGAATGCCAGCGCGCCGGTGGCAACGGCGATGATCACCACGAGGACGGTGAGCCCAGCGAGGGCTCCGTCATCGGTGCCGAGAATCCACCACAGCGAATCTCGGAACGAAACCGTGAGCGGGACGCTTCCGCAGGTGAGCACAAGCGCGACGGTAGCGCGGCTGGGAGAGAGGGTGAGGGCGCCCGGCCACGCCCAGGTAGGCGCCCGCGATAACGACGAACGCGAACACGCTTGACGCCACCACGCTGAAGAAGAACAGCGCCACGCCGGGCGGATAAGCCTCGAGGATCACTTGAGGCAAGGCGAGCACGGCACCGAAGGAGAGAGCGAGGTGCACGGACCACCAGGTCTCGAAGGCCATCCGGCGCCAGGCGAGGCGGTAGGGCGTCACACCTGCGGTGATCAGCAGCACACCGCCGACGGTCGCGGCCAAGACGCCGGGATAGGTCCACAGCAGCTGGCCGAACTGGTGCAGCACGCCGTCGTTTGCGGCCTGCGCATAGCCGACGGTGATCAACGAGCCGTGCAGCACGAGCAGGTACAGTGGCCACGGTCCGAGGCGGCGGTGCCACCGGATGAGCCGGTCCTGGCCGATCGCGCGCTCGAGCGGCCCGAACCGGGCCACGAGCACGACGACCACGACCATCGCGTAGGCCGCGGCGAGGCCCATGAGGCGGCCGGCGGCCGCTGCAAGGCCTCCGGGGGCCTGCAGCGAGCCGGCCGACTCGGCCGAGATGCCCAGCGCGAGGGTGAGAGCGAGGCCGATCCCGGCCAGCGCGGCCAGCACGTTCACCACGAGGGGGCGGCCCGGCGGGGGAGTACGCCGGCGCAGCGGACGGCCTGCGCCGAGCGGCGTGGCGGGCAGCGGTCGCCCGCCCGGCTCGAGAGCGCAGGCCGGCGTGCCGGCTCGCGGCTGGGAGGAGCTTGACGCAGTCATGCTGGGTCCCCTCCGATCGGGAACCCGGGGGTGCACAGAACCCGGTCGTCGGCGAGGATCGTCATGGCCCCGTAGCCCGCGAGCCCGAGCGTCCACATCGGCCCGTCGGCGCCGAGCGCGAAGGCGGCCGCCGAGTAGGCGTCGGCCATGCCGAGGTCCGGGCCGACGACGGTCACCGACGTGACGTCCGATGGCGGTGCGCCGGTTCGCGGGTCGAGCAGATGCCCGCCGCGTCCGTAGGCCCCTGAGGTGGCGACCGCCATGTCGGTGAGGCCGATCGCTGCTGCGGTCGCGCTGCGGTCGTGTGGGTGCTGGATGCCCACGCGCCAGACCCGCTCCGGCAGCGCGCCGCCGCGGACGACGACGTCCCCGCCGGCGTTCAGCGAGAAGTCCGTGAGGCCCTGCACGAGCAGGATCTCGGCGCCGCGCTGCACCGCCCAGCCCTTGACCAGAGCCGACGGATCGAGCCGCCCGCCGGCGCCTTCGTCGAAAGCACCCGCGGTCTCGTCGCGCAGGGTGGCGCAGCGTTCGAGCACCCAAGCCATCATGCGATCAAACGCCGCCTCGACGGCAGGACCCGGGACCCCTCGGACGTCGAGGGATACGACCGTGCTCATGACGTGCTCGACATGGACAGAGCGGGGAGCACGGGAACGAAGCGCGGTCGTCACGCCGCCACCATCGGGATGAACCGTCAGCGACACCCGGGAAAACACTGAGAGTTCCCTGAGGACGGCGACACCGTCACGACCGCACCCAGACCAGCGACGGTGCATGGACGCTCACATGAAGCTCTCAGGCTTCTCCGACGGAGCACCCAGCTCCGCTCTCCATCTTGGCCCCAGTCCCGCGACCGAAAGGAACTCATGTCCGCAGGCAAGCCAATGAGATATGCACTAGCCGGCATCGTGGCCGTCGCACTGGCCTTCGGGGCCTACGCAATCCGCCACTCGAACTCGAGCGACAGCAACGGCGGCGTGGCGAACGCGGCGCAGTCGCGTGCGGCGAGTCAGCTGCCAGGCAACGGGGCGCCCCGGGTTGGGCAGCCCCCGACCGGCCAGCTGCCGCGGGATGGACAGGCACCTCCGGGCTTCGGGACGCCGGACTCGGGCGCGACAGCCGCGAAGGCCAAGACGGCGGCGCTAGCCAAGTACAAGGGGCACCGTCGAGCGCGTCATGAAGCTCGACGACGACTCCTACGTCGTGCATGTGATCACGTCGAGTGGCGAGTACCACGTCGCGGTCAGTAAGGACTTCAAGGTGACCGGAGCGCAGCAGGGCGGACCCGGGGCTGGCGGCGCACCGCCCGCCGGCTCGTCCGAGTCCGGCAGCACAGGGTCCTCCGCATGAACGTGACGCACAGGCCCCAGCCGAGCTGGTCTCTCCGCCAGTCCTTGGCAGCGCGTCATCCGCCGTCCTCGGGCTCGACGTAGGGGTGCTGGGCGATGCCGCTGCTTGACACGGTCTGGCTCATCACCAGCGTGGCGAGGAGCGCCAGGACGGCGAGCATGAACTCGGGGCTGCCATTGTGCAGTGCCTGCGCGAGGAACATCCGCGCAACCCTCAGGAAGCCACACGAACGGGGGTCGAGCTGCCGATCGTGTGACCGAGCGCGTCCTCGGCCGACACCGCCACGTACTCGGCGCGCGTCGCAACTGTGGTGATCGTGCGTAGGCCCCTCCAGGCGACCGCGGCGACCGGCCTTAGCAACCGCGGCTGGGGGCCGGCCAGGATGCGCCAGCGGGCGACGTCCGTGGCGCCGTTCCAGACGGCGTCGATCGTGGTGCGGCCGGGGCTGTCCCGCCGGGCGGCCACGGCCGGTCGCGTGGTGGGGTGCCCGGTCCAAGGGAAGCGGTAAGCACGGTAGGTGTCGTAGGCGGGCGGCAGCTTGGCGTCGAGGAGCAGCCGGCCGTCCGGCGCCAGCTCCGAGAAGCTGCCCACGCGCCCCCAGCCGACGAAGAGATCTCCGTTCGAGAGGCGCTCCGAGTTCCCTTGCGACGGCACGGACAGACCACCCGGGAACTCGAGCGAGTGCACGAGCGTGGCCGTCATCGTCCGGCGGTCAAGTCGTACAGTGATGATCCGGGAGGACGGGCTTACCGGTCTGCCGTTCGACTCGTTGTCGAAGATCCGCAGCGTGTCCGGCCCGGTTGACACCGGGTCGTGCTGCCACGCGAAGTGCACGCCGGTGCCGAGCCGGAAGTCGCTGTGCTTGCCGCCGAGCCGCCAGATGATCCGTCCCGTTTGGCGGTCGACCTCGTAGACGGTCCATGTGTGGCGGCCCGAGATGAGCAGGTTGCCGTCAGCCGCGAGGCTGACTGAGTTGACATGGAAGTAGTCGTAGGGGCGGCCGGGGCGGTTCGAGACCGGCTCGTAGCTGTCGCTGAGTGGCACGTGGCCGAGGCTGTGCCAGTCGAGCAGGACGCGGCCGGTGGCCACGTCGATCTCCTGGACGATGCGTCGTAGACCTTGCCGTCGCGCGGGCCGCCGACGGAGGAGAGGTCGCGGCGGGTCTCGTGGTAGGCGGTGATCAGCGCCGTCCCCTGGGGAGTGAGCCTGAACGAGTGCTGATCGGCCCGACAGCCATCCGCGGCGTGCACCCGCGCGATCACGTGGTAGGAGGTGTCGGCGATCACGTCCTCGCCCTCGCCGTGGCCGGCACCGCCGATGCTCCTTCCCTGCCACCAGGTAAGGACCGGCCTACCGTCGTAGCGCTGGACGCGGAAGTCGCTGGCCACCTGGCCGGGCGGCAGCGGCTTGAACCAGACCGGGCGGCCGCGGTCGTCGACGACCAGCGGACCGTCCTGCTTGCCGGGCAAAGGCGAGCGGTCCTTCGCGGCGAGGAAGATCAACCCAGGAGCGAGCCCGGCGGCTCGGCGGAGCACCGTCACCTTCGGCGGCCGGAGAGCGGATACGGCGCTCGCCGGGGCGGCGCTGGCCCTGGCCGAGCCGGAGCCCGTGGAGTGTCCACTCGTGGAGAGGAGGGCCACCGCCGCGATTCCGAGCGCGCCGAGCGCGACCCCGCCGCGGCGGAGCCGATGCGACGACTGCTTCGTTTGTGCCATGGGGCGAGCTTCCGCGGGCCCGGTGAGCGGCTGATGAGAACGGCCGGCAGGACGGGAGAGTGGCGCGCCGCCGCGCCAGAGCCCCTCGAAGGCGCGCCAGACCCAGAATCAGTTCACGCGGTCCGGCGCCGGGCGCGGCGAGCGCGCGACCAGGAACGACGCTAGGGCGGCGAGGGCCAGCGCCGCGACGACCACGGTCAGGCTGAGCAGGATCGGGGGATGCCACACGTCTGCCAGCAGGAGCTTGGCGGCGACGTAGCCCAGGATGGCCGCCAACCCCAGGTGCAGGTACCGGAAGCGGGCCAGCGCGCTCTGCAGCAGAAAGTACAGGCTGACCATGCCGCACAGGCTCCAGGCGTTGGCGGCAATGACGACGAGGGTGTCAGTCGTCACGGCGAAGATCGCCGGGATGGAGTCGATCGCGAACATGACGTCGAACGCGGCGACGGCAACCAGCGGCAGGGCCAGCGGCGAGGCACCCGCCGGAACCAGTCGCTGGACTAGCTTCATGACCCGTGTCTGCCGTAGGTCGCGGTCCTCCCCGCCATGGCGCACGACGCCGAGGGCGGTGATGGCCAGCAGCGCGCCGAGGAGGTATGTCACCGCGTTAAAGGCGTTCAGGGCCGCGATCCCCACGACGATGAAAATGGTCCGCAGCACGATCGCCAGGCTGATGCCCAGGACGAGCACCTTGTGGCGGTCTTGCGTGCGCACGCCCAACATCGAGAACAGGACGGCGAAGACGAACAGGTTGTCCAGCGACAGGGACTTCTCGATCAAAAAGCCCGTTACGTACTCGCCCGCGGCCTGGCCGTCGTGGAGCACGGCCACCACGCCTGCGAACGCGAGGCCGACGATCGTCCAGCCAATCGACCAGGCCAGCGCACTGCGCGTACTCGGCGGGTCCATCGACAGGCGCGGGATATGCACCGGAGGGCTCCTTCGGTTCGGTGTCCGAAGGTTTCGCCCGCCCGCGCCCCAGCGGCAGCGAGGCCGGCGCGCCGGGCCTGCGTCTGTGCGGGCCGTGCTGACGAACGCGCCGTTCTCGGGGCTACTTCCCTAAGTCAACGGGACGTTAGCGCATCGCACCGACGCCGGCTGGCCTAGCCGCGCGTTGCTGGCCCGCGATGGGCTGCCGCCCCGGCGGGCGATGTACCGCTCGGCCACACCGACACGACTCTGACGAGGGCTCGCATTGCACGTTCGTGAGATCCCACCTCTTATCGGGGCCGGCGGGGGCCGGCGTGCTCCGAGAGGCGGCATGCTTGGGCCGATCAGCGTTCGGTGCGTGCGCCTCGGGTCCTCGAGCCCCGCGGAGGGCTTCACCGTCCTCCCAGCCAAGCGAAGTGATCGCGGAGAGGGTTAGGCCATCGGGCCGGGCAACCAGGCCTCCGGACTTTGTGCCCGGCATCGTGCTCGGCTAGAGTCGCCGCGCGCATGCGCCGTGTGGTGCTCGCTGCAGTCGCGATCTCGGTCGTCGTGTCCGTTCTCGCGCCTGCCGCCGGGGCGGCGACCCCGGACGAGCCGCTGAAGAAAGGGGACTTCGCCGGGTCGTTCGGGATCGGGCACGGCCGCACGATGTACCTGGAGTGCTACGGCGAAAGCTCTCCGACCGTGATCCTCGACGCCGGGCTGCGGAACGCAGCGGCATTCTGGAGCCAGCGCGACGACGGGACCCCTCCTGGCCCAACTGTGCTGCCCGGGGTCGCTCGGTTCACCCGTGTCTGCGGCTACGACCGACCCGGGACGATCCTCACCCCGACCGACTTCAGCCGCAGCTCGCCGGTGCAGATGCCGCGGTCCGCGGCCGACGCGGTCTCCGACCTCCACACCCTCCTGAAGCTTGCGAAGGTGCCCGGGCCGTACGTCTTCGTCTCCCACTCGCTGGGCGGCCTGATCGATCGTTTCTACGCCGCCACCTATCCGCGCCAGGTCGCCGGGATGGTGCTCGTCGACGCGCTGGCCGAGTACCTGCAGGAGCCGCTCGATCCCGCTCAAATGGCCGCGTACAGCGCCCTCAACAACGGCCCCATCGAAGGAATCGACTATCCGGACCTGGAGCAGATCCGCTTCGTCCGCAGCTTCGCGCAGATGCGGCGGGCCGGGCGCAAGCATCCGCTTCCCGACATCCCCCTCAGCGTGATCTCGAAGGGGCTGCCGTTCGGGCTGCCCGAAGGTCTACCTGGCGGCTTGACCCCGGCGATCCTCGAGCGGGCCTGGAACAACGCGCAGGGCAAGCTCGCGAAGCTGACGCCCGACGCCGTCCACGTGATCGCCAGGCGCAGCTCGCACTACGTGATGCTCACCCAGCCCAAGCTGATCATCGACCAGGCGCGACGGGTGGTGCGGGTGGTGCGCCGAGC
>DATDLN010000153.1:0-52698 GCA_036519295.1 Thermoleophilaceae bacterium
CGTGGCGCCCGCTGCGCGCGGCGGCCCGGGCGGCCATCTGGTACTAGCGCGAGCGCAGCGCGGCGAGCCCCTGCTCGCGAGTGGCGTACTCCTCCATCCTCACCGCCGTCCCGCGGCGCAGCGTCCACACCTGACAGAAGCGCGTCTCGAGCTCGACGCCGCTCGCTCGGCCGCGGCCGCGGCCATGTATGACGGCCAGCACGCGATCGCCGACCTCGGTCGGGTCCTGAAGGTCGAGCCGCAGGCTGTCAAAGGTGTTGAGCCAGTCCTCGACGTAGCCGCGCACCTGCTCGCGGCCCCGGTACGAGCGCGCGACGGGGCTTGACTCGAGCGGCCTCCACTCAAAGTCGGGGTGCATCCGCGCCAGCATCCCATCGACGTCACCCCGGTTGAGGGCGTCGACGATCCCACGCACTAGCTCGACGCCCGCCTGCATGAGCGGGAGTATCGCTGGCCGCCACCGGCTCGCCGGATCCCGAGCGCACATCGCGCCGGGGTAACGACCGCTCCCGGACGAGATCCACTCGTCCGGAGTCGCAGCGATCGACTCCCGCGCAGGCTCAATACTGCACAATTGCCCACAGCACTACGAGTTGCCGTTAGCACGCAAATCGCTGGAGGCATCGTTGCGGGCTGGAGGAGGCGGGCGCCGCCTTGCGAACCCAGGACAGCTCGAGCTCGGTGTCGTTCCAGCGCACCTTCTCGCCGTTCATGAACGGCTTGATCATCGCGAGCGACCGCTCGAACTCGGCGGCTGGCGATGTAGCGCTTCGCAGAGTCGCCGCGGACGATCCCCATGGCCATCCGGCCGTTCGTGATGTCATGCAGGGTGACGTACGCGCTAGCGACAACCGTGGGCTCGCGAGTGCCGGGGATTTGTGACCATATGGCCCAGCTTCATCCGCTCCGTGGCCGCCGCCGCGAGCGCGAGAGTGGGGATGGACTCCTGCCAGAGAGTGGGGATGGACTCCTGCCAGAGAACGTGTGAGTCGTAGGTCCATCCGTACTGGAACCCGTGCCTCTCGGCGAGCTGA
This sequence comes from Thermoleophilaceae bacterium, assembly GCA_036519295.1. Taxonomy (GTDB): domain Bacteria; phylum Actinomycetota; class Thermoleophilia; order Solirubrobacterales; family Thermoleophilaceae; genus JACVRW01. The sequence goes on from DATDLN010000153.1 coordinate 1,035, forward strand.
AACAGCTCGATCATGCGTTGGTAGGGCGGATCCGGCATAACTGTCACGCCGAAGCTCAGGGCCATGCGGCGGCTCCTTCGAGTTGTCGAGGCTCGCGCCGACCGCGGGGGATGCGCGCCAACGGTAATGCAGACCGAGGTCCGCTAACAGGTCTCGACCAGCGAGACCGGACTGAGTACCCCACCGGTGCCGAATCACGGTGAGCGGGAAGGTCAGTCGCCGTGGTGTGTGGGCCGTGACGGAGTTTTCATGCTCAGGTGTTGAGCCGTAACCCTGGCGGGGCCAGGGTGTCGGCCGATGACATGCCTGCGGTCCACTCGTGTCGAGACCTGGCGTGGCGGCGGGCCAGCGCTGGAGCCGAATGCTGTCCGCGAGGAGCGGGGCCAGGCGTCGCTGCTGCTGCTGGGTGTGGTGGCGGCGCTGCTCGCGGGGTTGGTGGTGCTGTTCGCGTTTGGCCAGGCGCTGGGAGCGCGGGGCAAGCATCAGCGGGCGGCCGATCTGGCGGCGATCTCGGCTGCGCAGGTGATGCGAGACAACTACGCTCGGCTGTTCGAGCCGCCGCTGCTTGCGAACGGGCTGCCCAACCCGCGTCACCTCTCCAACGCCGCCTATCTCGCGCTGGCGCGCGCCGCGGCGTGGCGGGGCGTCGCCCGCAACGGTCTGCGCTCCGCCGGGGTCGAGGTGCGCTTCCCGGGCGTGGGGTTCGCGCCCACGCGTGTAACCGTCCGGCTGCGGGGCGAGGCGCTGGTTCGCCCGCCGGGGGACGACCGGCCGCGACCGGTCGAGGTGGGGGCGCGGGCGACCGCCGAGCTGGCGCCCGACCTCGGCGGACTCGGCCTGCCGGCGAGCGCCAGCGGCGGCGGCTACGACGGCCCGCTGGCGTACAGGCAGGGCAAGCCGATGCGGCCCGACGTCGCGCTCGCCTTCGACCGCATGGCCACCGCCGCCCGCCGCGAGGCCGGCCTCTACCTGATCGTCACGAGCGGCTATCGCTCCGACGCCGAGCAGGCCCGCCTGTTCGCCGCCCACCCCGATCCCAAATGGGTCGCACCCCCCGGCCAGAGCCTGCACCGCTACGCCACTGAGCTCGACCTCGGCCCACCGGCCGCCTACGGCTGGCTGGAAGCCAACTCCCAACGCTTCGGGTTCATCAAGAGGTATTCCTGGGAAGCCTGGCACTTCGGCTACACCCGCAACACGGGGTCGGCGTCGGTGGGCTTCGGCCGTCCCAGCGGCGCCGGGCCGGGCGGTGACGGTCGCAGCTCGATCCCGTCGTTCGTGCCCGAGCCCTTCAGGGAGCCCATAGGGCGGGCGGCGCAGCGCTGGAACGTCGGCGCGGCGTTGCTGGCGGCTCAGATCTACGCGGAGTCGAACTTCAACCCCTTCGCCCGCTCGCCCGCCGGGGCCGAGGGCATCGCGCAGTTCATGCCCGGGACGGCCGACGCCTACGGCCTGCGAAATCCGTACGACGCCGAGCAGGCGATCGACGCCCAGGCGCACCTGATGCGCGATCTGCTCGGCCGCTTCGGCTCGGTCCCGTTGGCGCTCGCGGCCTACAACGCCGGCGCGGGCGCGGTGGCCGCCTGCGCGTGCATCCCTGCCTACCCCGAGACGCAGGCCTACGTCGCCAAGATCCTCGGCCTGCTGAGCGGCGCCGGCGACCTACCGGTGGCCCTGCAATTCAAGGTGCGGTTGGTGGAGTGAGTCGGGTCGTTCTCGCTCAGACCACGGAATAGGCTCCAACTCATGACCATCACCGTGAACGGCATCGAGGAGCTCAAGGCCCTCGTGGGCCGCACCATCGGGCCGAGCGACTGGCGGGAGGTGACCCAGGAGGAGATCGACCATTTCGCCGACATCGCGCAGGACCACCAGTGGATCCACGTGGACGTCGAGCGGGCGAGATCCGAGAGCCCATACGGGACCACCATCGCGCACGGGAACCTGACGCTGTCGATGATCGACGGTTTCCGGCCCTCGCTGATGGAGTCGAGCGGCTTCAAGATGGGCGTCAATTACGGCTGGAACCGGGTGCGCTTTCCAGCCCCGGTTCCGAGTGGCAGCCGCATCCGGGCCAGCACCGAGGTGGTGTCGGTTGACGAAGTCGGCGGGGGCTGGCACCAGATCGTCCAGAAGTGGACGGTGGAGGTGGAGGGTGGGGAAAAGCCCGCTTGCGTCGCCGAGTCCGTCGGTCGGCTTCTCGCCTAACCCTCGAAAGGGATTCGCCGGTTAAACTGCCGGATCGATGAGATCGGTGCCGGACCCGTGAGCCTCACGCCGGAGCTGCTCGCCGACGGCCTCTGGCGCTGGACCGCCCGGCATCCGGAGTGGCATCCCGGCGAGTTCGGGAGCGAGGTCGCGAGCTTCGCCGCCACGGCCGGCGACGATCTCCTTCTCATCGATCCGCTCCTGCCGCCGGAGCAGCAGCCGGTTCTCGATCTGATCGACGAGCACCTTGGCGCGCGGCTGGCGATCCTGGTCTCGATCCCCTACCACGTCCGCAGCAGCGAGGAGATCTGGCGCCGATACCGCGACCGCACCGACTGCGCGATCTGGGGGCACGCCGCCTGCGCGAAGCGCCTCGGCGACCGCACCGGCTTCCGCGAGATCGAGCTCGGCGTGCCGCTGCCCGCCGGCGTCTCCGCGCACGCGATCGGCCGCCCGCGCCGTCAGGAGACGCCGCTCTATATCCCGAGCCAGCGGGCGCTCGTGTTCGGAGACGCGGTGGCCGAGGTGGACGGAAGGCTTCGGGTCTGGGCCACCGGCAAGGTGGACGAGCGTCGCGAGCGCTGGCACCGCCAGCGCTTCAACCCGACGCTCGAACCGCTGCTCGAGCTCGACTTCGATCGGGTGCTGGTCACACATGGGCATCCCGTGCTCGCCGACGGGCGCGCCGAGCTGAGAGCGGCCCTGGCGGCGCCGCCCTGGTACCGCCGTCCGGTCTGAGCCACGCAGGCCCCGGCCGGCCGGCATCCCCTCCGGCCCGGGACCGCGAGCCGAGCGGGGCGCCTATCCTCGATCGAGGATGGCCACCGCCGCCACCGACGACCGACTCAAGCAGCAACGCCGGGCCCTTCCCGACGGCCCGGGCGTCTACCTGTTCAAGGACGAAAGCGGCAAGGCGCTCTACGTCGGCAAGGCGCGGTCGCTCCGCAAGCGGGTGGCCAGCCACTTCTCGAAGCCGGCCACCCGCGGCGTCGTCGAGATGGTCGGCCAGGTGGCGGAGATCGACTTCATCGCCACGGAGACCGATGCCGAGGCCCTGCTGGCCGAGCAGGAGTTCATCAAGCGCCACCGCCCGCTGTTCAACGTCCGCCTCCGCGACGACAAGTCGTACCCCTATATCGGCATCAGCCTCGACGAGGACTATCCGCGCATCTACTTCACGCGGGAGCGTCACCGCCGCAGGCGCGCGTACTTCGGTCCGTTCAGCAACGCCAAGCGGGTGCGCGAAACGCTCGACCTGCTTGGCAAGGTGTTCCAGTACCGGACGTGTGACGGGCCCGAGCCGGGCCGCGCCAGCGGCAGCCCCTGCCTCGACTACTACATCAAGCGCTGCCAGGCGCCCTGTGTCGGCTACATCTCGAAGGAGGAGTACCGCGCAAACGTCGACACGATCATCGACTTCCTGTCCGGCCGCTATCGCCAGATCGAGCGTGCGCTGGACCAGGGAATGCGCGACGCCGCCGAGCGGCAGGAGTTCGAGCAGGCAGCGATCTACCGCAACCGGCTCAAGGCGGTGCGGAGCCTGCTGGAGCGGCAGCGAATCTCGAACGAGGCGGTGGGAACGCTCGACGCCATCGCGGTGGCCTCGGAGGAGACCGACGCCAATGCCCAGGTGTTCCAGGTGCGCGACGGAGTGCTGGCCGACCGGCAGAGCTTCTACCTCGAAAACGCGGCGCAGCGAGACGAGGCCGAGGTGGCGGAGGAGTTCGTGCTCCAGTACTACGCGAGCGCCATCGCCGTTCCTCCGCAGGTGATCGTGCAGCGGGCGGTCGAACATACCGGGACGCTGGCGGAGGCGCTCGCCGAGCGCCGCGGCGCGCCCGTCGAGGTCCGCCACGCCGAGCGGGGCGACAAGCGTCGCATCCTCGAGCTCGCCGAGCGCAACGCCCGGCTGGCGCTGGACCAGGATCGGCTGCGCTCGGAGCGGCGCCGCTCACAGCGGATCGAGGCGCTCGACGGGCTCCAGCAGGCGCTCGGGATGGAGACGATCCCGATGCGGATCGAGTGCTTCGACATCTCGAATCTCATGCACGCCCACACCGTTGCCTCGATGGTCGTGTTCGAGGGCGGGGCCCCGAAGAAGGCCGACTACCGCCGCTTCGGCATCCGGGAGGCCGTGCAAGATGACGTCGGAGCCATGGCCGAGGTGCTCTCCCGCCGGATGGCGCGCTACGTCGCGCAGCGCGAGCGCAGTCCGCACGAGAGCGACTACGACGAGAGCTTCGCCTCCGTGCCGGCGCTGATCGTGATCGACGGAGGCAAGGGTCAGCTCTCGGCGGGCCTCAGGGAGCTGGGGCCCTTCCGCGACCTCGGCGTGACCGTGGTGAGCCTAGCCAAGCGGATCGAGGAGGTGTTCCTGCCCGGCCGCCGGACGCCCCTGCGGCTCGCGCACGACACGCCCGAGCTCCAACTGCTCCAGCGCGTCCGCGACGAGGCCCACCGGTTCGCGATCGAATTCCACCGAGGACGGCGCGATCGGGCAATGACCCGCTCGATCCTCGACGAATTGCCCGGCGTGGGGCCGGCTCGCAAGCGAAGCATCCTTCAGCACTTCGGCTCGCCCGAGCGCTTCCTCAGCGCCAGCCGGGAGGAGCTCGAGGCGGTGCCGGGGCTGCCGGGCAAGGTCGCCCGCGATATTCACGCCTACGTCAACAAGGTGCGTTGAACATGGGCTACAAGGGGCCGATCGAGGACTTTGTGGTGATCACGGGCTTCTCCGGGGCCGGCAAGTCCCAGGCGATGGCCACTTTCGAGGACGCCGGCTACTTCTGCGTGGACAACATTCCGCCGGAGATGATCGGGTCGCTGGCCGAGCTGTTCGGGCACGAGGGCAGCAAGGTCGAGCGCGCGGCCGTGGCCTCCGACGTGCGCGGCGGCGAGTATTTCGACGGGCTCGTCAGGGTGCTCGACGACCTCGACGGCCGCGGCGTGCCGTACCGGCTGCTCTACCTCGAGGCCGCGCCGTCGGTGCTGATCAACCGCTTCAAGGAGACCCGGCGCCGACACCCGCTGGCCGACGGCGGCTCGGTCGAGGCCGCGATCCGGCAGGAGCAGGCGCTCCTCACTCCTCTGAAGGAGCGGGCCGACGTCTCGATCGACACCAGCGACCTGTCGGCGTCGCGCCTGCGCAAGGTGGTGGCCGACAAGATGCTCCCGCACGGAAAGTTCGGGAAGCTGGCCGTGACATTCATGACCTTCGGCTTCAAGCACGGCACGCCGCGCGACGCCGATCTGACGTTCGACGTCCGCTTCCTGCCGAACCCGCATTACGAATCCGAGCTGAGGGACCTCACCGGTCTCGACCAGGCGGTGATCGAATACGTCGAGAGCTCGGACGGAATCGGCGCCTTCTACGAGCGGCTGACGCCGCTTCTCGACTACCTGCTGCCGGCTTACGAGCAGGAGGGCAAGTCGCATCTGACGGTCGGCATCGGCTGCACGGGCGGTCGTCACCGCTCGGTCGTGATTGCCGAGCGGCTGGCGAGGCTCTACGAGGCGCGCCGCGACTTCCTGATCGACGTCGTCCACCGCGACATCGAGAAGCCGCCGTTCCGTCCCTGACGGGCTTTTACGCCCGCGGCAATCGGGAACTCGGACTCCGATAGATTCGCTCGCAACGCGAAGACGAAGGAAAGCGCCGCAGCGCAGGCTCGACCTGCCGGGCGGCGGGAAAGGACGTACGGATGCCCGTGAAGGTCGGCATCAACGGCTTCGGCCGCATCGGACGCAACGTATTCAGGGCGGCGCACGCCCGCGGCGCCGATATCGACTGGGTCGGCGTCAACGACATCACCGACACCCGGACGCTCGCCCATCTGCTCAAGTACGACTCGATTCTGGGGCCGTTCCCGGGCGAGATCGACCACACCGACGACGGCATCGTGGTCGACGGGGACGAGCTGCGTGTCTTCACCGAGCGCGACCCCGCCGCCCTGCCCTGGGGCGACGCCGGCGCGGAGGTGGTGATCGAGTCGACGGGGCTGTTCACCAAGCGCGAGGACGCCGCGAAGCACCTCGCCGCCGGCGCGAAGAAGGTGATCATCTCTGCGCCGGCCACGGCGCCGGACGTGACGCTGGTGCCGGGCGTGAACGACGAGGCCTACGACCCCGGCCAGCACCACGTCATCTCGAACGCGTCGTGCACGACGAACTGTCTGGCACCCGTGGCGCGCGTGCTCCACGACGCCGTCGGAATCGATCGCGGGGTCATGACGACGATCCACGCCTATACGGCGGACCAGCGCCTCCAGGACGCCCCCCACAAGGACCTGCGCCGGGCGCGCGCCGCGGCCACCAACCTGGTTCCGACCTCGACCGGCGCCGCCAAAGCGATTGGCCTCGTGATCCCGGAGCTCGACGGCAGGCTGAACGGCATGTCCGTGCGCGCGCCGGTGATCACGGGCTCGGTGGTCGACCTCGTATGCGAGGTTTCGCGGCCCACCAGCAAGGAGGAGGTCAACGGCGCGTTCGCGCAGAGGGCGGACGCCGGGCCGCTCGAGGGCATCCTCAAGTACAACGAGGACCCGATCGTCTCGACCGACATCATCTCCTCGCCGTACTCCTCGGTGTTCGACGCCGAGTTGACGATGGTGATCGACGAGCGCCTGGTGAAGGTGGTGGCCTGGTACGACAACGAGTGGGGCTACTCGAACAGGGTGGTGGATCTCGCCGAGCGGGTGCTCGCGGGAGCGCCGGTTGCCTGACGCGCAGACCGGGCTGGGAAAGCGCACCGTCCGCGACCTGGAGGTGGCCGAGGGGGAGCGCGTGCTCGCGCGGGTGGACTTCAACGTGCCGCTCGAGGAAGGCCGTGTTGCGGACGACGCGCGCATCCGGGCGGCGCTCCCGACGATCGAGCTCCTGCTGGGAGACGAGGCGCGGCTCATCCTCTGCTCGCACCTGGGCCGCCCGACCGGGCGCGATCCCGCAACCTCTCTCAGGCCCGCCTCGGACCGGCTGCGGGAGCTGATCGAGGCGCCGGTGCATCAGGCGCCCGAGGTGATCGGCCCCGAGGTCCGCCGCGGGGCGGAGCGGCTCGAGCCGGGCTCCGTGCTCGTGCTCGAGAACACGCGCTGGGAACGGGGCGAGACGGAGAACGATCCCGATCTCTCCAAGGAGCTCGCCTCGCTGGCGGACGCGTACGTTGACGACGCCTTCGGATCGGCCCACCGCGCCCATGCATCCACGGTCGGCGTGGCAGAGGTGCTGCGGCCGGCGGTGGCCGGGCTGCTCCTGGAGCGCGAGGTGGTCACGCTGCGCTCGATCGTGGAGTCGCCCGAGCGTCCGCTGGTCGTGCTCCTCGGCGGTGCGAAGGTGAGCGACAAGATCGCGCTGATCGACCGCTTCCTCGACACCGCCGACTCGCTCCTGATCGGCGGCGCGATGTGCTTCAGCTTCTTCCGAGCGGAGGGGAAGCCCACCGGCGACTCGCTCGCGGAAGAGGAGGGGGTCGAGCTGGCGCGCAAGGCTCTCGAAAAGGCACGCTCCTCGCGCTGCCGGCTGCTGCTGCCGCTCGACCTCGTTCTCGGCGACAGCTTCGACGCGCAGGCGGAGCGCCGCGCACAGGACGGGACGGACGTGCCCGACGGCTGGATGGGGCTCGACATCGGGCCGCGGACCGCCGAGGCATTCGGGGAGGAGATCGCCCGCGCCGGAACGGTCTTCTGGAACGGGCCAATGGGTGCCTTCGAGCTGGAACCGTTCGCCGAGGGCACGCGCGCGCTCGCGGAGGCGGTGGCGAGCGCGCCGGGCACGACCGTGGTCGGGGGCGGGGATTCCGCCGCGGCGCTCGCCGAGTTCGGCCTGGCAGACGACGTGGACCACCTGTCCACGGGGGGAGGCGCCTCGCTCGAGCTGCTCGAGGGCAAGAAGCTGCCCGGGGTCGAGGTGCTCGACGATGCCTGACGACACCGACCGCCGACCGGCCATCGCCGGCAACTGGAAGATGTGGGGGACGCGGGCGCAGGCCGCCGAGTACTGCGCACGCCTCCTCGAGCTTCTCCCGGACGAGGGCCGGCGGCCGGCCGACGTCGGGATCTGCGCCCCCTTCACCTCCCTCGACGTGTGCGTCGAGAAGCTGGGCGGGAGCGGGGTTGCCGTCTATGCGCAGAACATGCATCAGGAAGAAAGCGGCGCGTACACCGGCGAGGTCTCGGCGCCGATGCTCACCGAGATCGGCGTGGACGGTGTGGTCCTGGGGCACTCGGAGCGCCGCGAGTACTACGGCGAGACCGACCGTGCCCTTCAGGAGAAGGTGCCGGCCGCGCTCGAGGCAGGGCTGAGGCCGATCCTCTGCGTGGGCGAGTCGGAGGAGGAGCGCGAGCGCGGGGAGACCCAGCGCAAGCTTCGCCACCAGGTGCAGGAGGGACTGGAGAGCGTCGACGCAGCGCGGCTCGCCGACGTGGTGATCGCCTACGAGCCGATCTGGGCGATCGGCACCGGCCTCGTTGCGACGCCGGACCAGGCGCAGGAGGCGATCGCCTTCGTGCGGGCGCTCGTCGGCGATCGCGCCCAGGAAGCGGCACAGCGGGTCCGGGTGCTTTACGGCGGCAGCGTCAAGCCGGACAACGCGGCCGAGATCCTCGTGGAGCCCGACGTCGACGGGGCGCTGGTGGGCGGGGCGAGCCTCGACCCCGACGGCTTCGCGCGGATCGTCGTCGCCGCGGCGCAATGACCGTCGCGCGCGTTGCGCTCGTCATTCTGGACGGATGGGGCATGGCCGAGCCCGGCCCGGGCAACGCGGTGGGGCAGGCGCGGACGCCGGTCTTCGACGGGCTTTGGAGCACGTACCCGCACACGACATTGACCGCCTGGGGCGAGGCCGTCGGCCTTCCCGAGGGTCAGATGGGCAACTCGGAGGTTGGGCACCTGAACCTCGGCGCCGGCGCGATCGTCAAGCAGGACCTGCTTCGCATCGACGAGGCGATCGCGGACGGGTCCTTCGCCGAGAACGAGACGCTGCGCGCCGCGTGCGGGGCCGAGCGCCTGCATCTGCTCGGGCTCGTCTCGGCCGGCGGCGTGCACGCCAGCATGGGCCATCTGCGGGCTCTGATCGAGCTCACAGGAGAGGCGGGCGTGCCCGACGTCGTGATTCACGCGTTCACCGACGGCCGCGACACGAACCCGGACTCGGGAGCCGGCTACGTGGCGGAGGTCGAGGGCTGGGGCGGAGCGCGGATCGCATCGGTTACGGGGCGCTACTACGCCATGGACCGCGACCGCCGCTGGGACCGCACCAAGCTCGCCTGGGACGCGATCGTGCACGGCCGGGCCGAGTTCAGTGCCGAGTCGGGCGAGGCCGCCGTGCGAGCCGCCTACGAGCGCGGCGAGACGGACGAGTTCATCAAGCCGATGCTGGTAGGCGGGGAGGGTCGCATCCGCTCGGGCGACAGCGTCGTGTTCTTCAACTTCCGGCCCGACCGCGCCCGCCAGCTGACGCGCGCGCTCGGCGAGCCCGACTTCTCGGACTTTGACCGCGGCGAGGTGCCGCGCGTGAGGCTGACGACCCTCACCGAATACCAGGAGGAGTGGGATTACCCGGCGGCCTTCCCGCCGGCCCGGCCCGAGGTCACGCTCGCCTCGCTGCTCGCGGAGCGGGGCATCAACCAGCTGCACGTGGCGGAGACCGAAAAGTACGCGCACGTCACCTACTTCTTCAACGGCGGCGAGGAGGACCCGTACGACGGCGAGGAGCGCTGCCTGGTCGACTCGCCGCGCGATGTCCCAACGTACGACCAGAAGCCCGAGATGAGCGCGCGGGCCGCGACCGACGCGTTCGTCGAGCGCTGGCGTGGAGGCGACTACGGGTTCGCAATCATCAACTACGCGAACCCGGACATGGTCGGGCACACCGGCGTGATTCCGGCCGCCGTGAAAGCCGTCGAGACGGTGGACGCTTGCCTCGGCGAGGTGGTCGGCGCCGTGCACGACTCGGGCGGCGCCTGTGTCATCACGGCCGACCACGGCAACGCCGACAACATGCTCGAGCCCGACGGCAGCCCCAATACCGCGCACTCGATGAACCCCGTCCCGCTGATCGTGACCGCGGACGTCGGCGAGCTCGCGAGCGGCGGCATCCTTGCCGACGTCGCGCCGACGGTGCTCGCGCTGCTGGGGCAGGAACAGCCGCCGGAGATGACCGGGAGATCGCTCGCGAAGAAAAGTTGACATTAGACGACGCAGGTTTTATCCTGGCGGTTGCCATAGAGATGGAGGTGATAAATATGGCCCTACTCATGAAGCCTGAGCCTTTTTCCCGTGAGGTCGATCGGCTCTTCGACTCGTTCTTCGGCCAGTCGGACCGCGGCGCCCGCCGCTGGATCCCGCCGATGGACCTGGTCGAGGTGGACGATCACTTCGTGCTGAAGGCGGACCTTCCCGGTCTCCGCGACGAGGACGTCTCGATCGAGGTCCAGGACGGCACGCTGAAGATCTCGGGTGAGCGCAAGGAGGAGCACGAGCAGAGCGAGCGCGGCTGGTATCGCATCGAGCGTTCGTTCGGCAGCTTCGCGCGCTCGCTGACCCTGCCGGACGGGGTCGATCCCGACGGCATCAAGGCCGAGTTCCACGACGGTGTCCTCGAGGTGCGGATACCGAAGCCCGAGGAGCGCAAGCCGCGCCGCATCGAGATCAGCTCGAGCGGCAACGGCACGCCGGCCGCCGTCGAGGGCACCGCGCAGGAGAAGTAAGCCGAACCAGGCTGGATTTCCTGGGGCCGCCCGCCCAATCGCCGCACCGCAAGCCAAGCTTGCGCTGCGGCGGAGAGGGCGGCCCCGCCGTTCCGTAGGCTGGCGCGGTGCCGCCGTTCACGATCACCGCCCGGGACGGGGAGGGCCGCGCGGGCGTCCTGCACACCGCGCATGGCGACGTGCACACGCCCGCTTTCGTGCCGCTCGCGTCGACGGCCACCGTCAAGACGCTGCACGCCCGCGAGGTGGCCGAGCTCGGCTACGAGATGGTGCTCGGCAATACCTTCCATCTCTTCGTCCAGCCCGGCCCCGAGCTGATCCGCGACCTGGGCGGACTGCACGAGTTCATGGGCTGGAAGGGCGCGATCGTCACCGACTCCGGGGGTTTCCAGGTCTTCTCCATGGGCCATGGCTCGGTCGCCGAGGAGATCAAGCGCCGGCGCGATCCCCGCGAGTCGATGGTCCTCGCGATCGAGGAGCGTGGCGTGCGCTTCCGCTCCTACCTCGACGGCTCCGAGCGATTCATGGGCCCCGAGACCTCGATGGAGGTGCAGGCGGCGCTGGGCTCGGACATCGCGCTCGCGTTCGACGAGTGCACCCCGTTCCACGTCGAGCGCGAGTACACAGCGCGCTCGATGGAGCGAACACATCGCTGGCTCGATCGCTGCGTGGCGTGGCACGGCGAGCACGCGTCGGCCGAGCAGCTGCTGTACGGGATCGTGCAGGGCGGGATCTACCCGGACCTGCGCGCGGAGGCGACCGCCTACGTCGCCGGCGCCGGTGTGGACGGCATCGCAATCGGCGGCTCGCTCGGGCAGGAGAAGCCCCAGATGCGCGAGGTGGTGGGCTGGGTGCTGGGCGACCTCCCGGATGCGCCGCCCCGCCACCTGCTCGGGATCGGCGACGTGGACGACCTCGTTCTGGCCGTCGGCGCGGGGGTCGACACGTTCGACTGTGCCACGCCCACGCGCCTCGCCCGCCACGGCACCGCCCTCGTCCCGGACCCCGGGCGGCGCTGGCGCCTCGACCTGAACAGGGGAGGGCACCGCGCCGAGCGGGACCCGATCGACGAGCATTGTCCCTGCCCCGCCTGCCGGGAGCACACCCGCGCCTACCTTCATTACCTGGTGCGGGCGGGCGAGCTGACCGGCAAGCGACTGCTAACGCTCCACAATCTGACCTTCATGCGGCGGCTGATGCTGGCGATGCAGGAGGCGATCGCGGCGGGGGAGTACCAGGACTTTGCTCGGCGCGTGCTCGAGGGTGCGGCGCCTAACGCACGTGCTGCTGGATGAAGTCGCGCAGGTCCTGGATCTGATCCTGGACCTGGTCGCGGTTCGGGGCCTTCACGCCGCCGTTGTCGCTGGTCGACAACAGCGCGACGCCGACGGCCGCTATGGCGGCTACGACGGCGAGCACGGCTAGGAATGTGGCCCAGCGGCGGCGCGTGGCCGCCCGGCGGTCGTCGCGGTCGTCGCGGCGCGGAGGCGCTTCCGCCGGGGGCGCGGTCTGCGCCTGCGCCGGCTCGGCGGGTCGAGGAGCGTAACCCGTTCGCGGCATGGCGCGTGTGGCCGAGGTGGCCTCCATCGCGCGGGTGACGTCGGTGTCGCCGAGCGACAGGCGCTCGGTTGCCGCGGTCCTCTCGCCGTGGAGGCCGGCGTCGATCGCATGGCCGAACTCGAGGGCGGATGAGTAGCGGGCCGCGGGGTCCCGCTCGAGGCTGAGGCGAACGGCCTCGTCAAGCTCCTGCGGCACCTCGGGGCGGTACTCGGTGATCGGCACGATCGGGTCCTGCTGCTGCTTCAGCGCAAGCTCGGTGAGCGACGCGTATTCGTGCGGCAGCCGGCCGGTCAGGAACTGGTACGCGCAGACTCCGAGCGAGTAGGTGTCCGAGGCCGGGCCGGCCTCGTCACCCCGCGCCTGCTCCGGCGAGAGGTAGGCGGCCGTGCCGAGCACCGCGCCGACCTGCGTGATGCGCGTCTGCTCCGCGGCCTTGGCGATCCCGAAGTCCGCCAGCTTCGTGGTGCGCATCTCCTCGGCGATGAGCAGGTTGCCGGGCTTCACGTCGCGGTGCACGACGCCGGCCCGGTGGGCGTAGTCGAGGCCGTGGCAGGCATCGCGCACGATCCGCACCGTCTCCTCGATTTCGAGGCGCTTGGGCTCTCGCAGGAGATCGGCGCACGAGGGCCCGTCCACGTACTCCATGACTATGTAATGGCGCCGGCTCTCGGGGTCTTGACCCGAGTCGAACACCTGCACGATGTTCGGGTGCTGGAGTCGCGCCGCGGCGAGCGCCTCGCGCCGGAAGCGCGCCACGAACGCGTCGTCGTCGGCCAAATGCTCGGCGAGCAGCTTCACCGCCACCGACCGCTCCAGCACGGTGTCGGTGGCCATGAAGACCGTCGACATGCCGCCGGCTCCGAGCCTGCGCTCGACGTGGTAGCGGCCGGCGACGTCGGTGGGCACCGTCATCCCTGGTCTCCCGGCACGAGCGCGCCGCCGCCCGATCCGCCCTCGGCGCCGCCCGCGTCGCCGCCCTGGCCGCTGCCCCCGCTTCCGCCCTCGCCGCCGGGAGCATTGCCGCCCTGGCCGGGTGGCTCCTGCTCGCCGGTATCCGTCGCCGGCGGCTCCGTCGTCTCGGTGGGCGGCGGCGTGGTCTCGGTCGTCGGGGGCGGGGTCGTCTCGGTCTCGGTCTCGGTGGGCGGCGGCGCCGGCTCCGTCACGGTCTCCGTCTGGGTCTCGGTCTGCGGTGACTTGCACTCCTCCTCGACGAGCTGGAAGACGCGGTCGAAGCCCTGCTGGAGCGCATCCCGGACATCCGGATCGACGTCGCCAGGGAGCCCGTCGATCGTCTGCTGGACGGCCTTCGTGTTCGGGTCGTCGCCGTCCGTAATGTCGGCGCACGCGGCGCCGCCGGGGAACTCGAAGCGGCCCTGGATCGAGTCGAGCTGGTTCTCCAGCGCGGCCGCCGACTTCCGCGGGATGCCGGCCCCCTCGTCATCGGAGCCGCAGCCAACCGCCAGGAGACAGGCGGCGAGCGCCAGAAATCCGGTTGTGCGCTTGAAGGTCGTCATTGTCCGCTGTACAGCCGCTCCGCCAAGACGCGGGGAAGCCCCGCCTCCTCGATCGCCCTGGCGGCCTCGTCAATCGGGTAGTCCACCCGCTTCCAGGTTGCGGCCCAACTCCCTGTGTCTAGCAGGAGCCAGGCCGCGCGGGGGTCACCATCGCGCGGCTGTCCCACCGCGCCGGGGTTCACGAGCCACTCGCCGAGCGACAGATCGCGTTCCAGATCCGCCGCGGCCTGGGCGCCATCGACCTTCCCTTCCGGGTCCCGTTGGAACCACAGGGCGACGTGCGAGTGGCCGACGGCGCACACGCGAGCCTCAGCGAGATCCAGGCATTCGTCCGCCTGCCAGGGGGTGAGAACGTACTCCCACACGGGGTCGCGCGGGCTGGCGTGGTAGAGGCCGACCTCGCGCTCGGGGTCGGCGGGCTCGAGGCTCCGCAGGAAAGCGAGCGAGTCCTCGGAGATCGTCTCCTGCGTCCAGCGGGCGGCCGCCGCGGCGCTCGAGGAGAAGTCGCTGAGCGGGATGTCGCCGGTTACGACAAGATCGTGGTTCCCCGCGAGGCAGACGTCGCAGCGCTCCCGGGCCAGAGCGACGCAGTCGTCGGGCTCTGCGCCGTACCCGACGAGGTCGCCGAGACACCAGAGCTCCTCGACCGCCGCCTCCTCGATGGCGGCCAGGACGGCCTCGAAGGCCGGCCTGTTGCCGTGCACGTCGGAGAGCATGGCGATGCGCATCAGTGGTGCCTCCGGTGAGTCCGTGCCCAGTTCGGCGAGCCCCGGGGGCCGCCAGGCAAGCAGCAGGAGGCTCCGCCCCCTACGGCCGGTCTTTGGCCGGGACACCCCCGGATTCCTCGAGGACGCCGCATGGCGGTCATCCGGAGCCGCCGAAGCGGGTGCGGACTTGCCGGGGATTCCACTGGGTTCCTTCTACAGTCTCCGTGGTGAAGGCTGGGCGTTCGCGGCTGCCGCTGGCGATCCTGGCGGCAGTCGTCGCCGCCGGGGCGGCCACGTTTCTCCTCCGCCCGCGCAGCGGCGTCATCGACCCCGCCGCGGTGGACGTGCAAGCGTACTTCAGCCGGGCGCAGATCGAGCGGGCAGAGGACTTCCGCGACACGCAGCGCCTGCTCGGCATCGCCGGCATCGCGGTCAGCGGCGTGACCCTGGGACTCCTCGCGTGGCGTCCTCCCCGGGGGCTGTTCGATCCCCTCTCGCGGCGACCGCTGCTCGGCGGCGCGGCTGCGGGCGCCGGCATCTCGCTCCTGCTCGTGGCCGTCGGACTTCCGCTCGCGGCCTGGCGGCACGATCGCGCGTTCGACGTCGGACTCTCGACCCAGACGTGGGGCCCGTGGCTGGAGGATCTCGCGAAGTCGGCCGGCATCGAGGCCGTCATCGCCGGCACCGGCGGGGCTATCGGGCTCGCCCTGGTCCGCCGCTTCCCGCGTCGCTGGTGGATCCCAGGGAGCGGGATCGTCGTTGCGTTCGGCGTGATCATGCTCTGGCTGTGGCCGGTGTTGATCGATCCCCTCTTCAACGACTTCCAGCCGCTGAAGGAGGGCAGGTTGCGCTCGGAGGTGCTGCACCTCGCGCGGAGGGCGGATGTGAAGGTGGGCGAGGTGTACCGGGTCGACGCCAGCCGGCGGACGACGGCCCTGAACGCCTACGTCAATGGGATCGGACCGACCAAGCGGGTCGTGCTCTACGACAACTTGATCGACGACCTCCCGCCGGAGCAGGTGCGCCAGGTGGTGGCGCATGAGCTGGGGCACCAGAGGCACCGCGACCTCGACCGGGGCCTGCTCTGGCTCGCTCTCGTGGCACCGGCGGGCGTCTATCTGGCCCAGCAGCTGGCCCAGACCTTCGGCCGCCGCGAGGGGCTCGGTGACGCCGCCCGCAGGCCGGGGCCGTCGGCGCTGCCGGCGATCGCCCTGGCCGTCTCGCTGGTCTCGCTCGCGCTCGGCCTGGCTTCGAACGTGGTCTCCCGCCAGGTCGAAGCGAGGGCGGACTCGTTCTCGCTGGAGCTCACGCACAACCCCGCTGCGCTGATTGCGCTCCAGCGAGAGCTCGCGGAGCGCAACATCGCCGACCCGGAGCCGCCGGCGCTGCTGCAGGCGCTGTTCGGAACCCACCCCACCACGATCGAGAGGATCGGAATCGGGGAGGCCTGGGCGAGGGAGCACTAGTCGTGCCCTCCCGCCCGCTGATCGAGCGCGTAGTACGCGAGCTCGCGGCTTTCGAGCGTCCGTCCGCGTCGGAGGGGGAGCGCCGAGCGGCCGAGCGGATCGCCGACGAGCTGCGAGAGGCGGGCTGTCGCGAAGCGCGCGTCGAGGAGGAGCGCGCGCACGGCGGTTACTGGTGGCCGCTCGGGCTGCTGAATGCCGGCTCGGCCCTCGCGGCGCTGCTCGGCCGCCGCGCGGCCGCGCTCGCGGGGGGCCTCGCCGCGGCGGCGATCTACGACGACGTGAGCGGCGGGAGGCTCTGGTTCCGGCGGCGGCTGCTGCCCCACCGTCCGACCTGGAACGTGGTTGCCGATGTCGGCGACTCGTACGCGCCCCGCACGGTCGTCTTCATCGCCCATCACGACGCTGCGCACAGCGGACTCGTCTTCCACCCCGCTCTGCCGCGCGTCGCCATGAAGCGCCTGCCAAGCCTGCACGCGAAGGCGAACCAGAGCGTGCCGATCATTTTCGGCGTCTTCCTCGGCCCGCTGCTCCTCTCCCTCTGGGGGCTGCTGGGCCGCCGTTTCCTCCGAGGCGCGGGCGCGGTCCTCTCGCTCGGCGCCACCGCCGCGATGGCCGATATCGGCGCTCGGCGAGTCGTCCCCGGAGCCAACGACAACCTGAGCTCGGTGGGGGCCCTCGTTGCCCTCGCGCACTCGCTGCGGGAGCGGCCGCCGCGCGGCGTGCGGGTCATGCTGGTCTCGACCGGCTCCGAGGAGTCCTTCATGGAGGGGATGCAGGCCTTTGGTCGCCGCCACTTCCGGGCGCTCCCGCGCGAGACGACCGAGCTCGTTTGCCTCGAGTGCCTCGGCTCGCCGCTCCTGTGTCTCGTGGAGGGCGAGGGCATGCTGCGCATGCGTCTTTACCCGGAGGCAGCGCGCGAAGCGCTGGCCGCCGCCGCAGGAGAGGCGGGCGTCGAGCTCGTCCGCGGTCTTCGCACTGTCGCGGCCACGGACGGCCTCATTCCGCTACGCGCGGGCTACCGCGTCTCCCTGCTGGGCGGTGTCGACGAGACCAAGTTTCCCTCCAACTATCACTGGCCGAGCGACGTGCCCGACAACCTCGATTGGTCCTCCATCGAGGGCGCCGTAAAGGTATGCGAGGCCTACGTCCGCCGTGCAGCCAGGGGCTAGTCGCTCGTCGCCGCGCCGCCCTCGCCGAACTCGGGCAGGTCGCGAATCCCCTCGCGGGTCTGCCACTTTGAGAAGTTGTCCTCCATCGCGTCGATCAGCTCCCGCATGAAGCGAGGGGAGAGGTTGACCCGCGATACGACCACCCCCGGCACCTCACCCTCCTCGACCTCGTGGTCGACGCGAGCGAAGGTGATGGTGAACTCGTAGTCGGAGTGCGAGACGTTGGCGAAGTTGGCGTAGTGACCCGCCATCGTCTCGGGGTCGGTGTGGATGTTGAAGTGGCGCTCGGCGTCTTCTTCGGGCACGGCCGTAGTATCGCAAGCTCGTGAGGATCTCCGTCATCGCCGTCGGCAGGCTGCGGCCGCCATACCAGGACGACGTTGAGCATTACCGCAAGCTTCTCGCGGGGCACGCTCGGGTGGAGCTGGTCGAGGTGCGCGGCGACGAGAAGGTGCCGCCGCGAATCCCCGAGCGCGCCTTCACCGTGCTGCTTGCGAGCGACGGTCGCACGCTCGACTCGGAGCAGTTCAGCGATTGGCTCGAGGAACGCCGCCGGAACGGCCGCGACCTGTGCTTCGTGATCGGTGGGCCGAAGGGGCTCGACCTCGACGTCGACATGCGCCTCTCGCTCGGTTCGATGACGCTCCCCCACCAGCTGGCGCGCGTGGTGCTGCTCGAGCAACTCTACCGCGCCCACAAGATCCTGGCCCGCGAGCCCTATCACTATTAGTGGCTCCGTGAGCGACCCAGTCACAGAACTCTCCTCGACCGTCAGCGCCGCCGCGGCCGCCGTGGCGGGTGACGGGCGCATGGAGCAGCCGAGGCTCGACCGGCCGCCGCGCCCCGACTTCGGGGACTACTCGACGAACGCCGCGATGCTGCTGGCGCCCACGCTGGGAGAAGCGCCGCGCGCGATCGCCGAGCGGCTCGGCGGCGAACTCGGCGAGCGGCTGGGAGCCGCGGTCGAGCGCGTGGAGATCGCGGGACCGGGCTTCCTGAACCTGTTCATGGCGGACGCGTGGTACCTCGACGCGCTCGCCACGCTGCTGACGGCGGGGGAGCGCTACGGCGCGGGCGACGGGGGCGAGCGGCTCAACGTCGAGTTCGTGAGCGCGAACCCCACGGGCCCGATCACCGTCGCGTCCGGACGACATGCCGCGTACGGCGACTCGCTCTGCCGGATCCTCGAATTGGCCGGCAATGAGGTGGAGCGCGAGTACTACGTGAACGACTTCGGCAGCCAGGTGCGGAAGTTCGGAGAGGCGATCAGGGGGCGCGCCCGTGGCAAGGAGCCGGAGGAGTACAGGGGCGAGTACGTCGCTGAGCTGGCGGCGCGGATCCAGGGAGCGGCGGAGGCGGACGCCGCCGAGCTTGCCCAGCGTGGGATCGAGCTGATTCTCGACGGCGTGCGTGCGACCTTCGACCGCTTCCGGGTGCGCATGGACCGCTTCTCCTCGGAGCGCTCGCTCCACGAGTCCGGCGAGGTCCAGGCCGCGCTCGACCGCCTCGATGGGCTGTACGAGCACGAAGGCGCGCTCTGGCTGCGCACTACGGCGTACGGCGACGACAAGGACCGCGTGCTGCGGCGCTCCTCGGGCGAGTACACGTACTTCGCCTCCGACATCGCGTATCACCTGGACAAGCTCGAGCGAGGCTACGACCGAGCAATCGACATCTGGGGGGCGGACCACCACGGCCACATGACGCGCATGAACGCCGTCTGGCGGGCGATGGGCGGCGATCCCGAGCGGCTGGAGATCATCATCATGCAGCTCGTCAACCTCACCGAGCGCGGCGCGCGCCTGCAGGTCTCCAAGCGCGCCGGCCAGATCGTCACCCTCGACGAGCTCCTCGACGATATCGGGGTCGACGCCGCGCGCTGGTTCCTGATCTCCCGCAGTCACGACACCACGCTCGACCTCGATCTCGAGCTGGCGCGCAGTCAGTCGCAGGACAACCCGGTCTACTACGTGCAGTACGCGCACGCGCGCATCGCCAGCATCCTGCGCAAGGCGCGGGAGGAGCGCGTCACCGACGCCCTGCGGGCGGACCTGCGCGCCAGCTCCGAGCGCTTCCACCCTTCGGCACGCGCCCTCGTCAAGCGTCTGCTCGACCTTCCCGCCGTCGTGAGCGACGCGGCCGAGCGCCGGGCGCCACACCGAATCACCGTCTACGCGCACGAGACGGCACAGGAGTTCTCGGCCTTCTACCGTGACTGCCGCGTGGTGGGAGCCGCCGAGGAGGGCGGCGACGAGGACGTGCGCCTCGTGGTTTGCGTCCTCGCGAAGCGTGTCATCGCGCAGTCGCTGGACCTGCTCGGGGTCGAGGCGCCCGAGTCAATGTAGCGCCCGACGGGTACGCCCGAGGGGTGAGCTTGTCGCACTCGAGGGCGCGCGTCGCAGTCACGGTCGTCTTCGCGTTGAACGGCGCCCTCTTCGCGTCGATCTTCTCCCGCCTGCCGGCGATTCAGGAGCGGGCCGGCATTGGCGACGGCGCCCTCGGCCTCGCCCTTCTCTGCTCGATGGTGGGTCTGCTCGTTGCCCAGGTTGGAGCGGGTGCGCTCGTCACGCGGGTGGGAAGCAGGCATCTCGTGCTCGTGGGCGTGCTCGGCTACGCCGCCGGGCTCGTGCCTGTGTCGCTGTCTCGATCGTTCGTGGCGCTGGCCGCGTCCTTGGCCCTCGTTGGGCTGTGCAACGGCGTGCTCGACGTGTCGATGAACCTGCACGGCCTCACGGTCGAGCGCGGGCTGCAGCGGCCGATCCTCTCGAGCCTGCACGCGGCGTTCTCGCTGGGCGCTCTCGCCGGCGCGGCGGTCGGCGGCATTGTGGCGGGCGCCGGAGTGGGGGTTGTGCCGCACCTATGGACGGCCGCCGCGTTCGGCACGGCCGTGGGTTTGGCCGCGGTTCGCTTCCTGCTGCCGCCATCCGCCGACGCTGCCCCGGAGGGCCCCTTGTTCGCGCGGCCGACCCGGGCGTTGGCGGCGATCGGCATTTTCGCGTTCTGCGTGCTCTTGTCCGAGGGGGCGGTGAACGACTGGGTGGCGGTCTACCTCGAGGACGATCTCGGTACCGGTGAGGGACTGGCGGCCGCCGGGCTGGCCGTCTTTTCCCTCACCATGGGAGTGGGGCGGCTGGCAGGCGATCGCCTGACCGAGGCGCTCGGGCCGGTGCGGCTCGCCCGCAGTGGCGCCGGGCTTGCCGCGTTGGGAATGGTGACTGCCCTGGCCGGCACCGAGCCCGCGATGGCGATCGCAGGCTTCGCCGCGATGGGTCTCGGTTTGGCCGCGATGTTCCCGCTCGCCCTGCGTGCCGCCGCAACGCGCAGCGCCACCCCCGGCCCCGCGGTCGCCGCGGTCTCTGCGGTCGGCTACTGCGGCTTTCTCGCCGGCCCCACTTCCGTGGGGGGACTTTCCGAGCTGGCCGGCCTGCGCACGGCGCTGTTGCTCGTGGCGATCCTGTGCGCGACGGCGGCGGCGCTGGCCCCGGTGGTCCGCGCCCCCGTGACGATGGATCTCAAATCTCGCTGAAGAAGTTGATCCCGAGGTCGTCCATCAGCGCGAGGGCCTCCGAGTTCAGGCGTGTCAGCTCGTTCGTGTACAGCAGCACGCCCATCACCACCAGCACAACGCCCGAGATCAGGGTGATCGCGCGGTAGTGGTTGCGGAAGAACCGGAAGACCCCCGAGAAGGTGGAGAACGCGAGCGCGCTGAGGATGAACGGCAAGACCAGGCCCAGCGCGTAGAAGGCGAGCAGGACGCCGCCCTCGCCCACCGTCGACTCGGTCGAGGCCGCGGTGAGGATCGCTCCCAACGTAGGCCCGGTGCAGGGGAGCCAGGCGACCGCGAACGCCAGCCCCGCAATGATCGGGCCGCCCGTGTGCGCGCGGCGCAGCAGCTGCTCGGGGCGCCACTCCTTGTTCAGGAGCGGCAGGAAGAGCGTGCCGATGAAGAGCACCCCCATGAGCGCGATCACGATCCCGGAGATCTGGCGCAAAACCTGGCGGTGGTCCTGGAGGGTCTGGCCGAGCCCGGTGGCGGTCATCCCGAGCGCGACGAACATGGCGGTGAAGGCCAGGCAGAAGAGGAGCGCCGGCCCCAGCACCCTCATCCTGCCCTGCCCCTCCTGGATCTCGGCGAAGGAGACGCCGCTGATGGTCGACAGGTAGCCGGGCACGAGCGGGAGCACGCACGGCGACACGAACGAGATGAAGCCGACGGCGAAGGCCGCGACGACAGTCGTGTCGACGGCGTCCTGAGCAATCACAACTCGTAGCGCTCCATGTCCGCCTCGAGCCGGCGCTCGGCCGCGGGCGCATCGCCACCACCGGGCTCTCGCGGTCCGCGGGTGCCGCGCCAGCGGACAACGGCGAACGCGATCCCCGCCGCGGCGAGCGCGATCCCGACCGCAGGGATCACGTAGACGAGGACGTCGCCGAGATCGTCGTCTCCGGCGTCTCCCGGGAGCGCGAGCACCGCGTCGCCGAACTGGGCCGCGAGCGCCGCCTTGATCTCGTCCTTCGACCGGCAATCGGCGATCAGCCTCTCGATGTACGCGCGCTCCCTGTCCGCCTGGGGCGCGTCGGTGGCGAGGCCGAGCGGGGTTCCGCAGACCGGGCACATCACCTCGTCCTCGATGTCGCCGAGGCTGGTGCGCGGGCACTGCGCGGCCACCGTTGCCGGTGCTCCTAGGAGCGCGGCGAGGACGCCCGCGAGCGCGGCGGCCCGTTTCACGAGCGCTCCCGCAGGAGCGGCGCCACCTGGCTGCGCATGAACGTGTCATCGACGGGGCCCCGCCGCACGGCCGCTATGTGACCGCGGCGATCGATGACGAACGTCTCGGGGAAGCCCACGATCCCGAAGCTCTCGCGTGTTTCCCCGTCCTTGTCGCGCAGCATCGGATAGCCCAGCTCGTACTCGCTGATGAAGTCCCGTGCGTCTCCGACGATGTCCAGAGTGTCAACGCCCAGCACCGTCCCGCCGCGGCTCTTCATGCGCTCGTGCCAGCGATCGAGCAGCGGCGACTCCTCACGGCACGGCTTGCACCACGAGGCCCAAAAGTTGAGCACCACGACCTTGCCGCGATAGTCCTCGAGCGACTTCGTGCCCAGGCCCGAGAGCCGCGGCAGCCGCAGCGGCGGCGCCGACGCACGTTCGCCGCGCGCCAGCGACTCCTCGGCCTTACGGTCCGGCTCGTTGGCCGCGAGCCCGTACGCGAGCAGCCCGACGAGAGCCAGAATGGCGCAGATCACGGCGATCGGAACGGGGGCGAGAACCCTCCTCATGGGGCGTCCCGAAGGGTAGTCCGGGCTGCGCTACGCTCTGCCCCCTTCCCGCGGACGTAGCTCACCGGGTAGAGCGACAGCTTCCCAAGCTGTAGGTAGCGGGTTCGAGTCCCGTCGTCCGCTTGAAGCTAGAGCCAAATCTTGGGCTACGGGACGGAGGCGTGTCCCGAATGTGTCCCGAGTCGCCGTCTTTGCGCAGCGCGGACACTCACGCACTTAAGACAGTACGCCTGGGGTCCTAGCGCCGCTTTTTCAGTTCGTCCCGAACCAGAGCGAGCGATTCGACAACGGCCAAGGTCGCAAGCGCCTGGGCGCGGCCCATATCTGAGCCGACTGCCGGGACGGCGCTATCGGCTCGGTCGAGTAGCCGCCACGCCTCGGAGCACAGGTCGCTGGCGCTCCGCTTGGCCGCTCACGTCTCAGTCCTTCGGTTACTTAAGCCAGCTGTGAATCGTTCGGCGGCTCACGCCAAGAACCTCGGCTAGCTGGCTGGGCTTGGCACCACGTTCGTAGAGCTCCCGCACGCGTTCACGCGTCTCCCGGGGCGTGGCGCGGCCGAAGTTGGTCACGGCGATCCGGGGTACCCCCTGTCCTCGCGGTCGTCAAGCTCCGCTGGTGCGCTCGTGGCGGGCTCGGAGCTCCGTGATGAGCTCCTCGGTCTCGTCCAGCTCGTGGCTGAGCCGGTTCCACTTTTCGGCCGCGCGCATCGGGAACGCCTGGCCCGCGTATCGGGCGTTCAGCTTGCGGATCGCGGCCACGCGCTTCCGCTGTCGGGCCCTGAGCGTCCCAATGGCCGCCGGCCCCTCCGCCTTGCCACTTCTGCTTTCCATCTCAAGCTCATCTCAGGCCCGCTTCGCCGGCCGCTCAAAGTCGTCGCTCACTAGTCCCACCCCATGAGCTCCGACGACCCCAACGCCAACCGTGACGAGGCCAACTCGGCGCTATTCAAGCCCGGCGCCGCGGCACGGCGTCACGGGGGGGTTGCGCGCACCTATTGTGGCGTTCCCGTGTAAAGCGCGGCTCAAGCCATGGCATTCTCGGGGGGCCCCCGCCGTTCTTCAGAACCCCCTATGGGCACCGCGCCTCTGCGCTGCGCGCGCCTTGACCGTCACAGCGGATTTCCCGCCCCGAACACCTGAAACCGACCCGGCGCTACGGGTAACGCCGGGCCGGTATGTCCGGCTCAGTGACTCGCCGTGAGCCGGTGTGTCCGGCGACGTGCCTCGCACCCGTGCGGTGTCGCCGGTTTTGGAGGGGATTCACGCTACGCCTGTGGTGCCCTTCGTGCAAATTAAGCCTCGAAGGTCATGGCGCCGTGCCCGCAGGCGACGTTGCGCCCTGCGGAGCGCACTTCGGTCGCCTACGTGCTCGCCGTTATGTCTTAGGACCACTGGGCCCTGAGTGCCTGGTAGGCGGTGCCCTAAGAATCCGGACCTGCATCCGTTTTCGACAGATGGTGTGGGGTAGCAGCGCAGGGTGCGCATCCCGGTCAGGAGAATCCCGGGGTGCGCCACCCGGCGACATGGCGATTGGCCGGCCATGGACCCGGACTCCCACCGGCCCGGCGCGCAGCCTTCTAGGCGCCGGGCCGGTTTTTGACCTGCCACCCCCGAACACCGCGCTACCGCGCTGCGCGCGCCTTTGAGGCCACGGGGGATTTCCCGCCCCGGACACCTAAAAACCGACCCGGCGCCATGCGACGAACGCCGGGCCGGTGCCTCCGGCTCCATGTCCCCATGGAAGCCGGTTGGGGGGGCGACATGCTCCCTGCATGTCGCCGGTTTTGGCGGGATACACGCTACGCCTGTGGTGCCCTTCGTGCAAGTTAGGTGCTCGAAGCTCGTGCAAATTAGGCCTCGACGCGCGACGGTACCGGCCACAGGAACCCCATTCGACCGGTGGCCGACGCTGGCCAGTTGGCATCACCAGGCCGTGCTAGCGGTGCGGTTCATGCTCCGTGGGCTGCGGCTGGCCGGGCTGGCCGGGCGTGGGGTCTTGTGGCTCGCTGGGCCCGGGCGGCTGGGTGTGCGTTTCGCTGTGGGCGGGCGTGGGCTCTTGTGGCTCGCCGGGCCCGGGCGGCTGGGTGTGCGTTTCGCTCTGGCCGGGCGTGGGGTCTTGTGGCTCGCCGGGCCCGGGCGGCTGGGTGTGCGTTTCGCTGTGGGCGGGTGTGGGCTCTTGTGGCTCGCCGGGCCCGGGCGGCTGGGTGTGCGTTTCGCTCATGGGCATTTCTCCTTCCGTTTCATCACAGGGGCGACGTAGTCACCCGCACCGATCTGGCGATGCTTCTCCGCCTCGGGCTGTGCTCCTTCCTCGTTCAGATCGATCGGGTCCGGATCGTCGCCGACCGGGCGGGTTTGCTCGGCGGACTCCTGGCGTCCCTGACCTGCGGTGGCATCGAGTCGGCAGAGCGGCTCGACCGCCGGCACGCCGAGCTGGGTCGCCCTGCTACGCGAGCTCGTGGATCTTTTCAACAAGAATCCCGGCCGTTCGTAAAAGGCCCGGACGCCGTACCTTTGCGGTAGAATGGTCGTCTACGGATAGCTGACCGTCGTCACCCAAGGCGGTCAGCCCTCGGCGAGCCGGATACCGAGATTGTCGAGGGCACCCGAGGGAGCCGGCACAGCCGCGATTCCGAACCTCAAAACAGGTCGGCACCAAGTCACCAAGTGATTGATGCCGATGGCGATTGTTTTGAGGTACCTATGTCAGATTCACTCAGGGCGGAGATCAAGGAGATCTACCGCCGCGCAGACGAGGAAGGCCGCCGTCTCACGGCCAGCGAGAACGGCCGCGTGGCGGACCTTCTTTCTTTCATCGAGAAGCAGAACGAGGTCAAGGCTCTCGGCAGGGCCCTCGGGTCGCCCGGGTCGGCCGGGCAAGGCTCTTTCCTCGACCCAATGAGTTGGGGCGGCGGGCCGGGCGACGTTTTCGTCAGGTCGGAGGGCTACAAGGCGGTCCGGGACTCGTCAAGCCGACCGCAGCAGTGGACGACCGGGATGGTCGAGGTGTCGCACAGCAGCCCCTTGGAGTTCAAGGGCACGCTGCTCGAGACCGGTGCCGGAGGCCCTGGCGGCGGTTTGATCCCGCCCGCCTATGACCCGGGCATTGTCTCGAAGCTGTTTGAGCCGCTCGGCGTCTCAGACGTATTTGGTTCCTCACAGACGGCCGCGAGCCAGATGCGGTACGTGGTCGAAGGGACCGCCACCTCTGCCGCCGCGGGCGTGGCTGAGGGTGCGGCGAAGCCCGAGAGCACTCTCGCTTACTCCGAGGTTGTCGAGCCGATCAAGAAGATCGCGACGGTTCTGCCGATCTCGGACGAGTTCCTCGAGGACGCGCCGAGCATCCAGAGCTATCTGAATGTCCGTTTGAGCCTATTTGTCCGAATCGAGAGGAGCGTCAGCTGCTCCGCGGCAACGGTTCGAACGAACTCGTTGGCTTGTTCAACCGCTCGGGCAACCAGGCGATCAATACCTACACCAAGCTGGGCACCGACGACAACGCGGTGGCTTTGGCGCGGGTGCTTGCCAACACCAGGGGTTCGGCGAACGTGATGCCGGACACCATCGTGATGCACCCGACCAACTGGCTGACCCCCCCTGATGCGCGACGGCACCGGCGGCACGATCGGACAGTTCTACGGCGGTGGGCCTTTTTCCGGCGCGTACGGGGCCTCTACGCCGGGGGGCACCCAACGTGTTCGGAGAGTCGCTCTGGGGCACGAGGGTGGTGCTGTCCACCGTGGTCGGTGTGGGCACGGCGTTGGTCGGCAACTTCAGCCAGTCCGCCACATCTGGCGCAAGGGTGGCGTATCCGTAGAGGCCAGTAACGCTCACCAGGACTTCTTTGTTAAGGACCTGACAATGCTGAGGGCGGAGGAGCGTTTGGGGCTCGGGGTTTACCGACCCGCCGCCTTTACGGCCGTGGCAGGACTGACCTAAAAGGCTTCGGTTACCTCGATTGCCGAAGGACTCCACTGAGGAGTTGCATCATCAGCGGCAGGGGGGCGGCGTTTGTTCCTCTCCTGCTCGGGTGCGTCGCCCCCGCCGTTTACCTCCAATGACTGAACAGTTGACAAAAGACGAACTGCAGGTTGCCTAGATCTGTGGGCATGCCGGCTGAACCACAAGGCAGGCGCAGTCAAACCCGAGTACCTGCCTGCTGCCCACAATTTGGCGCAAACGGGGCTGGCTGTCCCGCCGCATCGAGACCGACGACGTGATCTTAGAGTTCACCGACCAAGGTTTGACAGCACTCGAACTCTCCGCCCTCCAAGCGAACCATCACGCAATTGATGTCCAAGTAACCCATTAACCCCTCCGAGGCCGTCAGAACGGCTTACAGAGGCTCCTGTGGCCTGCGAAGTGCCTGGATGCCAGGAATTATGCGCTCCGCATAAATCGAACCGCTACTGCGACCGCCACGCCGAGCAGCGACAACAGGCAGACAACAACCGGCAGGACTGGGTCAAGTGACGACCTACTGCCACTACCACTGCCGCGCCTGTGGCTGCCACTTCACCTCGCTCGAAGCCTTCGACGCCCACCATCAAGGCTCGGGAGCCAACCTCAAACCATGCGTGTTCCCCGATGGCCATGGACTCGTCGAGAGGACAGGTGTCTGCAGGATCGCCAGCCTGGCGCTACAGGCCCCTGTGACGGTCTACGAGCACGAGCGGGCAGCAAAGATCAGGGAAGCCTTCCGAGGCCGTCAGGCGCCCTCAACCGAGCGCAAACCACCCGGCAGGGGGAGGGACGAACCCAGCCATCCCACCCTCCGAAGACCGCGAGCCAGCGCGCCGCAAATAAACCTGTGAATTCTGAAAGCCACCAACCGCGGTTTGAGGAGGCTGTGGCGGCCTGGACGGCCTATTTCCAGGAGCACGGCGACGATGCGTTGGCGTTCAGGGACGAGTTGAAGTCCTTGGGGATGCGGCCGCCGGAGGGGCTGCAGGCGAAGCAGCTGGGGCTGTCGGTGGCGCTGACACCCCCCGCGTTTCGGTGTGGCCACTATGGCGACACGAGGTTTTGCCAACAGTGCGGCGTCGAGCCGGCACAAAACGTCAAGGGGCCGGAAGACGAGCTCGAGGAGAAGACCGAGGCGGCGAAGCGACAGTCCGAGGTGATTCGCAACCAGTCGGACGCCATCGACCGCCAGTCGGCCGAGATTCGGCGGCTACAGTCCGGGAGCAGCAGTTGCTGGCGCGTTTGGCGTCACGGAAACCACGCAAGCGGCTCTTCGGAGGTAACGATGGAAAAAAGTGAAATGGTCGCGATTCTGGAAGAGATCGCCTCCGATCGCCGGAACGCGTCCGCCCAGGTGTCCGCTATCCGCCTTTTGAGGCGATTCATGGACGAGGAGGAAGAGTCGCCTGAAAACGCGCCTGAAAACGAGTTTGCCTTTCTCGACGAGGTTCCGGAACGGCGGAGGACCAAGGGCGTGCCGGGGCAGTCGGCATGAGGTCCCCGATTCGCTACATGGGCAGCAACCAATGGGTCACAGTCACCAAGACAGGACACTGGTTCGTATGTCGCAGCCCGCTGTCAGCCCTCGCGTGTTAGTGGCGTGAAAGGTGAACAAGGAACGCAACCAGCGGGAGCGTAGGCAGGCCGACAGGCGGCAGCAGAAAAACCGCCCGCCGGCTGGACCGCAAGCAGGCCAAACAGAAGCGGAAGCACGACCGGGTTTAACCCGTTCCGTCCAACCCTCAGGTCAACATTGAGGGTGTGGATGACTACCGCGGGCCGATTGCGCCTCGGGACCCGGTGCCACGGAAGGTGCGCGAGGGGCTCGAGACGGCCCGACCCTGCCGCGAGGACTTCGCCGACGCTTGGCCTGTAGCGGTAGCCGAGGCACTCAAGGGTGTCGACCGGCGCAACGGCGGACACGCGGGGTGGCGGCAAGCGCTCGAAGCCACCAAGCCGCGGTGGAAGTCTGCCTACGAACTCGAACCAGCTGGCCGTGACGAACTCGCGCTGTCGTTCTGCCGCGAGGGACGCGACGAGTCCACGGAGGTGTGTGTTCAGAGTGTGGCGGCCCGCTGCCGAGTCGCCACGCGAAAAGATTCTGCACAGAATCGTGTCGCAGGCAGTGGTGGCGGGTGCGGGAAGTGTTGCGGGCTGCGGCCTGAAATCTGTCACCCTCTAGGCAGGGCGGGGCAAGCGCACGAAGTCTCCGTCTCTCCTTCTAGGTAGGCGCGATGGCCGGTCGCGGGACCGGCCGTCGCGTTTGACCGAAGCATCGGGTAGTCTGTGGGTTTAGTTTCGGGAGTTGCTTTCACAGCCCGGACCATCATCCGCGGAGCGCCTGTCCTAACCCGGCAGGCGTTTTCGCGTTGCGGACGCCGGAGCGTGTGATTTACTCCAAGTGGTTGATAATGGTCATCGTGAAAGCACATACCCGGAATGTCCTCGCAGACTGAGCCGTACCGCGAGATCGCGCCTCGCGAGACCGTCGAGGTAGTTGAACTCTCGGCAGGAAGTCACCTCCGCCAAAACTGCAAAGCGGAGGTGGCCTCATGGCCACCCACAAACGTGGGCATCGTCCCCGCACTGTCAGGGTCAGCTAGCTGGCAACAAAGTCACCTCCTTCAAGTGGCTGCTCGCGCGGCTGCTTGAGGGGTCCCTGAAACAACCAAGAAGGCGGCCGGTCCCCTCCGCCGAGGAGGTGACGACATGACTGCCCCTTCCTTCGATCGGGTTGTGGGCGCGCTCGACAGTCTCGGGTGCCTGCCCGCTCACATCGACGGACGCCAGAACGGGCGGCTTAGGCTGATGGTCCGCTGTCCCGTCCACGACGACCACTCACCGTCGCTGTCGGTCGAACACATCGACGACAGGACGCTGGTCCACTGCTTTGCCGGCTGCGAGGCGAAGAGCGTGGTGGAGACGCTCGGTTTGGACTGGAGAGACCTGTTCGACGAGTCCTACGAACGGCTCAATGCATTGTCCGCACCTAAGGACTTTGTCCGTGCCGACAATGCTTCTGACCTTCCCTTCACCCTTATGGGTGATGTCATCGCCAACGTCCCGGCCGAGCCGGAGTGGGCGTGGGACGGCTACTCGGCGCCGGGGACGGTGGCGCTCTTCGCGGGCCGGCCGAAGGTCGGCAAGTCAACACTGACGTTCGGGCTGATCGCCGCGATGCTCAACGGGCGGCCGTTTGCGGGCCGGAAACGCGCTGCCGCGGCGTGCTGCTACTGAGCGAGGAGGGGCCGGACACGCTGGCCGAGAAGGCACGCCTGTTCGGCATCGAGCATCACCCGCGCTTTCACGTTTTGCTTCGCCGCCAAGTACAGGCGTCGTGGCCCGAGGTGGTGGGGCAGTCGCGCCAGTACTGCCGCGAGCACGACCTTGATGTGCTGGTCGTGGACACGTTCGACAAGTGGACCGGCCTGCGCGGCGACGACGAA
The DNA here is from genome assembly GCA_036519295.1 of Thermoleophilaceae bacterium. Classification (GTDB taxonomy): domain Bacteria; phylum Actinomycetota; class Thermoleophilia; order Solirubrobacterales; family Thermoleophilaceae; genus JACVRW01. The sequence goes on from DATDLN010000153.1 coordinate 31,049, forward strand.
AACAAGTCCGGGCCCGTGTCGGAGGCGCTCGAGCCGTTGATGCGGGCGGCCGGCGACGAGCTTGCGGTGGTTCTGATCAGCCACCAGCGCAAGGCACCTGGCGACCACGGGGAGGCGGTCCGCGGCTCCAACGCGCTCACGGGTGCGGTCGATGTGATCGTGGAGGTTGAGCGGGTGGCCGATGTTCCCCACGCTCGCGTCCTGTACGGCACGTCGCGGTTCGTCGGCACCCCCGAGGAACTGGCGGTCGAGCTCGGGGACGGCGGCTATGAGGCTTGCGGCGACGTTGAGACGGTCAAGCAGCGTTTCAACCTCGACCGCGTCGTTGCAGTGGCTCAGCGACTCCGTCGAACAGACATCGAAGGAGATTGCCGAGCCCGTGGAGTCCCCCGAGGGGACGGTGCGCAAGTGGCTCAACGAACTCCTCGAGGCTGGCCGGGTGGAGCGCACCGGGAAGGGGATCGGTGGCAGTCCATACGGCTGGAAAGCATTGTCCGCACAGGCCCATTCCCTACGTGTGGACAATAAAACCGGGGGCAACGGCTGGTCCGCCGAGGCGGCAGACAGGTTCATCGAGCAGGCGAAAGAGATGTTCCCCGGCTCGGTCGAACTGCCGCTTGACGGGGAGGGGCCTCGTGAGCGAGATCCTCACCGTCGAGGAACTGGCGGCACGTTGGAAGGTCGACAAGGGCTGGATCTACCGCAAGGCCCGGAAGGGGCGGCTGCCGGCGATACCGCTCCCGGGGAAGTACGTGCGCTTCCGCTTGGACGCCATCGAGGCGTTCGAGCGCGGCGAAATCAACGACAACGGAAGGAACGCAGCATGAGCATCCACCACATCACCGAAACCGAGGTCCGCGAGCGGGCGCTAGACCACCCATGCCCGGACTGTGGCGCGGCGGCCGGGGTGCGCTGCCGCATCCTCAGCAAGACCGGTGGCGGTAACCCGGGCTATCCGGTGAACACAAAGGTCGACGTGCGGCGCAAGCCGTGCCCCGACCGGGTGAGTCTTGCGTGGCGAGGGATGATCGAAAGGGGCGCAGCATGACCGACCTAGAACGTCTCCACAAGATGGCGGACCTGATCCCTGGAGGCCACCCGTTCGCTCCGGACTGCCCCCACGGCTTTAGGGGATTGGGGCGGATGAGGACACACCCCGCTCCCGCTGCCCTGCCTGCGACAGAACCTCCCGAGCGGCGAGCGACTTTGCGGCGTGGTGGGACAGCGGGGACGCGGAGGCCGCCGCCGCCCGCATCCGACGCCAGCTGGACGAACGGACGGGGAGGCGTAGGGTGGACACCACATGCAAATGGGGCGGCACCGCGTACACGGCCCGCCCCCGGGACCAAGGAGTTGAGATCCGTGGCCCAGCAGGATTCTAAGAGCGGGCACGTCAAGCTCGTCGAGCGGAAGCGCGGCCCCAAGTTCTACGCCAAGTTCCGTAGCAACGGCCACCAGACCACCCGGCTGATCGGGCGGGCGTGGCTGAAGCGCGGCAGGCCTCCGGAGGGCTGGTTCACGCGCCGGATGGCGGAGGTCGAGCTGCGGAGGATCATGGACGGGGCAAATTGCCTGCGCGTTGGCGATTCGGTCACGTTCGGTGACGCCTGCGCCGAGTGGCTCCGCTGGGGGACACAGGAGGCCGGCTGGGAGCTGACCAACCGGCGCAACAACCGGTCGTCGGTGAACGCCCGACTGATCCCGTTCTTCGGTCACGACACGCCGATCGGGGCGATAACTACCAAGCGGATCGACGCCTACCGCGCCCACGCGCTGATCGAGGGCGGCAGGAACGGCCGGCCGCTCGCCCGCGCCACCGTGCAGGGCGACATGGCGCACCTCTCCGGCATCTTCGGGCGGGCAAGGCGCCTGGGCTGGATCGACATGAACCCTTACGACGAGGCGGAGAGCATTAAGACCGTCTCATCCGGTGACTTCAACGTCCTGTCCGTGGTCAAGTCGAGGCCGTCGCTCGAGCGGACGGACAGAACGCCCCGCTGGTCCGCATCGCGGCCTTCACCGGGCTCCGCCAAGGGGAACTGAGGGCGCTCCGGTGGCGCGACGTGGACTTTGCGAATGCGACCGTCCACGTTCGGCGGAACCTGCCTGCCCACGGCGAGGAGAAGGTTCCGAAGGGCAAGCGGGTACGTTCGGTGCCGCTCCTGGATCAGGCAGCCGCCGAGTTCGAGCGGCTCTCCCGGCGTGGCTACCTCACCCGCCCCGACGATCGAGTGTTCGCCTCATCGACCGGGGGTGCGATGGACGACGGGGACGTGAGAGACGCCTTCTACGCCGCCCTGAAAGCAGCCGGCCTCAACTATCTGCGGGAGCGGGAAGACCCGATCGTCTTCCATGACCTGAGACACACGTTCGGCACGTTGGCCGTCCAGATATGGCCGCTCTCCGACGTGCAGGCGTACATGGGGCACGAAGACATCAAGACCACGATGATCTACGTCCACCACGTGCCGAAGACCGACGCCGCCGCTAAGGGGTCGGCGTTCATCGCGGCTCAGATGGCTCCGTGTCCCGAGATGTGTCCCGAACCCACGCAATCGGACGAGACTGAGCGCAACTCAGAGCAACTGAGCGCCGCTTAGGAAAGCCAAACACGCCAGGGCCAGCGCATTCCCAAGCTGTAGGTAGCGCGTTCGAGTCCCGTCGTCCGCTTCCGTTCTCACCGGGATCGGATGAATTGGCGCGATGAAGCTGCCGCCGTTCCCGCGGTTTCGGGGTAGGACCGGAGCAGGCCATGTCACGGATGAACCAATGGCTCGGGAGGACACCACCATGAAGCTCAGCAGGCGATGGACCGCCGCATTCGTAGGGGCGCTCGCCCTAACCGCCGTGCTCGCGGGCGCGGCCGGCGCAGGCGCCGCGGTTCCGCTGACGAAGATAAGCGCGGACCCGTTCACCAATCCCACGAGTCAGCATGCCACGGAGGTAGAGCCCGACACGTTCGCGCACCACGGCACCGTGGTCAGCACGTTCCAGGTCGGGCGCTTCTTCGACGGTGGGGCGACCGACATCGGGGCGGTGCGCTCGGGCGATGGCGGTACCACCTGGGACGCGCCGACGTTCCTGCCCGCCCAGACCTTTAGCGCCGACGCGCCGTTCGGCGACCCGAATAGCCCGTTCGAGCGCACGAGCGACCCGACCGTCGCCTTTGACGCGGCCCACAACGTGTGGATGATCTCCTCGATCCCGCTCCTGCCGAACACCTCCGTGCCGACGGTGTTCATCAGCCGCTCGACCGACGACGGCCTGACCTGGGGCCGGCCCATCTCGATCCCGCCGCCGGACGCCAAGAACGTCGATCTCGACAAGAACTGGACCGTCTGCGACAACCACTCGGAGAGCAGCCCGTTCTTCGGCCACTGCTACACGGAATTCGACAACTTCGGCGAAGGCGACCGCGTGCTTATGAGCACCTCGACCGACGGGGGCCTTACCTGGAGCATCCCCACCGAGACTGCCGGCCACGACAAGGGCCTCGGCGGCCAGCCGGTCGTGCAGCCCGACGGGACCGTCATCGTGCCCTTCGAGGCGCTGAACGGGAAGATCGAGGCCTTCCGTTCCACCAACGGCGGCGCCTCGTGGACCAAGGCGGTCACCGTCGGCAACATCCGCTTCCACGGGGTGGCCGGCAACCTGCGGACGAGCCCCCTCCCGAGCGCGGAGATCGCCGCCGACGGCACCGCGTTCGTGGCCTGGGAGGACTGCCGGTTCCGCAGGAGGTGCAGCTCGAACGACATCGTGTTCAGCCGCTCGTCCGACGGCGTCAACTGGACCGATGCGGCGCGCGTGCCGATCGACGACGTCACCAGTGGGGCCGACCACTTTATACCCGGGCTTGGCGTAGATCCCGCCGCCTCGGGAGACGACTCGCACCTGGCGCTGACGTACTACTTCTACCCCGACGCTACCTGCACCGGCGGCTGCCAGCTCAAGGCGGGCTACATCTCCTCGCCGAACGGCGGCGCGACGTGGAGTGCCCCGATCGAGCTCACGAACCCGATGTCGCTGAACGACATCGCGCAGACGTCCCAGGGCCCGATGGTCGGCGACTACATCTCCACGTCGATCTCCGGCGGCACGGCCACGACCGTGGTCGCCGTCGGATTGCCGCACACGGGCACGACCTTCGACGAGGGGATGTACGCGCCCACGAGCAAGCTGCCGATAGCCACCGCCGCGCAGGCGACCCGCCCGTCGAGTACGGCCGGGGCGGGCCCGATCACGGGAGAAGGCACAGGAGAGACCCACCACGCGTTGAAGCGGGACTGACCCTACGGCCGGACCTCCGGCCAGCGGGCCTGGATCGCCGGCGTCGCCGCGTGGAAGGCCCCCGCCGTCGCGAGCGCCTCGTGATCCGCCCACGGCTGCCCCGTGAACTGCACGCCGATCGGGATTCCCAGATCGTCGAAGCCCGCCCGTACCGCGCAGGCCGGCAGCCCGAGCAGGTCCTGCGGGGTCGTGTAGGTCATTACCAGTTCGCGGAAGTCGATCTCGCGGCCGCCGAGGAGGACGCGCTCCTCGCCGATGGGCGGCGGTGAGCCCGCCGATACCGGGGTAAGCAGGAGGTCGACGCGCTGGAAGAGGGACGCGACGGCGCCGCGCACATGCTCGCGGGTGGCCGTCGCGGATAGGTAGTCCTCGAGCGTCACTCCCTCGGCCGACTCCAGGCGGCCGCGGACGTCGTCGCCGTACTCCTCTCGGCGCTCGGGATAGAGGCCCGCCCGTCGGTGCGTGCTGAGCGCCTCGGCGCGCTGGATGACGCCGAAGGTCGGGAAGATCGTCTCGGCCACTGGAAGTGCGACCTCCACGACGTGCGCTCCGAGCTCGGCGACCGTGACCACCGCCGCGTCGAACGCCGCCTGGACGTCCGGCGCCGGGGGCACGAGATGCAGGTCGGGGCAGAGACCGACAGTGAGCTCACTGAGCGCCCTGTCCGCCACCGGCGAGCGGCCCGGGTCCTCCATCACGGCGAGCAGGAGCGCGGCGTCGGCGGGCGTCCTGGCCATCGGCCCGGCGTGGTCGAGCGAGGGAGCCAGCGGCCACACACCCTCCGTGCTGATTCGCCCGTAGGTGGGTTTCAGCCCGACGGTGCCGCAGTAGGCGGACGGGACGCGTATCGATCCGCCCGTGTCACTGCCGATGGCAAGGGGAACGAGGCGGGCGGCGAGGGCGACCGCAGCGCCGCCGCTCGAGCCGCCCGATATGCGCTCCGGGCGCCACGGGTTGTGGCTGGTCCCCATCCGCTCGTTGACGGAGGTAACGCCCCAGGCGAACTCGTGGGTCTGGGACTTCCCGAGCATGATGGCGCCCGCGTCGCGAACCCGGCGGACGGCGGCCGCGTCGGCGGCGGGCGTATTCGAAGCGAACATGGCCGATCCATAGGTCGTCCGGACCTGCGCCGAGTCGAAGAGGTCCTTGACGGCGAACGGGACCCCCGCGAGGGCGCCCTCGGCACCTCCGCGCAGGTAGGCCTGCTCGCAGGCGAGCGCCTCCTCACGCGCGCGCTCCGGGCACAGCGTCACGAACGCTCCCAGCCCGGGATCGACCTCGGCGATCCGAGCAAGCAGCGCGTCGACCACTTCGACCGGCGACAGCGTGCCGCCGCGATACGCGGCGAGCAGCTCGTGCGCCGACAGCCCGCAGAGGTCGGGGGTCGCGGTCAGCTGATCCCGTACTGATCGCGCACGAAGGGCATCAGGCCGCGGGCCTCCAACCGCTCCAGGGGGGCACGGAAGGTCACCTGGACGACCCCCGGATGACGGCCGATCTCGACCGCGCCGGTAATGGTGGCGCGGTTCTTCACCTCGGGCACGTCCATGTCCAGGAGCCTGGCCGCGCGCTCGAGCCCGTTGTCGGTCGCGCTGTTCAGGTCCGGGCCGCTTCCGACCACCGAGATCGGCGCGGACTCCTCGATGCCGTCGACGCCCCACTCGCGCGCGAGCTCCTCGGCGCGCGTCCGCTCCTCGGGCGACAGGGGCCGGGCGAGGAACGGCAGATCCTCCGGGAGCGGCAGCAGTACCGGCCCGTCGATCCCGAGGCCGCCCTTCATCAGCTCGACCTGGAGGGTCACCGTGCCGGACACGTCGCAGGTGTGGCCCGCGATCTCGCCGTCGCCCTGGAGGGCGTGCATGTCGCCCATGTAGACGCCGCCGCCGGGCACCTTCACCGGGCAGACGACGATCGCGCCCGCCCGCACCGCGTCGATGTCCATGTGGCCGTCGGTACGGTGGGTCTCGAGCTCCTCGGCGGTGAGCGCGTGACGGTGCGGAGCCCCGACCAGGAACGAGCCGAAGTCGCCGGCATTGTGGGAGTCGGGAATCGTGGTGGAGGGGGTGGTTCCGAGCTGACCCATGAACGGCCGCAGCCGGGTGGCCAATCCGACCAGGTCGTGCGGCGCGAACGCGAGTATCGGGTTCTGGACCGAGTTCTCGGGCAGCGCCGCGTAGCGGCGCGCATCGTGCGCGATCCGCTCGGCGGCCTCGTTCGCGAGGGTCAACCCCACGCTCCGGGCGTGGTCAAAGGCGATCGTGTACCCGTTCGTGAACTTGAAGGGGGAGGCGTCAGCGCCGCAGTTCGCGCAGCGGACGGACTCCTGACCGATGCCCTCGAGACGGGTCTCCGGATACTCCGTCCCGCAGCTGGGGCAGACGGCGGCGCAGTAGGGATCGCCGTTGTAGCTCCCGTCGGGCGACCAGTCGTTGCCCGACGCGGTGGCGATCGAGGTGACCTCGATGTCCTTGATGCGGATCGCGACCGCGTCGCCCGGCTCGGCGCCGGCCACGGCGACCGGCCGGCAGACCTCGTGGCCGCCCTCCAGCGAGGGAGTGATCATGGGCCCCCAGCAGCCGGGCGTCGTGTTCACGACGATGTGGCCGCCGTCCTCGACCGGCCCGAGCAGCTCGAGGTCCGGGCCGAGCAGCCCGTTAGTGAACGTGTCGACGAAGACCGTCGGGTGAGCCTCCTTGACTGGTGTCCGTGCCTCCGCAGGCTCTACGGCCATGACTTCCTCCTATCGGGTGAGCTGCGGCCGGCACCGCCGGCCACCGGGATCAGAAGGGCGACCTCGTCGCCGTCGGCGAGCGGCTCGCTGCCGCTCGCGTGCATTCCGCGAAGAACGGGTAGCGCCGAGTCGAGCGCGGGCGCGATCGCCGGCTCCAGCTCGCCAAGGCGCGCGAGCAGCGTCTCGACGGTGGACTCTCGGGGCAGCTCGACGCGGAGCCGGCGAGTGCCGGCGTGGGTGGCAAGCCCGGAGCCGAGACGTACTACGACGTGCACCCGCACCTTTCCTCGGGGAACCCTCTGGTCGGCAGCGTACCGCGCCCGCGGAGGGCTCAGTGGACCGTCGCCCGCTCCCGCGCCTCCGTGGTTGAGGTAGCCAGAACGCGCCGGTGGCTGTCCGCGCCGACCACTTCGAAGCCCCGCGCTCGAGCAGTAGCACCAGACACTTGCGCATGAGTGCGTGATCCTCGCCGATCACGACCCGCATGCACGACCTCTATGCATGACGATCTCGGTTCGCTCGGTCGATGATCTCCACTGGTTCGGGTCCGTCGGTCGGGCCCGTTGGTCGAGCTCCCGAGACGAGTGCGTCGAGGGCGGAGACGAGCCCGAGCCAGCCGGCAAAGCGCTTCGTCGCTCCCGTGTCGTCGCTGATCCGACCCCGTGGGGAATCGCCCGTCCGCTCGACGTCGATGCGGATCCTGAGCTGGCTGCCGGCCACGTGCGTGAGCGTCCCGCAGATAGCGCCCCATGCACATCGACTGCACCCCTAGACCGGCACCCCAGACTTTGACTGAGGGGCCCCTAGGTCAGTGCGAGCTCGCCCGCCAGCTCGCGACGCGAGCGTATGCCGAGCTTGCGGTAGGCGTTTGTGAGGTGCACCTGCACCGTCTTGGGCGTCACGAAGAGGGTCTGGGCGATCTCGCGATTCGTCGCGCCCTGGGCGGCGAGGGTCGCCACTCGATGCTCGCTCGCGGTCAGCGCCTCGATGCCCTTGAGCGCGGTCGTGCGCGGCCGCGCGCCCGCGGCCTACAGCTCCGAGCGGACCCTGTCGATCAGACTCTTGGCCCCGCACACGTCGGCGAGCTCGAGCGCGCGGCGGAGAGGCGGCGCAGCCGTGATGCGCCGCCTGTGCCGATTGGTGTGCGCACGTCTGCGCGCGCTGCGAAGCGCTCGGTGGCCCGACGGCGGAGACGGGGGAGTGCGAGGCTCCGGACAGCGCCCACCCGCTGCCCGCCCGCGACCTGACCCACCTCGACCGGCTCGACTTCTTCACCGACTTCGGAAAACGCCTTCCCGAGCTCACGTCACGGGGAGCACGACTGGACGTCGAGCGCGGGGCGATCCTGGTCGCTGCGGGGAGCCGCCCCGATCGCTTTCTTGTGACGCTCCGCGGCGCGGTGGAGGCGACGGTCGAGCGGGCGGCGACGCGTCAGCGCATGCGACTCGCCGGCCCCGGACGGGCGCCCGTCTACCTCGGACTGCTGGACGACGCTCCGAGTCCTGTGGTGTGCCGCGCGCGCGAGGCGGCGCAGCTCTTCGTGCTGTCGCGAGCGGACTTCACCAAGCTGGTCGACGGCCAGGATCAGCTGTCCCGGGCCTTCGTCCACGCCGTGGCTGAGGATCTCATCGGCTACCTCATCCAGGCCGAGCGGCGCCAAGCGCGGATTGTCGCTGGGCGCGCTCACCCGCGGAGGCTCAGTTGACCGTCAGGGTGCCCTCCATGCCGGCGCCCTTGTGGTCATCGACGGGGCAGTAGAACTCGTACTCGCCGGGCTCGAGTTTCGCCGAGACCTTCGAGGTGCCGCCGGGGTCGATCGTGTCGCTTTCCTCCTCGACGCCGTGCCCTTCGATCTCGACGGCGTGCGGCGCGGTGGCGCTTGACGGATTCCTCAGCACGATGGTCACGTCGCCGGCCTTCGCGGTCAACGAGGACTTGTCGAACTTGAGGTCGCCACCCGGATCGGCGCTGAGCGCGAGCACGGTGGCCTTCCCGCCTCCGCCGGAGGCGTTCTGACCGTCGGTGTTGTCACGAGATCCGTAACCCCCGCCCCCGGAGTCGCCGGCGTTCTCGGAGCCGCCCGAGCCGTTCGAGCTCTCGTCGTCATCACCGCAAGCAGCGAACGCGAGTACGGCGAGGGCCAGCGCGGTCGCAGCGAGATGGCTGGTTCGTGTGGGCATGTGGGGTGTACGCAGCCGGCTGGGGGCCGGTTCGGCGCACAGGGTCAGTAACGGAGCTTGCCGCGCAGCACCTCGCCCGTGCGCTTGCCCTCCCCGCGCCGGCTGACGACGACGACGTGGTACTCGCCGGGCATCACTGCGGCGGTGAGCTTGGCGTTCGCCTCGCCGTTGCGGCGCGGCCGGAAGCTGCCGCCGTTCACCCAGCGGCCGTCGACGCGCACGCACCAGAGCTCGTACGTCGTGCCCTTACCCGCGGGAAGCCCGTCCGCCCACAGGGTGACCTCGGTACCGGCGGGGACCTTCTTGACGCTGAAGCCGCCGGCGGCGCCGGGGAGGCCACGGAGCTTGCCGTTCGCGTAGGCGGTCTCGGCGTCCGGTCCTCGCAGGAGCAGCGCGATCAAAAGGGCGGCCGCGATCGCCGCGGCCGCGCCCGCGAGCAGCGGCTTCGGCGGCCAGCGGAACCGGAACCGGGGCTGCTTGGCGCGGCCGCGCTCGCGTGCCACCCGGTCGAGCACCGCTTCCTCCAGCGCCGCGGAGGGCTCGGGCGGCGGCACGTCCCCGGGCACGATCCGGTCGAGCAGCGCGGGGATGCCGGCCAGCGCGGTGTACTCGCGGTGGCACACCTCGCACTCCTCGAGATGCTGCTTCATGGCGGCCTGCTCGTCGGGATCGAGTGCGCCGAGCACGTAAGCGCCGACCAAGTCGCCGTGTGTCTGGCAGCCGCTCACGGGGCGCTCACGCCTCCACTCCCATTTCGTCCAGCACCAGCCGCAGGCTGCGGAGCGCGTAGGAGGTGCGGCTCTTCACGGTGCCAAGGGGGATTCCCTTGAGCTCCGCGATCTCGCGCATCGTCAGTCCGTTCCAGTGAGCCAACCGGATCAGCTCCCGATGCTCGGGTCGCAGGCGCGCGAGCGCGGAGGCGACCTGCCAGCGCAGCACGGCCTGCTCGAGCGGGTCCACGGCCGGCGTCTCCGCCGGCATCTCGTCGCGCTCCGTGAGGGCGGGGCGGGCGCCGGCGCGGCGCTGCATGTCGACGATTCGGTGGCGTGCGATCGCATAGAGCCAGGTTCTGACGGTGGCACGCCGCTCGTCGTAGCCTCGGGCATGCTGCCACGCGCGGGCGAAGACGTCCTGCACGATCTCCTCGGCCAGGTCACGATCACCGAGTGCGTTGCACGCGAAGCCATAGAGCTCGCCCGCGTAGCGACGGTAGAGCTCGCGCAGATCGTCGCCGCTCTCGTCACGGGGGAGCGCCTCGACAAGGCTCGCGTCGCTGCGTTCCACCTAGTGCACGGTATACGCGCACAGAGCCTGTGCGGTTCGAAGGGGTGCAACGCTTACGCGCCATGCTGTTCACGCAGGACGACATGCGGCGAATCGCCGCCGGCGAGATCACACTGGCCCTCCGGCGCTGGCGTCGCCCCACCGTGAAGGCCGGCGGCGCCCTGCGCACGCGGGTGGGCGTGCTGGCGATCGACTCGGTCGACTTGATCGAGCCCGAGCAGGTCACGGATGCCGACGCGCAGCGGGCCGGGCGGCCGGATCGGGCCGCGCTGCTCGCGAGCCTACGCGGCGACGGCCGCCTGTACCGCATCGGGTTCCACCTGGCGGGACCCGACCCGCGCATTGCGCTCCGGAAGCGGGCCGATCTCACGGCGGAGGAGCGCGCGGATCTCGACCGGCGGCTTGCCCGCCTGGACGCGGCGAGTCGCCATGGACCGTGGACGGTTCGGGTGCTCAGGCTGATCGCCGACCGTCCCGGCACGCGTGCGGCCGACCTCGCAGCCGAGCTGGGACGCGAGAAACCGGCCTTCAAGGCCGACGTTCGCAAGCTGAAGGAGCTCGGCCTGACCGAGAGCCTCGAGGTGGGGTACCGGCTCTCGCCGCGTGGGCGCGCATACCTGGACGGCCGCTAGACCCCATGAACGCGCCCACGAGGAGCACTGGCAGTGCCGCCCAGGCGGCGGAGGACGAGCGATGTGCATTCATGGCGGCAAGCGTGCCGGGGGTGTGCGCACGAACAATTACCTCGCGGGTAAGGGCATCACCGATTCCGCCGTTCTAGCCTGCTGCCATGACAGAGATCGCCGAACGGCCCGAGGTTGGAGCGCTGTTGCGCGATTGGCGCCGGCGGCGGCGCATGAGTCAGCTCGACCTGGCACTCGAGGCCGGCGTCTCTGCGCGTCACTTGAGCTTCCTCGAGACGGGTCGCTCGCGCCCCAGCGCCGAGATGGTCCTGCAGCTCGCCGAGACCCTCGACGTGCCGCTGCGCGACCGGAACGCGCTCCTGCTCGCCGCCGGCTACGCGCCCGCTTATGGCCAGCGCGATCTCGAGGAGCCCGAGATGAGCCTCGCGTCAGCTCCACCCGGAGGGGGTGGCGCCCCGCATTCTCAACTTCGCCGAGTGGCGGGCGCATCTGCTCGACAGGCTCGGCCGCGAGGCGGTCGCGAGCGGCGACCCGGCGCTGTTCGCCCTGCACGAGGAGCTGGCCGGCTACCAGTGCGACGAGCCCGGACTCGTTCCCGACCTCTCCGCTGGCGAGATCGCCGTGCCGCTGCGGCTGCGCTCCGACGACACCGACCTCGCCTTCAGCAGCACCGCTACGACGTTCGGAACAGCCATCGACATAACACTCGCCGAGCTGTCGATCGAGGCCTTCTTTCTAGCCGACGAGGTCACCTCGGAGTTCGTGCGCGCCCTCGCCTAGCTTCCCTGAAGGCGGGCTTCGACCCTCACGGCCTTTCCGTCGCGCAGCGTCCACAGGTGGCCGAACGGCGCGCTCAGCGGCATGTTGCTTCTTCGTCCGCGTGCGCGTATGTGGCCCGTGACGACGAGCTGTTCGGGCGAGACCTCCTCGAACTCCTCCGCCTCGTAGCGAAACTCCGAGAAGTCCTCCTCCAGCCCCTCCACGAACACGGCGAAGCCCTCCAGCCCCCGGAGCGTACGGTCGCCCACCTCGGGCGAGATGCGTGCCTCGACCTCACGGGCCATCACCTCACCCGCGGCGGCCAGGCCTCGCCCGCGGTCGTCCACGGCCGCCCAGTTGAACCCGTAGACGCCGCGGATCAGGTCGGCGTTGCGCCCGGACATTTGTGGAAGTATCGCCTGCCATGACAGGCGGCATCGCGCTCGTAACCGGTGCCAACCGCGGCATGGGGCTCGAGCTCGTGCGCCAGCTGGCGCAGCGGGGCTTCACCGCCGTGCTCGGCTCGCGCGACCTGGAGAAAGGCCGCGCCGCCGCCGAGGGACTGGGCGGCCTCGACGTGGACCCGCGGCGCCTGGATGTGGCTGACCCGGACAGCGTGTGGGAGCTGGCCACCGAGCTCGAGGCCGCCTACGGGCGGCTGGACGTGCTGGTGAACAACGCCGCGATCCTCTACGACACCTGGCAGAGCGGAGTCGACGCCGACCTGGACGTGGCTCACGAGGCGCTCGAGACGAACCTCTTCGGGGCTTGGCGCACAGCCCAGGCCTGCCTGCCGCTGCTGCGTCGCTCGGAGCACGGGCGGATCGTGAATGTCTCGAGCGGCAGCGGCGCGCTCAACTCGATGGGCGCGGGCACGCCCGCCTACAGCGTCTCGAAGGCCGCGCTGAACGCGCTCACCCGGATCCTCGCGGCCGAGCTGCGGGGCGACGGCATCCTGGTGAACGCCGTCTGCCCGGGCTGGGTTGCCACGGACATGGGCGGCCCCGGCGGGCGGCCGGTGGAGCAGGGCGCGGCAAGCGTGATGTGGGCGGTGCTGCTTTCAGACGACGGGCCCACCGGCGGTTTCTTCCACGACGGCCGGCGGGTCGACTGGTGACGGCGTTCGACGAGTTGGCCGACGTCCTGCCGGTCGAGGGAGGCCACGTGTCGGTCGCGGTCGAGCGCACGACGGCGCCCACGGAGCTGGTGGGCGTCGTGCGGGACGCGCTGACCGAGGCGGGGATTCGAACGCCCTGACACGCCGCCTGGAACGCGGACGTCCCGAGGCGGGGGGCGGTGAGGAGGCCGCCGGGTAGCGGCTACGGATACAGCGGCGTCTGCAGGTAGCGGTCGCGCACGATCGAGAAGGCCGGCTTGCGTTCGCCCATGTAGCTGATCAGGCCCTTGTGGTGGCGGGTGTTCGGCTCGTATTCCGGCGGGCGCCGTCCGGCGCCGCCCGTCCAGCCCGGGTAGATCTCGAACTCGCGCAGGGTCCAGTAGATGGCGCCGGAGAGGAACCAGGACAGGTGGTCGATGGCGTCGAGGGTGCGCTGTGCGTGGAAGGCCTGGAAGGGGTAGCCGCCCTTCATGTCGGGCGGCGCCGCAGCGAGCTCGGGCCTGGCCTCGGCGCCCCACTCCGTCATGACGAGAGCATGCTCGGGGTAGAGGTCGTGCATCTCCGAGAAGTAGGGCTCCAGCAGGCTGAAGTCCTCCACCCAGCTGTACCAGCCGAAGTATTGGTTGATTCCGAGCATGTCGAAGCGGTGGTAGGTGAACTGCTCCGCGAACCCGGGTCTGCCCTTGATGTCGACCGAGATCGGCAGCGTGGGGTCGACGTCGCGCGCGATCTGCTGGGCGGCGACCAGGAAGCGCGCGGTGCCGGGCTTCGTGTCCGGCGTGAAGCTCAGCTCGTTCGCCACCGAGTGGGTCAGCACCGACGGGTGGTTGCGGGCCGCCGTGACGGTCCGCTGGACGGTCAAGAGCGCGCGGCGGCGCTCGTTCGGCTGGTAGAGGAGCGCCGCTCCGTGGTCGCGCTGCCAGATCGGCGACTGGCTCCAGACAAGGATCCCGGCGCGATCGAATAGCGCCAGCAGCCGCTCGCTCATCAGGTAGTGGGCGCGGGTGATGTTCGCGCCAAGCTCCTTGAGGTCGCTCACGATCTGGCGCATGTCGCCCGGCGTCAGCGCCGCGCCGTGCCCCGGCATGTCCTCGTGGATCGAGGCGCCGCGCAGCTGGATGCGGCGGTTATTCAGATAGAGCAGCCCGTTCTTCACCTCCACCGAGCGGAGGCCGATGGCGCGGCGGTCGACCTGCATGACCTCGTCCCCGTCACGCAGGACGATCCGGGCCGAGTAGAGGTTCGGCGTGTCGGGCGACCAGAGCTCGGGCGCCGGCACCGGGAGCTCCAGCTGCAAGCGCCCTCGCTCCGAGCGCTGGCGTGGGAGCTTGAAGGTCTTCTCGACCACACGCCCGCTTGGCGCGCGGAGGCGGACCTCGAGCGTGGAGGCCAGCTCCTTCACTCCGCGGCGCTCGAGCACGCCGTCGAGGAGGAGCTGGGCTCGGCAACTGCGCGCCGGCCCGCGGCAGCGCACGCGCGACATGGTGCCGAGGTCCTGTATGTGCGCGCGTCCGGCCGGGACGAGGTGAACCGGCCGCACGATCCCGTTCCAGTTCCACCACCCCTCGGGCAGCAGGGGGTTCTTGCGCCCGTCCACCTCGACGACGAGCTCGTTGTCCCGCCCCGGACGCAGCCCTCGCGCCTCGAGCGTGAACGGCGTGTAGGGATCGACGTTGCGGCCGATCCGCAGCCCGTTCAGGTATACGGCGGCGCTGCGACGCACGCTTTCGAACTCGATCAGCCAGCGAAAGCCGCGAGGCGTCTCGGGTCCCTGGAAGTGGAGCCGGTAGCGGCGCACCACGCCCGGGTAGAGGCTCGGCAGGGCCTGGGCGTCGACCACGCTCGGGACCCGCGCGGCGCGCCACTCACCGGGTGCCTGCGCCGCACGGCCGCGGGGCGTGGCGGGCGCCGACGGCGGGGTGCCCTCCGGCGCCGTTTCCTCCGGCGGCGCGACCTGCGGCGGCGCCGGCGCGGCCGGCTCGACCCGAACCTCCCAGCCGCTCGAGAGCGTGCTCGCGCGCGGCAGTTCCTCCTGGGCGAGCGCCGAGCACGGCAAGGCCAGGCAGCCGAACGCGGCGGCGAGCAGGGTGCGGCGCAGACCCATCCAAGCCCGTGAACGCCCATCGAGGCTCGAAGTTGCGGCCTCCAAGGTCTGCGACAGTTCGCTCGTGCCGCCGCTGGGAGCCGGAGTCGACTTCTTGGAGGAGCCGCTCGCGGTCTTCGGTGCGCTGCTCGTCGGCGGCGCACTGGTGGCGGGCCTCGCGCGGCGCAGCTTCCTGTCGCTCACGGCCGCCTTTGTGGTGGCGGGCTTCCTGCTCGGGCAGGGCGGCCTGGAGGTGCTCGACTTCGATCCGCACTCGGGGTTCGTGCAGGGACTGGCGGTGATCGCGCTGATCCTGATCCTGTTCCGCGACGGCCTCGACGTTGACGAGGAGATGCTCCAGCGAGCATGGCACCTGCCGCTTCGGAACCTGGTGCTGGCGATGCCGCTCACCGCTGGGCTGGTGGCCCTGCTCACTCACATCGTGACCGATCTGGGCTGGACGGAGTCGTTCCTGGTCGGGGCGCTCTTGTCGCCCACCGACCCGGTGCTGTCCTCCACCGTGGTGAACAACCCCCGCGTCCCGCGCATCATCCGGCACTCGCTCAACCTCGAATCCGGGTTGAACGACGGCCTCGCGCTGCCGGCGGTGCTGGCTCTCGTGGCCGCCCTCGAGCAGGACACCGACTTCGTCTGGTGGGAGTTCGTGCTCCGGGACGTGGGCTTTGGGTTCGCGACCGGCATCGCCGTCGCGTTCGTCGCCTCTCGCGTTATGCCCAGGACCACCGGTCTGGGGGCGGAGATCAGCGCGCATCAGAAGTCGTTGTACGGGCTCGGCGTGGCGTTCGCGGCCTATGGGCTCGCGGTGCTTCCGCCCGAGGGCAACGGCCTCATCGCCGTGTTTGTGGCGGCCATCGCCCTCGGCATCTGGCGGCCGGACATCGGCGAGTGCTTCGAGGCCCGCTCCGAGGACATAATCGAGGTCGTCAAGCTCGGCGTGTTCCTCGTGTTCGGGGCGACCTTGACGCTCGACGGACTGTTCGAGGACGGCTGGGCAGCGGTGGCGATCGCGGCATTCACGCTGCTGATTGCCCGTCCGGTCGCCGTCTTCGCCGCAACGGCGGGCAGCCGCCAGGTCAACACCCTCGGCAAGGCGTTCATGGCTTGGTTCGGACCAAAGGGCGTCGCCACGATGACCTTCGCGCTGTTCGTGCTCGGCTCGGAGGTCGCCGAGGGCGCGCGAATCGCAAACCTCGCCGCGCTCGTGGTGTTCGTCTCGATCATCGCCCACGGGTTGACCGACCACCCGGGGTCTGAGTGGATGGCCCGGCGAGCCGAGCGTGAACCGGAGCCCGCGACTGCGGCATAGTTCGCGCATGGACGCCTGGGACATCGCTTCGCTGCCGGTCCAGCCGCACCAGCCGGAGGTGCTGCGCTCGGACGACGAAACACGCGTCATCGCGATCAACCTGCCGGGTGGGGAGAGGCTCAAGGAGCACCAGGTGCACGAGCGGGCCTGGCTGGTCGTGGCTGACGGGGAGATCGAGGTCGAGGAGGGAGAGCGGACCGTAACCGGCGGCCCCGGCCTGCTCCTGCACTTCGATCCCAACGAGCGTCGCGAGGTGCGCGCGACCCAGGACGCCCGCCTGATCCTGCTGCTCTCGCCCTGGCCGGGCGAGGGCCACCCGAGCAGGCGCGGCATGTAGTCGCGGCCTGCCAGAATCCGACGTTGATGGATCCGGCCCGCAAGCGCAAGATCCGGCTTGGCGTCGCGCTCGGCGTCGCCGTCTTCCTGGCGGCCGCGCTCATCTACACGAGCTTCAGCGCCTCCACGGAGGCGAGCAAGCCGAGCCAAATCGAGCCGGGTCGCTCGTACGAGGTCACCGGCAAGGTGGTGAAGGGCTCGATCAGCCGCCACGGGGACGAGCTGCGCTTCCGGATCCGCGACCGCGACGGGACGGCATCGGTGCCGGTGTCCTACGCCGGCGTGGTACCCGACCCCTTCCGGGAGGGGCGCGAGGTGATCGTCTCGGGCGAGCTGAAACAGGGCACGTTCGTGGCCGAGCGCGACTCGCTGGTGACGAAGTGTCCGTCGAAGTTCTCGAAGGACGAGCAGCGCAGCTAGTGGGGCGGAGGCGCCGCTAGGGTGGCCGGAGTCGGGTCCGCCTGCCTGGTCGTCGGTCTGCTGACCGCCCTCTACGCGGCCGGCGCCTCACTCTACGGCGGGCGCTCCGGCCGTCGGGAGTGGGTGACCTCCGGGCGGCGCGCGATCTACTGCCTGGCCGCCCTGATGGTGGCGGCCTTCGCGATTCTCGAGTCGGCCTTCCTGCGCTCGGACCTCTCCTACGCGCTGGTCGCCGAGGGTTCGTCGACCGACACGCCCGGCTTCTACAAGGTCACCGCGGTCTGGGCCACCCAGGACGGCTCGTTGCTCCTGTGGTCCACGCTGCTGGCGCTGTTCTCGAGCGCGGTGCTCTTCCTGACCCGCCGCTCGCTGCGAGAGATCGCGCCCTACGCCACCGCCGTGCTCGGCTGCGTGGCCGCGTTCTTCCTCCTGCTGATGGTGGGGTGGGAGAACCCGTTCGACACCCTCGCCGTGCCCCCCGCCGAGGGCGCCGGGCTCAACCCGCTGCTCCGCCACCCCGCGATGATGATCCACCCGCCGATGCTCTACACGGGCTACGTCGGCTTCTCGATCCCGTTCGCGTTCGCCGTCGGCGCGCTCATCACGCGCCACACGGGGGCCGACTGGATCCGCGCCACCCGCCGGTTCGCGCTCGTGGCGTGGACCTTCCTCAGCGCCGGGATCATGCTCGGCGCGCTGTGGTCGTACACCGAGCTCGGCTGGGGCGGTTACTGGGGCTGGGATCCGGTGGAGAACGCCTCCCTGATGCCCTGGCTCGTGGGCACCGCCTTCCTCCACTCGATCATGGTTCAGGAGAAGCGCGGAATGCTCAAGGTGTGGAATGTCTCGCTGATCTGCGGCACCTTCGCGCTCGCCCTGCTCGGCACGTTCCTGGTGCGAAGCGGAATCCTCGAGTCGATCCACGCCTTCGGCGCCTCCACGATCGGCGTGCAGTTCCTCGTCTTCATCGCCCTTGTAGTCCTCTTGTCCGCGACGCTGATCCTGTGGCGCCTCCCCGACCTTCGCTCGCGCGCACGGCTCGACTCGCTGCTCTCGCGCGAGGCCTTCTTCCTGCTCAACAACCTGGTGCTGGTCGCGCTCGCGCTCGTGATCCTGTGGGGCACGTTCTTCCCGCTCATCTCCGAGGCGCTGACCGGCAAGGAGGCGAGCGTCGGGCCGCCCTGGTTCAACCGGCTGACCACGCCGCTCGCCCTGGTGCTAGTGCTGCTCGCGGGGATCGGGCCGGTGCTGACCTGGCGGCGGGTCACGGCACGGTCGCTCGTGCGGGTTGTGCGTGTGCCCGTTCTGGTCACCGCCGTTGCGCTGGCGTCCCTTCTGGCTTTTACGGACGCGGCTTCGAGCGTGCCGTCGCTGGCGATGTTCTGTTTCGTCGCGTTCGTCTTGTCGGTGGTGGCCCAGGAGTTCTGGCGGGGGGCGAGTGCTCGCCGGGTGATGACCGGCGAGTCGTGGCCGCGCGCGGTGGCGCGGCTCACCGGGCGCAACCGGCGCCGCTACGGCGGCTATCTCGTGCACGCCGGGATCGCGGTGCTGTTCCTCGGCGTCGCCGGCTCCTCCGCGTTCCTGGACCAGCGCGACGTGCGCCTGTCGCCGGGCGACACCGTCGACGTCGGCGACTACCAGGTCACCTACCGGAAGGCCACCGCGAAGCTCGGCGGCGACGACGCGGGCACCGGCGCCCCGGTGTCGCTGGGCGCGGTCCTGGACGTGCGCAAGGGCGGGGAGCACTTCACTCTCCGCCCCTCGCGCAACTACTACTCGAGCCCCGACCCGTCGCTCGGTCCCATCTCCCGTTTCTTCGAGGGCGAGGCCACCAGCGAGGTCGACGTCCGCTGGGGGCTGCGGCGCGACCTGTGGCTCGCCGTGCGGCCGGACCTCGCATCGCTCGAGGGCCCGATCCGCGAGGCGGACCGCAGGTTCTCCGACTCCCCCGGCGACGTGCAAGCCCTCGTGATCGCCGCGCTCGCCGAGCGCTACCGGAGCAACCCGCCGCCCGCGGCCTTCCGGGCGATCGTCTCGCCGCTGGTGTCGTGGATCTGGATCGGCGGCGCGATCGCCCTGCTGGGCGCGCTCGTGGCGGCCTGGCCGTCGCCAGAGGCGCGGCTGCGGCGGGTCCGGTCGCTCTATGCCGCGCGCGTGGGGCGGGAGTTGTCTCGGGCGTAGCCGGCGCCGCGGGCCGGGCCGGCCGGGTTGGGGCGGGGTAAGGGGGTGTGGTCTGGGGCCCCGTGGGGCGAGTTTCGGGGCTGCGGTGCCTTAGTGTCGTGCTGCGACAGCAGGGTGACATGGTGGAGCGGGTGCTGGGGCGAATCGGGACTTCGGCGCACGGGCTGGTCAAGCGCACCCATCTGTTGCGCTTGGGCGTGACCGCCGCGGAGATCAGGCACCGGCTGCGCACCGGCGCGCTGCTGGTCGAGTATCCGGGGGTCTACCGGGTCGGCCACCGGGCACCGAGCCTGGAGTCGCGTTATCTGGCGGCGGTTCTTGCGTGTGGCGAGGGTGCGGTGTTGAGCGGGCGGGCGGCTGCTTATCTCTTCGGTGCCCTAAAGGGCCTGGCTCCGCCGCCGGAGGTGACCGCGCGTACGAAGAGGCGCGTCCGGGGTGTGAAGACGCGCCGCTCACGCGTCGATCCGCGGGACGCCACGACATTCCGCGGCATCCCGGTCACCACCCTGCCGCGCGCGCTGGTCGATCTCGCCGCCGTACTGGATCTCGACGAGCTGGCACGGGCCTTTCACGAGGCCGAGGTCCGTTACGGCACCAGCCCGGCACAGGTCGAGGGCGTGCTCGAGCGGCGGCCGAACAGCCCCGGCGCCGCCAAGCTGCGGGCGGTGCTGCGAGGCGACATGCCCGTCACGCTCAGCCGGCTCGAGAAGCGGTTTCTGGCGCTGCTGCGCGAGGCCGGGCTGCCCCTGCCGCGCACCAACCGTCCCGCCGGCACCAAGCGGGTGGACTGCCGCTGGCCCGACCGGCGGTTGACGGTCGAGCTCGACAGCTACCGCTACCACCACTCCCGCCACGCCTGGGAGCAGGACCGCCGCTACACCTGGGGCGACGTCTTCGAGCACGCCGAACAGATGCTCGCCGAGCTACGGGCGCTGCTGCCATCGCGCACCTCTAGCCTCCCGCCGCGATGGAGTACGCCATCGCCCTGATCGTGCTCGCCGCGCTGGTCGCGCTGGCGGTCAGCGTGCCGCTGCGGCGGCGAGGCCCAGGAGAGCGCCGTGAGGAGGCGCGGATCGAGGAGCTGAGGGCCGCCAAGGAGGCCAAGTACCGCGAGATTCGCGATGCCGAGCTCGACCATCGCATGGGCAAGCTGTCGCGGGAGGACTGGCGCACGGTCGACCGGGAGCTCCGCGGGGAGGCGATCGAGATCCTCCGGGAGCTCGATCATTTGGAGGGCCGCTCCCCGGAGGAGGAACAAGACCGGTCGCAGGCGGAGGACCGGCCGGAGCAGCACCGGCCGGAGCCCGAGCGCCACCGCCCGCCGGTATAGCGTCGCCCGAGCGGGCGGACGGTCTGCCGCTACCCTTCTCCGCCGTGGAAGCGATCCTCAGCGGCGTTCAGGTCATTCTCGCGGTCGTCCTGATCGTGCTCGTGCTGCTGCACTCCGGCAAGGACTCCGGCCTCTCGGGCGCCTTTGGCGTCGGCACCGGCGCGGGCCCCTTCGGCGGTGGCTCGCTCGTGGAGCGCAACCTGAACCGCTGGACCATCGCGTTCGCCCTGCTCTTCGTCGCGAACGTGATCATCCTGCTCAAGATCTGAGGGCGCTCAGCCCGCCGTCCCCGTGAAGCGCACCGCGCTCGCGAGGAGCGCCGGGCAGACCACGCCCAAGGCGAAGCGCCGGCCGTAGAACTCCCCGTCGCTCGTCAGCTTCTGGCGGCTGGTCAGCGCTTGCGTGCGCGAGAGGATGCCCAGCACGCTGTCCGTGAGACGCAGGTCGCGGAGCGGGCGAGTGATGCGCCCATCCTCGATCAGGAACGTGCCGTCGCGCGTGACCGCGGTGATCAACGTCTCCTTCGGGCGGACCACGTTCGCGTACCAGAGTCGGGTCACGTAGATGCCGCGCTCGACGCCCTCGCACAGTTCCTCCTCGCTCGCGGCCCCGCCGCCGGCGAGCACGAGATTGGTGGGGTGGGGGCCGTGTGGATGGCCACCGGGTGCGAGCGCATGGCCCGTCGACAAGGTGTGGGCCAGCGCGGCGCTCCGGAGGTCGTGCGCGACGCGGTGGGCCACGCCGTCCTGGATCAGCGGAAGCGGCGCCTTCGACACGCCCTCGGCGTCGAACGCACGCGGCAGAGTGCCGCGAAAACAGGGCGAGTCGGACAGGTTGATCGCGGGTGCAGCCACCACATGGCCCAGCCGCCCGGCGAGCGCCCCGCGGCGCTCGGCGTGGGCGAGGCCGTTGAATGCTGTGAGCGCGAGCAGGTCGCAGAGCCAGCCGACGGCGTGCGGCTCGAAGACGAC
>DATDLN010000154.1:0-8966 GCA_036519295.1 Thermoleophilaceae bacterium
ATCGAGGTGGGCATCGACGTGCCGAACGCGACCGTGATGGTGATCGAGGCGGCCGAGCGCTACGGCCTCTCGCAGCTGCACCAGCTGCGGGGCCGCGTGGGACGCGGCGAGCACCCCTCGCTGTGCATCCTCTTCGGAGACCCGAAGCTGCCGCGCCTCGAGGCGATCGCCCGCGAGCGCGACGGCTTCCGCCTGGCCGAGATCGACCTCGAGCTGCGCGGCGCCGGCGACGTGCTCGGCACGCGCCAGCACGGCCTGCCGGAGCTGCGAGTGGCACGGCTGCCCGACGACACCGAGCTGCTCGTGCGCGCCCGCGACCGCGCCGAGCATCTCATGAGCGACGATCCCCGCCTCGAGCAGCCCGACCACGCGCTCCTTCGCGACGCCGTGGCGGCCCGCTTCGGCTCCGAGCTCGACCCGATCCCGGCATGACGCGCGATCCCGTCGACATCCTCGATCGTGGCTACGAGCTCATCTGGCGGCACGACGACGCCGAGGCCGCGTTTCGCGGCGTGGCCCCCGAGTTCGAGTGGATCGTGCCCGGGCACCCCGAGGGCGAGGTCCGCCGCGGGGCGGAGGGCGCGATCCAGTTCTTCCGCGAGTGGGTGGAGCCCTGGGAGGAGTTCCATGTCGACTGGGAGCTCCACCGGGCGGGGCCGGACCGCGTTCTGGCGGTGGTCGCGATGCAAGGCCGCGGCCGGGAGAGCGGGGCTCCGGTCGAGACGCGGTTGGGTCAGCTATGGACCTTTCAGGAGGGCCGGGCCGTGCAGATGGTCATGTACCCGGACGTCCAGGAGGCGTTCGAGGCGGCGGGCCTGCGCCGGTGAGGGTCGTCGCCGGCGAGTTCAAGGGGCGCCGCCTCCGGGCGCCGCGCGGGATGCGCACCCGACCGACCGCGGACCGCGTCCGCGAGGCGCTCTTCTCGATGCTCGGCGACGTCTCGGGCGCGCAGGTGCTCGATCTCTACGCGGGCACCGGGGCGCTCGGGATAGAGGCGCTGTCGCGCGGCGCGGGCTCGGCGCTGTTCGTCGAAAGGGACGCGCGCGCGGCGGCGGCGATTGAGGACAACCTGCGTTCGCTGGGTCTCGACCAGCCGGTCCGGCGGACGGACGCGCTTCGCTTCCTCGCGCGTGGGGAGGGCGCCTTCGACCTCGTCTTCTGCGACCCGCCATATGATTCCGTGCCTCGCATCGCCGGGCCGCTCGCGGAGCGGCTCCCGGTGTTGCTTGCAAGAGGAGCCCGCATCGTCACCGAGTCCGACAAGCGCAGCCCGCTCGAGCTTCCATTCCGACTGCTCGCCGAGCGAACCTACGGCGATACTCGCATCGCGATCCACGCCGGCCCCGACCTCGATCCGCGCGCGTGAGCCCCGAGCGCAACCGCGGCGCCGCCGTGTGTCCAGGCTCGTACGACCCCGTGACCTATGGCCACCTCGACATAATCGGCCGCGCCGCCCAGGTGTTCGACAGGGTCATCGTCGGCGTCGTGAACCAGCCGGTGCGCAAGCAGACGACCGTGTTCAGCGCGGAGGAGCGAGTGTCGTTCATCGAGGCGGAGGTCGCGGAATACGGGAATGTGCAGGTAAAACCCTTTGATACTCTGCTCGTCGATTTTGCCCGCGAGCACGGGGCCAAGGCGATCGTCAAGGGGCTGCGGGCGATCTCGGACTTCGAGTACGAGTTCGAGATGAACCAGCTAAACCGGAAGATGGCGCCTGACATCGAGAGCATCTACCTGATGGCTGCTCCGCAGTTCAGCTTCCTGAGCTCGAGCGGCATCAAGGAGCTCGCGATGTTCGGAGGGGACATCGGTGGCCTGGTGCCGGATCCGGTGGCGGCGCGGCTGAAGGAACAACTCAAGCGGTAACGAACTGAGGAACGCCATGGACGTCCTGGTCCTGATCGACAAGCTCGACGACACGATTCACAACGCCAAGCCCGTGCCGCTCACGGACCAGGTGCGCGTGGACAAGGAGGAGGTCTACGACATCCTCGACCAGATGCGCGCGACGATCCCCGAGGAGATCAAGCAGGCACGCTGGATCGTCAAGGAGCGGCAGGAGATGCTCGCGGAGGCCAAACGCGAGTCGGAGCGCATCATCAAGGAGGCGCGCGAGGAGCAGGTCCGCCTGATCGGCGAGGAGGAGATCGTCAAGCAGGCGGAGCGCCAGGCCGACGAGATCGTCGAGGACGCCCGCGCCCGCGAGCGCGAGATCCGGCTGGGCGCCGAGGACTACGCCGACGACATCCTCAACACCCTCGAGGTGAACCTCACGAAGTTCATCGCCGCGGTGCAGCGCGGGCGGGACCGGCTGCAGGGTCGGGAGCACGAAGAGGCCGAGGTCGGCTAGGACCGGGCTTCACTCCGGTCTGATCACGAGAGCCTGGGCGAGGCCGGCGATCACTGCCGAGGGCTCGTGGACGATCTGACGCCACGTGACCCGCACTACGCGGATCCCGAGCGCGACGAGGCGTGAATCACGCACGCGGTCGCGCTCGAAAGCGGCCCGGCCCGAGTGGTATGCGAAGCCATGGACCTCGACCACGAGCCTCTGCTCGCCCCAGAGCAAATCCACTTCGATGCCGTTCACCAGTGCGTTGCGAAATCACGCGTCAGGCCTGCCTGCAAACCTCCCGAACTACCTCGTCGCGCCACAACTCGGGAGGTTGTGATCGGTAGGGCGCGACAACGTCACGACCTCGAGCCGCGCGCGCCATATCGGGAGGTTTCCACGGCTATCCAGGCCCATGCCGTGGAAGAGCCGTGACGCCTGCGGATTCGCCCCCCGGTAGCGTGAGGCCATGCCCACCTACCTCCCAGGAGGGCTTCGCCCCCCTACACCCGGATACTTGGCTAGGCTGCCGAGGCGATGCCGACCTACCTCCATACGTGCTACCGCATCGGCGACATCGACCGCTCCGTCTCCTTCTACGAGAAGCTCGGCTTCCAGGAGGCGCGGCGCATGCCGATCGGGGACGAGGCCACCAACGTCTTCATGCGGCTGCCCGGTGAGGACCCCGTGCTCGAGCTGACCTACAACCACGGGGTCGACTCTTACGACCTCGGGACGGGCTACAATCACATCGCGCTCGGGGTCGAGGACCTCGATGGCACGCTCGGAGGTCTTGCGAGCGACGGTATCGAGCCGGAGAAGCCGCCCTACCGGCCGGGCGGGCGGACCGAGGGCCCGCGGATCGCCTTCGTCAGGGATCCGGACGGCTACCGCGTGGAGCTCATCGAGCGCAGCGGATAGCCCCGCCACCGGCGCTACCCTCGAAGCATGGGAGCGCGCACCGACATCTTCGATATCGGCAGGCTCGGGCTTTCCTCCGGCGAGGGCCGGCGGCTCGAGCTCGACGTCCCGATCGCCGACTTCGACTTCGGCGGTCAGCGCTATCGCGTGCCCGGCGGGATCGTGGGCGCAACGCTCGACGTGTCACGCACGACCACCGGCTATTCGCTGCGGCTTCGCCTGGACACCCCGCTCGTGGGGCCCTGCATGCGCTGCCTCGAGGACGCCGGGCAGCTCGTGACGGTCGACGCGCGCGAGGTCGACCAGCCCGGCGGCGGCGAGGAGCTCAGCTCGCCCTACCTCGAGGAGGCGCAGCTCGACCTGCGCGCCTGGGCGCGCGACGCGCTCGCCCTCGCCCTGCCCACCCAGATCGTCTGCCGCGAGGACTGCCTGGGGCTCTGTCCGGTCTGCGGCGAGAACCTGAACGAGGCCGGCCCGGACCACGCCCACGAGCGCGAGCCGGATCCGCGCTGGGCGGCGCTCCGAGAGCTCAAGCTGGACTGACCGCCTCCGAGGCCGCCGCCTCCTCGCGAGCGAGCTCCGCGCGGCCACGGATCAGGTCCGCCGCCCGCTCGGCCAGCGCGATCGTGGGCGCATTCGTGTTTCCGCTGGGGACTTCCGGCATCACGGAGGCGTCGACCACCCGCAGGCGCTCCACCCCGCGGACCCGCAGCTCTCGGTCGACTACGGCCCCCTCGTCGTCGCCCATGCGACAGGTGCCGACGGGGTGGTAGAGCGTCATCGTGTACTGCCTGATCTTGGCGAGGATCTCCTCGTCCGAGTCCGAATCGGGACCCTGGACCAGTTCGGTGGCGAGTCCCGCTAGCGGCTCGGTCCCGCAGATCTCGAGGCCCATGCGGACGCCGGCCACGAGCGACGCCACGTCGTCCGTGTGCTCGAGGTAGTTGTGGACGATCAGAGGCTTCGCCGTGGGGTCGGGTGAGCCGAGCGCCACGTAGCCGCGGCTCTTCGGCTTCAGCACGCAGGCACCCAGCGAGAAGCCGTGGCCGGTGTCGGGCACGAGCCCCTCCTGCTCGAAGCGGCCCGGCACGAAGTGGAACTGGATGTCGGGCGACTCGAGCCCGTCGCGGGTTCGCACGAACCCACCCACCTCGGCGAGGTTCGAGCTGAGCGGCCCCCGGCCCTCGGTCTCGAACAGCGCGAGGTTCTCGTCGTTCAGCGCGCCGAACAGGCTGATCTCCTCGTCGATCGCGTAGACAACCCCCGCGTTCGGATGATCGTGAAGGTTCAGTCCGACCTGGGGCACCTCGGCCACGACCTCGATCTGGAGCTGCTCGAGCTCCTCCGGCCGCCCGAGCCCAGAGAGCATTAGGAGCTGCGGCGAGTTGTAGGCGCCGCAGGCGACGATCACCTCGCGCTCGGCGCGGAAGTCGAGCGGCTCGCTCAGCCGCGCCCCCCGCACGCCGACCGCGCGATCGCCCTCGAACAGGATCGCCAGCGCGTGAACGTGCGTCTCGACGGTGAGGTTGGGGCGGTCGAGCACCGGGTGGAGATAGGCGACCGCGGCGCTCGCACGCGCGCCGCCGCGCTGGGTGAGCTGATACCAGCCGACACCGTCCTGTTCGGCGCCGTTGAAGTCGGGATTGGCGGCCAGGCCTCGGGCGGCGGCCGAGTCGAGAAAAGCCTGTGACAACGGGTTGCGCGATCGGCCCTCGGAGACGGGCAGCGGGCCGCCGGACCCGTGGAACTCGTCCGCGCCGCGCTCGTTGTCCTCGGCGCGCTTGAAGTAGGGGAGGAGATCGTCGAAGCCCCAGCCGTCGAGGCCCCAGCCGTCGTAGTCGGCCCGGTTGCCGCGGATGTAGATCATCGCGTTGATCGAGGAGCTGCCGCCGAGAACCTTGCCGCGCGGGAGGTAGATGCGGCGGTCGTTCGCGTGGGGCTCGTAGACCGTGGAGTGGTCCCAGTCCTGGGCGGTCCGGTAGAGGGCCGAGAACGCAGCGGGCAGATGGACGAGGTCGTTGGTGTCCGGTCCGCCGGCCTCCAGCAGCAGCACGCTGACGTCCGGATCCTCGCTCAGACGATTGGCCAGGACGCAGCCGGCCGAGCCCGCGCCGACTATCACGTAGTCGTACATCGCTCTCCTCTCCTAAGGGCCAGGGCGAGCCTAACGGCTACACTCCCCGCCGTCATGGCCGTCCCCAAGCAGAGACAGTCGCATTCGCGGACCCACAAGCGGCGCTCGCAGCACAAGGCCGCCCAGCCGGGCCTTCGCTACTGCCCGCGCTGCCACGAGCCGCGCCTTCCGCATCGCGTCTGCCCGAACTGCGGCACCTACGCCGGCCGCGAGGTCGTCGTGCAGCAGGCGGACGTGTCCGACGACGAGGAGTAGTGCTCCCTCCCTCGACCTCGGCCGCGTCCGGCGGCTGCGAACCGTCGCCTGGCGGCGTCCTCGGCCTCGCCGATGCCTCCGGCATCGACTGCGGCCTGCGTCCTTACCATGCTCGGTTCTCGCTCGCCGGAACACGACCGACGTCTCGGTCGGAAGCACGGTGATCGCGGTCGACGCGAACGGCGCCAACCAGGGGCCGGCCGCCGTCGCCGAAGGTGTCCGCCGATCGGGCGTGCCGGTGCTGCTGTTCGGTCCGGCGTCTCGGCTCGGCGGAGCCGGGCCGCACGCCGAGATCGTCGACGCCCCCGTGACAGTGAAGGCCGGTGGCGAGCCCGTGGCGGCGGTGCGGTCGAAGCGGGATGCCTCGATCGTTCAGGCCGCCCGCGCCGTGGGCGAGGGGCGCGCAGAGGCACTCGTGTCGGCGGGGAGCACCGGCCCGACGCTCGCCGCGGCCACTCTCTCCGTCAAGCGCCTGCACGGCGTGTTCCGCCCCGCGCTCGCCGTGCTCTTGCCCATCCCCGGCGGACCTGTGCTGCTGCTCGACGCCGGCGCAAGCGTCGAGGTCCGACCGGACCACCTGGTGCAGTTCGCCTACATGGGCTCGTCCTTCATGGAGGCGATCGTCGGGCGGTCGAGGCCGCGGGTCGGGCTGCTCTCGGTGGGCGAGGAGTCCGGCAAGGGCACGCCCGACGTGCTGACGGCGCACGAGCGCATCGCGTCGGGGAGCCTCAACTTCGTGGGGAATCTCGAGGGCTTCGACCTGCCGAACGCCACAGCCGACGTGGTGGTCACGGACGGCTTCACGGGCAACGTCGCACTCAAGGTGCTCGAGGGCACCTCGAAGGTCCTGCGCGACACCATCCGCGAGCGGGTGCGATCGGGACCGGTCTCCAGCGTGGGCGGGCTCCTGATCCGAGGCAAGATCGGCCAGCTCCGCGACGAGATCGACCCGGAGCGCGTGGGCGGCGCGATCCTGCTCGGGTTGCGCAAGCCCGTGGTGGTCGCGCACGGAAGCTTCGGGCCCATCGGAATCGAACACGCCGTCAAGCTCGCGCAGCGGGCCGTCGACGAGGATATGGTCGGCCGCACGGGCGCCGCCCTGGACGCGGCGGGGGTGTTGCGGTCCGTTCCCGCTGCTAGCGTCGCCCTTGGCACGACGCGAGGCGATTTGTAGACGCGGAGAGAGCAGGGATGGAACGAGACGAGGTTCTCGAGCGCATCCGGGAGCACCTGGCCACTGAATTGAGCGTGGAGCCGGACCGCATCGGTGAGGAGACGCGCTTCAAAGAGGACCTGGAGGCCGACTCGCTCGACTTGGTCGAACTGGTCGTAGAGCTCGAGGACAACTACGGCATCCGCATCCCCGACGAGGAGGCAGCCAAGATCCAAACGGTCGGCCAGGCCGCGGACTTCGTCGCCGTCCATGCCGCGGAGATCCAAGGCTGAGACGCTCGCCGAGCTACTCGCGGAACTGCCGGACGACCTGCGACGGCAGGCGTTCACGCACGCCTCCTGGGTCGAGCACCGCGCGGAGTCCTACGAGCGGCTGGCCTTCCTGGGTGACGTGGTCCTGAGCCTGGCGGTGTCGACGCACCTCTACCCGCGCTTCGAGCGCTACGGCGCGGGGCGCCTCACGAAGGTGCGAGCGCAGGCGGTCAGCGGGCCCTCCTGCGCGCGTGTGGCGCGCGAGCTGGGGGTGCCGGACGAACTGCGGAGGGAAGCGCCCGACGGAGCCACGGTTCGGAGCGCGGCGATGCTGGTCGACTCCGAACGCGTGCTCGCGTCCGTGTGCGAGGCGATCATCGGCGCGGCCTACCTCGCCTTCGGATTCGATCGCACCGCCCCGGCGGTGGTCGCGTCCTTCTCGGACGAGATCGACGACGCGCTCGAGCACCCCGTCGACTACAAATCCGTGTTGCAGGAGCGGCTGGCGCGGAGGGCCGAGGTGGTCATCTATCGCACGATCGAGGAGCAGGGGCCGGCCCACGACCGCAGCTTCGTGGCCGTGGCCGAAGTCGACGGGCAGGAGGTCGGCCGGGGGGAGGGAAAGACCAAGAAGGGCGCGGAGCAGGAGGCGGCACTGCACGCCTTGGACGCGCTCGGCGGCTAATGCATCTCCGCTCGATCACGCTAAAGGGGTTCAAGTCCTTTCCCACCCGGACCAGGCTCGAGTTCGGCCCGGGCGTATCGGTGATCGTCGGCCCAAACGGCTCTGGCAAATCGAACATCACGGACGCGGTGCTGTGGGCGCTCGGGGAGCAGTCGCCGCTGGCGGTGCGCGGCCAATCCATGAAGGACGTGATCTTCGCCGGAGGACACGGTGTCCCCGGGTCGGGAGCCGCGGAGGTGGAGGTCGTCATCGAGAACGGGGACGGGCGCCTCGATGCCGACTTCGCCGAGATTTCGATCGTGCGGCGGCTCGAGCGCGACGGCGAGGGTGAGTACCGCCTGAACGGCGCCCGCTGCCGGCTCGTTGACGTGATCGAGGTGCTGTCGGACTCCGGGCTCGGCAAGGAGATGCACTCCGTGGTGTCCCAGGGCAAGGTCGAGCAGATCGTGCTCTCGCGGCCACGCGAGCGGCGGCTCCTGATCGAGGAGGCCGCGGGGCTCGGCAAACACCGAAAGCGGCGTCGGCGGGCCCAGCTGAAGCTCGAACGCACCGAGGAGAACCTCGCTCGGGCGCTCGACGTGGAGCGCGCGGCGCGCTCACGCTTGCGGCCGCTCACGCGACAGGCGGAGGCCGCGGAATTGCACGAGCGGCTCGAGCGCCAGACGCTCGAGGCGCGCCTCGAGCTGTCGCGCGACGCCGCCCGCACCACGCGGGGGACGCTCGCCGAGGCCGAGGAGCGAGCACAGGCCGTCCGCGCAGAGCGCGACGAGGCGGAACGGCTGTTGGCGGAGGTCGCGCGGCGACGCGAGCAGGCTGAGCAGGCCTTTGCCGCCCAGACCCGCGACCGCGAACGCCTCCAGGGGCGCCTCTACTCGGCGCGCTCGGCCGCGGAGCGGATCGCGATGCGCCTGGAGCGACTGCGCGAGCAGGCTGCGGCCGCGCGAGAGCGGCGCGAGCGGCGCCTCCACCAGCTCGAGGTGCTCCAGAGCCAGGCGGCGGCCGAGGCGCAGCTGTCATCCGGTGAGGACCGGCCCGGGGACCGCATCGCCGCGATCGAGCGCGATCTGGCGGAGCTCGACGCGGGCCGCGAGGAGCGCCTCACCCGCGAGCTGGCCGGCCTCGAGGCGGAACTCGGGGCGGCGAGAGCGCGCGCGGCGGAGCTTGAGCGCGCCACGGCGGAACGGCGCCGCGAGCTCGACGCCGCCGAACAAGCC
>DATDLN010000155.1:0-5352 GCA_036519295.1 Thermoleophilaceae bacterium
CTAGGGCCCGAACGACAGCAGTCGGCGTCCCGGCCCTTCCGCTCCCCGGTAGCGTCGGTCCTGGGCTCGCTTCTTGTCCGGGTTCGCCTACTGCCAAGGGCGGCGGTAGTCGGCCCCGGGCTCGGCGTCTCCTGTTGCCACTGGCGCACGCACGCCTTGCACTGCGAGAGCGGCAGTCCTTCCGCGAGCGATCCCGGCTGAACTCACGCTCGCGGCTTCTGCTCCCCGCACTTCATACATACCGGGAGCGAAGACGAGCCAACGCGCGGCGACGCCATCGGGAGCGGCGAACGCAGGACCCCGAGTATCGGGAGGACCCACTAGCCGACAACCGCCGCTATCGGGAGCATAAGCGAGCCCGATTCTCCGACACGGACGACGGCTGAGCACCCTCGGCCGCGCGGACACAGCGGGTGGGCACCCCGCCAGCGGAGCCTCAGGGCGCGACGGCGGCGCAGAAGTCTGAGTCGTCGGCCGTGTCCGGTCCGTGGAGTTCCAGCGGCTCGTCGCAGGGAGTCAAGGACTGGAAACGGGGCCGCGGAGTGAGTGCCTGAGCGTCCGAGTAGCGGCTACGTTTTCGGGCGCAAGCTGTCGTTCGGCCCTAGGTCCAGGTGAGCCCCGAGCGCGTGGACCAGTAGCGCTCGCTCGGCTCGGCCAGCCCGGCCAGCTCGTCATCGAGCTCCGCGGACCACCGCACCTCGAGCGCCGCGAGGTTGCTGCGCAGCTGCTCGGGCGTGGCGGCGCCGCTCAGGACCACGTCGACCCACGGCCGCGAGAGCACCGCCGCGAGCGCGATCGCGTCACTCGTGACCCCGAGCCGCTTCGCCACCGCCTCCAGCGGTGCGCAGCCGCCTCGCGGCGTCAGCCGCCCGTTCGCGACTGCCTCCTTCACCATCACCCGCAGGCCCGCCGCGTGGGCACGCTCCAGCGCCGGGCCCGCGGAGCGCTCGAGCAGGTTGTAGGTGGCCTGCACCCAGTCGAATCCCCCTCGCGAGAGCGCGAGGTCGATCGTCTCGGACTGGTCGGTCCCGGTCACGGTGAGGCCCACTGTCACCCCGCCATCCCGCAGGCCGGCGAGCTCCTCCAGCACCCCGGCATCGTCCAGCACGCCGCTCGAGACGGTGGCCGAATGGATCTGGTAGAGCGAGAGCCACGGCCCGAGCCAGCTGCGGGTCTCCGCCAGCTGCCGCCGGAGCGTCTCGAGCGAGAGGTCCTTGACCTCGGGCGGATCGGCGTCGACCCGCCACCCCGCCGTGTAGGTGTAACCCCACTTCGAGCTCACTGTCACCGCTCCGGGCAAGATCCCGCGCGCCTCAAGCCAGGAGGCCAGGAACTCCTCGGCGCGTCCGTAGGAGCGGGCCGCGTCGAAGTGCCGCACGCCGCCTTCGTAGCCGGCGTCGAGCACCTCGTGGCAGCGGCGCTCGAGGCCCTTGACCGAGCGGTCGCCGCCGAGGTCGTCGCCATGGCCGAGGTTCAGGTAGCCGGGGCGCCCGAGCGCCGCGAGCCCGAGCCCGATCGCGCTCATCGGTCGCCCCCGTCCACGACGGAGAGGGTCAACACCGACGGGTGGGAGGGGTCGTGGAACAGCTCCTGATCGGAGGCCACGAGGCGCGAGGCGGTGGCCGGATCCTCGCCCGTGCCGGGGTTGCGCGCGTAGCGCGGGTGTGCGCCGCTCGAGACCTGGAGGCGCACACGGTGGCCCGGCGCGAAACGGTGGGCCGTGGGCCAGAGCTCAAAAGACACCCGGATCACCCCGTCGGCCCCCTGCTCCGCTGAGCCGTCTGGTGCGACCCGCGCCAGCGCATCGCACACGTTCAGCGAGAGGCCCGAGGGGTGGACGTCGCAGACCCGGGCGAAGAGGTCGAAGTAATCGAGGCTCGAGCGCGCGTGGAGCTCGACCGTCACCGGCCCGATCACGTCCAGGTCCGCCTCGAGCGGCTCGCTCGTGTAGGTGAGCACATCGGCCCGCGCCTCGAGCGGACGGTTGTCGACCACCGGCGCCCGCTCGAGCAGGACCGGTCCGCCGAACGCGGGCGTCGGCGACGCCGGGTCGTAGCGGTAGCGGTCCGGCGGCGAGTCGCCCGGCTCGGCCGGCCCGAGCCCGCCGCCGCCGTGGAGATGGAGGCGCAACGGGCGCGCCTCCGGCGGCGGCCACGCCGGCAGCTCTCGCCACTCGCGGGCGGCGCCGCCGACCAACACGCGCACCGGCGCGTCCGAGCTCAGGCGGCGGTCGCCGAGGAGGTGCGCTCGCAGCCAGCCGAGCGCCTCGCGCATGGTGACGACGAGCAACCCGGGCGAGGTGTGGGTCCACGGGCCAACCACCAATTGGGGCGCCCGGCCGGCGGCCACCAAGGTGGCGTGATCCTCGAGCATCCAGGGCAGGAAGATGTCGTACCAGCCGCCCACGAGCTGCACCGCGGCGCTCACCTCGGCCACCCCCGCCGAGTAGTCCCGCGCGACCCAGTACGGGTCGTCGGCCGCGCTGTGGCTGAGCCACTCGGCGTAGAAGCCGAGCGGGCGGCCGGTGGTCAGGGCATCGAGCTCTCCCAGCGGCAGGCTGTCGAGCAGCGGTGGCAGCCGGCGAAGGCCGAGCAGCATCCGCAGGGTGGCGAAGCGCCGCTCCTGGGCGGCCACGATCACGACCCAGGAGAGCGCGGTGGCGAGGGCGATGCTGCCGCCGCCATAGGCCTGGCTGTGGAACTGCGACGCGGTGACGGAGGGCGTTAGGGCGTCCAGGGACTCGCCGGCATCGCGAGCCACCGCCCACTGCGTCAGCCCCAGGTAGCTGCTGCCGGTCATGCCGAGGCGCCCTTCGAACCACGGCTGCTTCTCGAGCCAGGCGATCGTGGCCAGCCCGTCGGCGCGCTCGTCGAAGGGGTTGAACTCGCCGCCCGAGCCAAACGTCCCGCGCACGCTCTGCACGACGGCCTGGAAACCCCGCTCGGCGAAGAGCCGGCCGTAGAGCAAGCCGAACACTCCCCGGCGTCCGTACGGCGAGCGGACGAGCACCGTGGGCCGCGACGGGTCCGCCCTCGGCGCGTAGCGGTCCGCCAGCAGCACGACGCCGTCGGTCATGGGAACCTCGAGGTCGCGCTCCACCAGCACGTCGCGCGTCTCGGGGCGGGGCAGGCCCAGGCGGCGCCCGGCGATCTCGCTCGCGAGGGTCAGGACGCCTCAGCCGCCACCAGCAGCGGGATGCCCCAGGGATCGCGCACCACGAAGCCGCCGTTTCGGTCCTCGTGCTCGAGACCGGCCTCGTCCACCCGGGCCCGGACCCGCTCCACCTCGCCGTCGTCCGGCAGCAACACGGTCCAGCGGCGCAGACCCACGGCGTCGGCGGAAGCGGGCGCCACGCCTTCGCCGCGCCAGGTGTTGAGCCCGAGGTGGTGGTGGTAGCCGCCGGCCGACACGAAGGCCGCGCTCGGGGTCAGGATCATCGGCTCGAAGCCGACCACGTCGCGATAGAACCCGAGCGCGTCCTCGAGCCCGCCCACGTGCAGGTGGATGTGGCCCACCACGAGGCCCGGATCGGCCCGGCCGCCCGGCTCGCCGTCCCGGGCGAGCTCGAGCAGACTCTGAAGGTCGAGCGGGAGCGGCCCGCCGGGCGGGAGTGCCTCGAGCGGCTCGGGCCACTGCTCGCGCGGGCGATCGGCATACAGCTCGATCCCGTTGCCGTCCGGATCCGGGAGATAGATCGCCTCCGAGAACTTGTGGTCCGACGCGCCCTGGATCGGCGTTCTCGTGAGCGCCAGGCGCTGCGCGGCGCGCGCCAGCTCCAGCCGCGAGGGATGCAGGAGGGCGAAGTGGTAGAGGCCGGCGCGCCCGGCGGCCGCCCGCGACGCCGCGGGCTCCTCGTGGAGAACGAGCAGATCCTCGCCTCCGGCGCCGAGCGCAACCACGCCGTTCTCGCGGCCCTGCACGCCGAGCCCGATCGCGTCGCCGTAGAAACCGCTCGAGCGCTCGAGGTCGGTCACCGCCAGATGCACCGGGCCGAGCCGGGTCGCGGGTGAGAGTCCGGATAAAGCGCTCATGCGCTCAGTTTGGCGGTTCCACGCACCCGGGCGCGGTAGGCGGTCGGCGACTCGCCGTAGTGCCGCTTGAACGCCCGCGAGAAGTAGAGCGGATCCGAGAAGCCCACCCGATGGGCGGTCTGCCCGGCGGTCAGGTCGCTGAAGCGGAGTAGCCGGGCGGCCTCCACCATCACGCGGTCGGTGACCAGCTCCTTGGTCGAGCTTCCGGTCGCGCGCGCGAGCGCCCGCGACAGCGCCGCGGGCGGTACCGCCAGCGCGTCGGCGTAGTGGGCGGCGTCGTGATGATCGGCGAAGTCCGACTCGAGCCGCGAGACGAAGCGGCGCAGGAGCTGAACGTCCGCCTCGTCTGCCTCCTGCGCCTCGCGCTCCTCCGCGCGCGCCGCGTCGTACCAGCGCTCGATCCAGAGCAGGATCACGGAGACGAGCTGGCGCTGAAGCTCGACGCTCTGCGGATCGTGTGGCCGCCCCACCTCGCCTCGCAGCGCCTCGATCACCGCTTCGAGCCGGTCCGTCTCCTCCGCGGGAACGCTGACCGTGCGCCCGCACCTCCCTGCCAGCAGCCAGCCGGGCACCACCCGCTGCTCCGTCCCGCCGAACAGCTGCTCCTCGCCGAAGCGCACGACCGCGCCGCCCACGTCCTCGGCGCATTCGAAGACGTGCACCTGGCCGCGCCCGATCAACGTGATGGTCCCCGGGCGCGCCGGCACGCGGCTCCCGTCGATCAGGTGGTGCCCGCTGCCCGACCGCACCCAGATCAGCTCGTGGTAGTCGTGGCGGTGTGGCTCGCGCGCCTCGGTCGGGCTGCTCGAGACGCCCTCCAGGGGCAGCACATCGACCACCTCGGCCGGATCGGGCAGGCGGTCGAGCGTGAGCTCGCCGTCCGATCGATCCGGCCGAGAAGCCATGGTGCCCGCGAAAGCTACTGAGCCTGCTTGACCGCGGAGATGTCGAGGCTGAGCTTCACGCGGTCCGAGACCAGGACGTTCCCGCTCCCGAGCGCCTGGTTGAACGTCATCCCCCAGTCGCCGCGCCCGAGCCCGCCGCTGACCTCAAGCCCGACGCGCTCGTTGCCCCAGGGATCGCTCTCGGTGCCCAGAACCTCGGCATTCAGCGTGATCGGCCGGGTTACGCCTCGCATCGTGAGGTCGCCCTCGATCTCGAAGGTGCCGTCGTCGACCGGACGGATCGCGGTGGACTCGAACGACAGCTCCGGGTGTGCCTCGGCGTGGAAGAAGTCCTCGGAGCGCAGGTGGTTGTCCCGCTGGTCCTCGTTCGTGTACACGGATGCGGTCTGGACGGTGCCGTAGGCCCGCGCGGAATC
>DATDLN010000156.1:0-2400 GCA_036519295.1 Thermoleophilaceae bacterium
GCCCGCATGACGTTCGAGCCGGGCTGGAAGTGGTCGGAGTGCGTGAAGCCGGTCGTGGGCACCGACAGCTGCCAGGTCCGGCACGTGGGCGTCGCTCAGTCCGGCAGGCTCCACATCACACACGAGGACGGAACCGAGGCCGACATCGGGCCGGGCGACGCTTACGTGATCGAACCGGGCCATGACGGATGGGTCGTAGGCGACGAGACTTTCGTCGGCTTCGAGTTCGAGGCGCGCTCGGCGGAGGAATACGCGCGCTCGTAGGCAGCGCCGCCCGTGGGGCTTTGTCAGCGGCGACGCCCTGGTAACACTCGACATGACCCGCGGCCTAACGGGGTAGCAAGCCATCGGGTCGCCCTATCGCTTCCCACGCAACGCAGCACCGGCCGGCCGCTGCTCGTATTCGTCCGAGGCGGTAGCGCGGTGCTCCAGTAGACAGGGAGTCGAGCGGCTCTGGGGAGCGTGGCTGGTTGAACGCGCGGTGGGCTGACCGGCGGACTCCGGGCTTGCCGCGCCCGCGGGGATGGGAGAGGCTAGGGCGATGGACGCCGTGTTCGCTTCCGTGATCGGCGAGGCGTGGGGCAGCCTCGGCGAGCGCCGGTTCCTCTTCCTGACCTTGGTCGGCTTCGTGTGCGCGTTCGGGTTCATCCGCCTTTCGACCCGCCTGATGCGCAGTCCCCGCGTGCCGTGGTGGCCGGGCAGCGTCGTGTCCGAGGGCGGCGTGCATGTGCACCACCTCTTCTTCGGGATCGTGCTCATGATGGTGGCCGGTGGGCTTAGCTTCGCGGCAGGGGAGACCGATGGTCCGTGGTACGCGGTCTACGCGGTGCTCTTCGGCATCGGCCTCGGCCTCGCCATCGACGAGTACGCCCTGTGGCTCCATCTCGACGACGTCTACTGGTCGCGCGAGGGCCGCAGCTCGATCGACGCGACGCTGATAGCCCTGGGCTTGATCGCCTTCGTACTGCTCGCGTTCGTGCCTACCCGGGTCGGCGACGATTCGCTCGCGGTGCTGGCGTTTACCGTGACGGTGGCGACGCTGCACTTCGGCTGGGTGCTGATCGCCGCTGCCAAGTACCGGCTCGTGGACGCTCTGTTCGGCATCTTCGTCCCCGGGCTCGCCGTCTACGCCGGGCTGCGGCTCGCCAAACCGCGCTCGGTCTGGGCGAAGCGCTTCTATGGGGAGCGCCGCCCGGCCAAGCAGGCGCGTGCCGAGCACCGGTTCCGGGCCGGCCGCCTGACCGATCGGTGCAAGGAGCGCCTGCGCGACGCGATCGGTGGCGTCACGGAGGAGGAGTACCAGGCGCGGCTCGCCGCGGCCGCGCCGCCGACAAGGTCAACGACAGCCGCGCCCGCGCCGAAGCGAGCGCCTTCCCAGAGATGATCCCCCGGGCCTCCGCCGCACGCCCGGCGACCAGCGGAGAGGTACACGCTCTAACGAGCAGCAGCACCAGCAACGCGCGACCGCGCCATATGGCGCGTCACTACTGCTTTCTCTTTAAGGGCCGGTTGTCGAGCGGGTGGTGGTCTTTGTTGGGTGCTCTCGGCGTGGTGGAGCGGGTTGCTCATTTCTCTTTTGGCGCTTGGTGCGCGGATTGTTGGTGGGAGCTGGCTCGGCTTCTCAATTCCGTGCGGGGCCGTCGGGCGGCCAGAAGGCAGCGGGAGCTTGCCGAGATTTCGGTGGTCCCGCTCGTCTGCGGGCGGGCGGGCTTGGAGGGTTGCTGGCGGCCGGGGATGTGCCAGCGGGCGATCAGGATTTTGGGCGCGACGGCGGACTTGGCGGGGTTCTTGCCGGTGCGCTTGGCGATGTCGCTGTTGAGCTCGTGCCAGGGGTTGGTCGGGCGCCGGGCGGCGTGGGTCGCTTCGACGGCGGCCCAGCGCAGCGTTCGCGAGCCCGGCTTGGAGAGCGCGCCGGTGTGCGAGCGCTCGCCGGATTGGTGGACGCGCGGCGCGAGGCCGGCGTAGCCGATCGGCTTGCGCGCTGTCGCGAAGCGGGCGACGTCGCCGATCTCGCTGGCCGGCGTCGGGCCGAGTAGGTCGCCGACGCCGGGGATCGTCTCCAGCAGCACGACGCGCTGGTCGTCGCGGGCGGCTTGGCGCGGCTCGCGCTCGAGCGGGCGATGCGCTCGTCGAGCGGCTCGATCACCGCCAGCGCCTCGGCGATCGAGCGCCGCCACGTCGCGTCGACGCCGCGGTCGGCGAGCAGCTCCACCGCGTCCGAGGCGCGCAGCCGCGCGAGCGAGACGCGCAGCCCCCACTGCGTCAGCAGCCCGAAGATCCGGTTCATCGCCGAGGCGCGCAGGCGGACGAGGTGCATCCGCCGCCGCAGTTGCTCGCGCAGCGCGCGCCGCTCGAGCGGCGGCACCCAGAGCGCCGGCACCAGATCGCGCCGGCACAGCT